>JBBSLG010000007.1:0-160097 GCA_038255435.1 Lysobacterales bacterium
AATTCAAAATGGCATCTCACAGAGATGCCCTACAGAAAAGCGCACCCGGCCTACCGGTAATTACCAAGCGCCGCAGGAGCGGCGCCCTCCAAAAAACCAGCGCATTGCGCTTCAAGCGCGCGCTCCGCCCCAAAATGGAGGGCCGCGCTCCCGCGCGGCTGCTTTGGCTTATGCCCGATGGAGGGCAGCTCTGTGAGATGCCATCTCAATACCGCGGCAAATTCAAAATGGCATCTCACAGAGATGCCCTACAGAAAAGCATGGCGTCTCACAGATGATGCCCTACACCACCGCGTTGTGATGGGGCGATTCCGTGAATGCCGTACAATGACGGATGAGTCTTTTTGTCCCTGACGATCAGGATATAGCCGATGCCGTGGCCATTTTGCGTGGTGGCGGCCTGGTCGGGATGCCGACCGAAACGGTCTATGGCCTGGCTGGCGATGCGCGCAATGATTCGGCGGTGCGTGCGATCTTCGCGCTGAAGGGGCGTCCCGCCGATCATCCGCTGATCGTGCATCTGGCGCACACCGATCAGCTGGCAGACTGGGCCGATCACGTGCCGGCCAATGCGCTGGCTCTGGCCGATGCCTTCTGGCCGGGTCCGATGACCCTGATCCTCGCCAAGGCCGCCGGCGTCGGTACGCTCGTCACCGGCGGACAGGACAGCATCGGCATCCGCATCCCGCAACATCCGGTGGCGCTGCGTCTGCTGCGCGCGTTCGGCGATGGGCTGGCTGCGCCCTCGGCCAATCGCTTTGGCCATATCAGTCCGACCACGGCGCAACACGTGCGCGATGAGTTCGCCACAGCGCTGCCCTGCGTGCTCGATGGCGGCGCCTGCGCGATCGGCATCGAATCAACCATCATCGATCTGACCGGGCCCAGTGTGCGCATTCTGCGACCCGGGCAAATCAGTCGCGGCGAAATCGTCCGCGTCGTTGGCGCGGTCGACGAAGGCAGCGTGGCCGACAGCCCGCGGGTTTCCGGTGCATTGGCCGCGCATTATGCGCCGCGCACGCCGACCGAAAGCGTGCCGCGGGCGCAACTGATCAGCCGCTGGAAAGCCTGCCAGGACGAGGGCGAGACCGCGGTGGTGCTGTCGATCGGCGCGGCCCCGGCCAACCTGCCCGGACTCGCCCTGCCCGACCAGCCCGAGGAATTCGCCCATCACCTGTACGCCGCGCTGCGCAGCCTCGACGCCGAAGGCGCAGACCGCATCCTGGTCGAGCGCACGCCGGACGACCGCGCCTGGCATGCCGTTGCCGACCGGCTGCTGCGCGCAAGCAGCGCGCAGGACAGCCGGCTCGAGTCGATCGGCTGAGCCCAACTGGCGCTCAGCGCAGGACCGTATCGGCGCTGCCGAGGGGCGTTTTTGCAGGCGCACTGAAAAGTCATTTGATGCATCGCATCAGATTGCGCATGATCGGGGATGCCGCAATCTGCCGGCCTCGCTGAACCGGAACCCGCTTCATGTCGATCGATCACCACGCAAGCACAGGCACGCGACCTTGGGTCGTGTTGAAGTTCGGTGGTACCAGTGTGGCCACTGCGCCGCGCTGGCAGGCAATCCTGATGCTGGCGAAGAAACGCATGGATGCTGGCTTGCGCCCGGTGATCGTGGTGTCGGCATTGGGCGGCGTCACCAATCTCCTGCTTGCCCTGATCGAAACCTCGGGCGATCAGGAAAAGGCGCATGTTCTGGTCACCGAAGTACGCGAACGGCATCAGGCGCTGGTGCGCGCACTCGGCATCGACCTGCCGCAAGCGACGGACGAATGGCTGGATCGTCTGGCTGCATTGGCCACCGATCCACGCGCGGCCGCACGCGCGCTCGACTGGCAGGCCGAAGTGCTGGCCATCGGTGAGCTCTGCAGCAGCACGCTGGGCGCGGCTTTTTTCGGCCAGCAGAAGCTGGATGCCGCCTGGCTGGATTCGCGCGCGTGGCTGTGCGCGCTGGAACCGGCGCACCAGAGCGAATGGTCACGCTGGTTGTCGGTCAACTGCGACGCGACGCCCGATGCAGTGCGCGCCGGCGAACTCGCCAAGCAGGCCGATGTCTTCGTCGCACCAGGGTTCATTGCCCGCGATGGTCGTGGTTGCACCACGATTCTCGGTCGCGGCGGCTCGGATACCACGGCGGCCTACCTCGGCGCCATTCTTGGTGCCGATCGTGTCGAGATCTGGACCGATGTCGCCGGCATGTTTTCCGCTGATCCGCGCCAGGTACCCGATGCCCGCCTGTTGTCCAGGCTGGACTTCGAGGAGGCGCAGGAGATTGCGACCACCGGCGCCAAGGTCCTGCATCCGCGTTCGCTGGCGCCGGTGCGCGATGCCGGCGTGCCGATGTGGATCAAGGACACCAACCGCCCCGAACTCGACGGCACCGTCATCGAGGCCCGTGTGCCGGGTGGCCATGCTTCGGTCAAAGCGATCAGTGCGCGTCGCGGCGTCATGCTGGTGGCGATGGAATCGCTCGGCATGTGGCAGCAGGTCGGCTTTCTCGCCGATGTGTTCGCTGCGTTCAAACTGCATGGGCTGTCGGTCGACCTGATCAGCTCGGCCGAGACCAATGTCACCGTCTCGCTCGATCCCAGCGAGAACCTGGTCAACAGCAATGTACTCGAAGCACTCTGCAGCGATCTGGCCAAGGTCTGCCGGGTCAAACTGATCGGCCCCTGCGCCGCGGTCACCCTGGTCGGTCGTGGCATGCGTGCGCTGTTGCCGAAACTTTCCGGGGTCTGGTCCGAATTCGGCCCGATGCCGGTGCACCTGATCAGCCAGAGCGCGAACAATCTCAACCTCACCTTCGTCGTCGATGAAAGTGCCGCTGAGGGCCTGGTCGCGCGCGTGCATGAAAGCCTGGTGCGCACCCGCGCGCTGCGCGCCGAAGACGACTCGGTATTCGGGCCGAGCTGGAGCAGTCTTTACCAGAACGCGCGTGAATCGCGGGCCGAGCCCTGGTGGCTGCGCCGCCGCGATGAACTGCTTGTTCTCGCCGGTGAACGCAGCCCACGCTACGTTTATGAGCGCGACACCCTGCGCGAACGAGCTCGACAGTTGCTGCGCATCGATGCCGTCGACCAGTGGTTCTACGCGACCAAGGCGAATGACCATCCGGCCATACTTGCCGAATTGGCCGAGCTCGGCTTTGGACTCGAATGCGTTTCCGAAGGCGAGTTGGCGCATGCCGAGGCGATCGCGCCGGCGGCAGCCAAGTTGTACACATCCAACTTTGCCGATATCGCCGAATGGCAGCGCATCGCGCCCACGCGCGCCGCCATCACCATCGACAATCACGAACTTCTGCAGCGTCACGGCGCGGTATTCAGCGGACGCGAATTGTTGCTGCGGGTTGATCTCGGTGTCGGCCGCGGCCATCACGACAAGGTCAAGACCGGCGGCGCCAGCAGCAAGTTCGGCATCGCCCTGGCCGATCTGGGCGAGGCGCGTCGTGCCGCCCAGGCCGCCGGCGCACGGGTGATCGGCCTGCATGCGCATCTGGGGTCGGGCATTCTTTCGGTCGCGCATTTTCGCGAGGTCTATGCCGAGCTCGCCGCGATTGCCGAATCGATACCGAGCGTGTCGATACTCGACATCGGTGGTGGAATCGGTGTGCCGGCAAGGCCCGAGGAAAGCGCCGTCGACCTCGACGAACTGGCGCGCGCGCTGGCCGAGGTCAAGGCCGCCTATCCGCAGTTCCAGCTGTGGATGGAACCCGGACGCTTTCTGGTTGCCGAGGCCGGTGTCCTGCTGGCGCGGGTTACCCAGTGCAAGCGCAAAGGCGATGTGCACTACGTTGGGGTCAATGCCGGCATGCACAATCTGCTGCGCCCCGCGCTCTATGATGCCTGGCATCCGATCTGCAATCTGAGCCGGATCGATCAGCCCGCCAGCGAAACCGTGCAGTTGGTCGGTCCGATCTGCGAGAGCGGCGATGTGCTCGGCGTCGATCGGCGGTTCCCGCCTTCGGAGGCCGGCGATGTGGTGTTGATTGCCCAGGCCGGCGCCTATGGTGCGGTGATGGCCTCCAATTACAATCGGCGCGCGCCTGCCGACGAGGTGATGCTTTGAGTCTTTCCGAACCCCGCTCCGCCCGTTGTTTTCGTTTTGTTCGGGTGGATTTTTCCGTCGCCACGGGTGTGGCGAAACTGGTCTACGCCTTCGATCAGGGGCCCGAACTGATCGAGCAGATCAGTTTTCCCGACGCACCCAGCCAGCTCGACCCGGCGCGTTCGGCGGCGCTGGCGCGCGCGCTCACCAGCCTGCACCTGATCGCCGGCATCAGCTACTACAAGGCCGCCGTTCCCGCCGAAATCCGCAATGAAGCGACGCCGATCGATGCCGGGACGGCGGCCATGCTCGACGAGATCTATCTGCACGGGCTCGGCGAGTTTGCGCACCAGAATGGATTGGATCTGCACGGCCGAATTTGTTTTCCGTCTGACCCAAGGGCCAATGCCTCAGCCGCAGCCGCCGGACTGAGCCGCCGCACCCTGGTTCCGATTGGCGGCGGCAAGGATTCCCTGGTCACGGTTGAACTGTTGCGTGCGCAGGGCGAGCCGATGACGGCGGTGTGGGTCGGCAGCTCGGCCCTGATCCAGGCGACCGCCGAGCGCACCGGGCTCGCCATGCTCAATATCCGCCGCGAGATTTCTCCGCTGCTGTTCGAGATGAACCGCAATGGCGCCTACAACGGGCATATTCCGGTCACCGCGATCAATTCGGCGATCCTCAGCTGCGCGGCAATTCTTTACGACTTCGACGCGATCGCGTTTTCCAATGAGCGCTCGGCGTCGAGTGCCAATCTGGTCCGCGATGGCTTCGCGGTCAATCATCAGTGGAGCAAGGGCCTGCGCTTCGAGCAGTTGTTCCGTACCCATCTGCAGCGCGCGGTCGCCAGCGATCTCGACTATTTTTCGGTATTGCGTGCATTCTCCGAACTTGCAGTGACCGAGCGCTTTGCGCGGCTGGAGCAGTACCACACGGTATTTTCCAGCTGCAACCGCAATTTCAAGATCCTCGGCGAACGCCCGACTTCGCGCTGGTGCGGCGAATGTCCAAAGTGTCACTTCGTCTTCCTGGCGCTGGCGCCGTTTCTGCCCAAGGCGCGTCTGCTGTCGATCTTCGGTCGCAATCTGCTCGACGATGCCGCACTGGCATCTGCGTTCGACGCCTTGCTCGAACTGGATGCACACAAGCCTTTCGAATGCGTGGGCGAAGGACGCGAATCGCGCGCCGCGATGGCGGCGCTGTCGGCACGCGCCGAATGGAGCGAGGACGCCCTGGTCGCACGCTTCGCCCGGCAGAGCCTGAGCCGTATCGATCCCGCCGAACTGGACCTCGCCGCGCAACTGCGCGCCAGCGGTCCGCACCATCTTCCCGATCGCCTGCTGCCGATCCTGCATGCGGCTCGCTGAGCTAGGCGAACTGCGCGTCGCCATCCTCGGCTTCGGTCGCGAGGGGCGCGCTGCCTGGCATGCCCTGCGGCGACGAAATCCGGATCAGACACTGACTCTGTTCTGCAGCGACTCAGAAGCCGAGTCCGCGCAGCGACTGAGCGACCACAATCTGCATATCCATGCCGGCGCCTACAGCGCAAGCGATCTCGCCGGTTTCGATGTCGCGATCAAGTCGCCCGGCATCAGCCCCTACCGCGCGCCGATAGCCGAACTGATCGCGGCGGGGCTGCGGGTGATTTCCGGCAGCGCGATCTGGTTCGCCGAACACCCCGAGGCGCGCACTATCTGCATTACCGGCACCAAGGGCAAGAGCACGACCAGCGCCCTGACCGCGCATCTGCTGCGCGCGCTCGGCGTGCGCAGCGCACTCTGCGGCAATATTGGTCTGCCCCTGCTCGAGCTACTCGATGCAGCGCCCGCGGTCGACTGCTGGGTGATCGAATTATCGAGTTTTCAGACCCGCGACTTTGCCGGTGCACCGACTGTCGCGGTGATCACCAACCTGATTGAGGAACACCTCGACTGGCACGGCAGTGTCGAGCGTTACTTGTGCGACAAGCTCGGCATCCTCGGCGCTGATCCAGCGACCATTCGCGTGTTGAACGCCGCTGATCCGATATCCCGGCAACGGGCCGGCGACGCCGGGACGCAGTGGTTCAATGTCGACTCTGGCTGGCATGTCCGCGAGGGCCAGCTTTGCCTCAGCGCGGAACCGGTGATCGCGCTGAGCCGACTGGCCATGGCCGGCATCCACAATGCATCCAACGCCTGCGCCGCGCTGACCGCAATTGCCGCCGCCGGCTACGATGCGCGCGCAGCGGCGGCGGCGCTGACCAGTTTCCAACCGCTGCCGCATCGTCAGCAATCACTGGGGGTGCGCGACGAAGTCGAATACATCAACGACAGCATTGCGACCACACCGCAGGCCAGCATCGCGGCGCTGGAAAGATTCCGCGGTCGCGACATCGTTTTGATCCTGGGCGGACAGGATCGCGGGCTCGACTGGACACCGCTCTGCGCGGCACTGATCGCTGCGCCGCCACTGCGGATCGTCTGCACCGGTGCAGTGGCTGCGCGGGTGCGCGCGCTACTCGAAACTGAACCCTCGTTGCGCGCTGTGCTTGCTGGCGCGGACGAATTTGACTCGGCCTTTGCGCTCGCCCAAGCCGCAACGCGCCCCGGCAGTGTGCTGCTGCTGTCACCGGGCGCACCTAGTTTCGGTCAGTTCTCCGATTATGTGGAACGTGGTCGTCGCTTCGCCCAGTTGGCTGGATTCGATCCCGACAGCATCACCGGCATCCCTGGTCTGGGTATCGCATGAACGCGCCAATTCCCGCTCAGGGCAAGCCGGTCTGGGATCTGCCGATTCGACTTTTCCACTGGTCGCTGGCGGTGCTGGTCCTGCTGCAATTTGGCACCGCCAAGTTTGGCTGGCTGGACA
The DNA here is from genome assembly GCA_038255435.1 of Lysobacterales bacterium. Lineage (GTDB taxonomy): Bacteria > Pseudomonadota > Gammaproteobacteria > Xanthomonadales > Ahniellaceae > 0-14-3-00-62-12. The sequence goes on from JBBSLG010000007.1 coordinate 6,904, forward strand.
TGCAGTGGCACTTCCGGTTCGGCTATGCCCTGCTCGCCCTGCTGCTGTTCCGACTGCTCTGGGGGCTTGCTGGTAGCGACAACCTTCGCTTCGGCGCGCTCATGGCCGGACCGCACAAGCTCCTGACCTATTTTCGCGAATGGCGGCAGACGCCGGTCAGCCAACTGGCCGGCCACAATCCCTTTGGCGGCTGGGCTGCACTGCTGATCCTCTTCGTCCTGCTTGCGCAGGCAATCACCGGCTTGGCAGCTGCCGATGACATCGAGTGGTTCGGCCCGCTCTACGACCGCCTGCCCGATCTCTGGGCCGAACGCGCGAACTGGCTGCATCATCGGCTTGAGCCGGTCATCCTCGTGCTCATCGCCATGCATGTAGTCGCGGTCTTGCAATACCTGGTCTACAAGCGCGAGAACCTGACCGCCTCGATGATTCACGGTCGTCGTGCGCTCGATGTCGCCTCTCCACGCCTGGCCGGCAATTGGCGTGCCGCCCTGCTGTTTGGGCTTTCGGTGCTGGTCGTCTCCGTGCTGATCTGGTGGTGGTCATGAATGCGATCTCTCTGCAGTCGATCCATATCCATCCGCTGAAATCCACGCGCGGAATTTCGCTCGACCAGGCTGAGGTAGAGGCGCGCGGTCTGGCCGGTGATCGCCGCTGGATGGTGGTCGATCAGCACGGCAAGTTCATCAGTGCGCGCAGCCTGCCCTCGATGCTGCTGATCGAATCCGCGCCGATCGCTGATGACGGAACCCTGCGACTGGTCGCGCCCGGTCATGCAGCAATCACGACAACGCCGCCCACCGGTGACGCCGCAACGATCGAAGTCGATGTCTGGGATTCGCTCAGTCCCGCGCGGGTCGCCGATGCTGCCGCCTGCCGCTGGATCAGCAGCGTGCTGCAACAGAATTGCCGACTCGTGCATCAGGCTGACGACTGCCTGCGTGCGGTGTCGCCAACGCATGCGCGGCCGGGCGATATTGTCAGCTTCGCCGATGGCTATCCGCTGCTGCTGATCGGCACGGCCTCATTGGACGAGCTCAATCGGCGCAGCCCGCGCGCGGTCCAAATGCTGCAGTTTCGGCCCAATCTGGTTGTCTGCAGCGAGTTGCCCTTCGTCGAGGACAGCTGGCTGCGCATTCGGATCGGGAGTGTTGAACTGGATGTCTGCAAACCCTGTGTGCGCTGCGTGCTCACCACGGTCGATCCGGACACCGGAGTCAAAGCCGAAGACGGCGAGCCATTGCGCACCTTGAAGACCTTCCGACGCAGCCCGAAGGGCATCATCTTCGGGCAAAACCTCATTCCGCGCGCCGCGGGCACCCTGCGCGTCGGCGATCTGCTGGAAGTGCTGGAACTACGCTGATCGAGCCCGGCCGCGTCGCCGCTGCAGACCCAATGCCCGAGCATTTGCTCTAAGCCAGCGGCCTACCGTCCTGAATCAATCATCGACGCGGCAGACGCCGCACCTCGGGTACGCGATGGCGCGCCCCTCAATGCCCAGGCGCGGCGGCGGGAAACCATGTTCGACTACATCATCGTGGGTGCCGGTTCCGCCGGCTGTGTACTGGCCAATCGCTTGTCGGCCAATCCCAATCACCGGGTGCTGCTGCTGGAGGCCGGACCCCGCGACTGGCATCCCTTCATCCATATGCCCGCCGGCATCTCCAAGCTGGTGGCGCGCAAGGGCGTCAACTGGAACTACAACACCGAGCCCGTGCCGGCGCTCGATGGCCGCCGACTCTGGTGGCCACGCGGCAAGGTGCTCGGTGGCTCCAGTTCGATCAATGCAATGTGCTATATCCGCGGCCATCGACGCGACTACGACGACTGGGCAGCGGCCGGCAATGCCGGCTGGGATTTCGATTCGATGCTGCCGTATTTCCGCCGCAGCGAGAACAACGAGCGCGGCGGCAATGCCTTTCATGGCACCGGCGGCCCGCTCAATGTCGCCGATCTGCGCTATACCAATCCGCTGTCCAGCCACTTCATCGAGGCCGCAGTCGAGTCAGGCTATTCGCGCAACGCCGATTTCAACGACGATGATATGGAAGGCTTCGGTTTCTACCAGGTCACCCAGAAGAACGGACAGCGCTGGAGTACTGCCGCTGGCTACCTCAACAGCGCACGCGACCGCGACAATTTGAAGATCGTCACGCATGCGATGGTCGATCGCGTGCAGATCGAGAACGGTCGAGCGGTCGCCGTCGAGTATCGTGTCAAGGGCCGAAGCCAGCGCGCCGAAGCCGCCCGCGAAGTGATCCTCTGTGGTGGCGCGATCAATTCACCGCAGTTGTTGATGCTGTCCGGCGTCGGCCCCGCCGATCATCTGCGCGCGCATGGCATCGAGGTCCGCCACGATGCCGCCGGCGTCGGTCAGAATCTGCATGATCATCTGGATTCCTGCACCGTCTACCGCTGCACCCAGCCGATCACCTACGACCGCATCAGCGAAGTACTCACCGGCCTGCGCTACTTCCTGTTCCGTCAAGGCCCGGGCACCTCCAATGTCGCCGAGGCCGGCGGCTTCGCGCGATCGGCATTGGCGCCCGACGAGCGCCCCGATCTGCAATTCCATTTCGTCCCGGCGATCCTCGATGATCATGGCCGCAACCGCGTGCCCGGCGATGGCATGACGATGCATGCCTGTCATCTGCAGCCACGCAGTCGCGGTCATCTCGAACTGGCTTCAGCCGATCCCGAAGCGCCTGCACGGATCTACGCCAACTATCTCAGCGATGCCGAGGATCTGGATCGCCGCGTGCTGGTCGAAGCCGTACGCACTTCGCGCAAGATCTTCAATGCGCGCGCGTTTGATGCCTTCCGCGGGGTAGAACTCTTCCCCGGCGACAACGATGATTCCGATGCGGCCATCACTGCCTTCCTGCGCCGCAAATGCGAAACCGTCTACCACCCGGTCGGCACCTGCCGGATGGGCAACGATGCCCGCGCTGTAGTGGATCCAACCCTGCGCGTACACGGCATCACCGGCCTGCGCGTCGTCGACGCCTCGATCATGCCGAAGATCGTCTCGGGCAATACCAATGCACCCACCGTCGCGATCGCCGAGAAAGCCAGTGATTTGATCCTCGGCGCGCAATAGCCGAAGGTCGCTGCGCCGTATTGCCGATCGGCATGACGCGCGCCTATGTGCGCCAGCGCATCGAGTCCACGCGATAATCGCCCGAGACTGCCACTCTGGCAGAGGAGGCCCGCATGGCGAAGCAGCATTTCACGATGATCCGGCAGTTCCATCTCGCCGATTGGCTGACCCTGGGCAATGCCTTCTGCGGTACCGGTGCAGTCTTTGCCGCGATGCGCTATCTGCAGGAAGGTGGCACTCTCGACCTGCTGATCGGCATGGCGTTGGTGCCCATTGCTTTCGTGTTGGACGCGCTCGACGGCAATGTCGCGCGTTGGCGGCGGCAGCAGTCGGTTCTGGGACGCGAGCTCGATTCGCTGGCCGATGTCATTTCCTTCGGCGTGGCGCCCGCCGCATTGGCCTATGCCTGCGGGATGCACGGTGGCTGGGATTGGTTGATTCTTTCCTACTTCGTCTGTTGCGGAGTCAGCCGCTTGGCGAGGTTCAATGTCACTGCCGAGGCATTATCCGAAGGCGGCGAAAAGGTGAAGTATTTCGAAGGCACACCCATCCCGACCAGCCTCGCCCTGGTGATCGTGCTGGCCATTGCCGCATGGCAAGGCAGCATCGGCGACGAACTCTGGTTCGGCAGCGTGCGCCTGGGTCCCTGGCAGCTGCACCCGCTGGTGCTGATGTACGCGCTGTCCGGCTCGTTGATGATCAGCAAGACACTGCGTATTCCCAAACCATGATCCTGATTTTCCCGCGATCGTCCGGAGGTGTTGCGACTGTCCTTGGGCGCTGATTGACGCCATGGCCAGCGATCGCTGATTCGATGAGGCGACGGCGTGCGCCCAGTGCCGTGGACGTCCAACGGACACGATTCAATACTTGCCCATAGGGAGCGAACTTTCCCGTCAGGAATTGTCCGTAGTGCCCATCCCGCAGTGATGGCCAAGTGTCACACCGGCGATAGCGACGGTCAGTCCGGTCCAATCCTGGAGCCGAGTTCAGCCCGCCGCCAACATCGGCGGCAGTGGGCAGTGCAGGCCGGCGCAGACAACGCGGAGCAGTTCGGCTTCGCCGACGGCGACTTGACCGTCGGTCGAGATGGTGGTGACCAGGGCTTCGATCAGCATCTGCTTGGCGTTGGAATCGAGCTCGTCCATCTCGGGCAGGGCGCGGTCCATTGCTTCGACCCAATTGGCCGGCACCAGATAGGCCGGGCTCGATTGCTGGAACAGGTTGTTGATGCCGCTGGCGAAGGCGCGCTTGGCGCTGGTCTCGTCGTCATGGCCGAAGGCGGCGACGACGGAGAACAGCACGCCAATATGTTCGCGGCACTGGATCAGTTTGCGTTTGCCGATGGCGGTGGACTGGCGCGGATTGAGCAGGTCGCCGACCTGGGTGCTGACCAGCTTGGCCAGGCAATACTCGAACAGACCGATCTTGCCATCGGCGTGGATCAATTTTTCCAGCAGCTGGGTGAACTGCTGCAGATTCGGCCGCGGAAAACGCCGGATGCCGGGAAACGCCATCGCCGCCAGTGGCAGCCGTGACATCGGATGCAAGCCGGCGACTTTGGGCAGCAACTCCTCGGTCGCGGTCATTGCCGATGAGCCGGCATGGCTGGCGATCATGCTGAGCTGGCGCGCCGAGATCGCCGGATCTTCATCGACCAGGAGGGCGAATACCAGTTCCATCGCCTGGGTCTGATCATGCGCGGCCTCGCTGAGGGCCTGCGGAATCTGCCTGTGGATGGCATCGGCAGTCCGGTAATCATCCTGGGCCGGATTGCCGACCTGGGTGGCGACATGTTCGGGATCGATGGTCAGCTCGGCCTTGCGCGCCGGCAAGGCCGCGCCCTTGTTTGCGGTCGAGCGCGCCGCGCCCGCGCCGCCGGCGCCGGCAGCGAGGCCAGCGATGCCGCTGCGCTCCATCTCGGCATCGAGTGCGAGTACATCGACCGGCGCCGACCAGCGCCGCGCGATCTCGCCGTACTGACTGGGATTGAACTGCGGATCGAGCCGCTTGATGCGATCGACCAGAGGCGGATGAGTAGCAAACAGGGCCGAGTAACCGATGCCATCACCGAACAGCATATGGCTGACTTCCTCGGCTTCGGCATTCTCAAGCTTCGAGCCCTCGGCCAGACCGCCAACTTTTTTCAGCGCGCCGGCGATGCCCTGGGTCTGCCGGGTGAACTGGACCGCCGAAGCATCGGCGAGATATTCGCGCTCACGGGAAATGCGCGCCTTGATCATGCGGCCGAAGAACACCCCGGTATAGCCGATGATGGTGACCGCGACCGCGGCAATGAGCAGGGGCCCGGTCGCCTTGCTGTCGCGGACATGGCGCATGTTCTCGAGCAGCTTGCGGCCAACGATGCCGAGCACCAGGATGCCGAACAGCACGCCCATCAATTTGATGTTCAGGCGCATGTCGCCATTGAGCACATGGCTGAACTCGTGCGCGATCACGCCCTGCAACTCGTCACGGGTGAGCTTTTCCATCGCGCCACGGGTAACCGCAACCGCGGCATCGGCGGGCGAATAGCCGGCGGCGAAGGCGTTGATTCCGGCCTCCTGCTCCAACACATAGATCTGTGGCACCGGCACGCCGGAAGCGATGGCGATCTCCTCGACCACATTGCGCAGTCGGCGATGATGCGGATTGCGCGTGTCCGATGACACCAGGGTGCCGCCGAGTGATTGCGCGACAGCGCTGCCGCCGGAGCGCAGCGTCGCCATCTTGAACATCGACGCGACCGCGATCAGGCCCATCGTTGCCAGCGCGCCGCCAATCAGGGCGCCGGTATTGGCCGACAGAATCTGCGCGAACGACAGCGCCTCGACCTCGCCGCGCTCCTGCCCGGCGAATAGCACCAGCACCAGAACCAGATCGATTGCCGCCACGATGGCCAGCACCGCCAGCCCGAACATCAGCAGCAGCCGCTTGGACTGCGCCCGCGCCAGCCTTTGACTCTCGAAAAAATTCATCGCGATACGCTCATCTGGACGTTGCCGATACGCCGCTCACTGGTCGCTGCGCCTTGTCTGCTGCTGCGCCACGGGCCTCGGTCATCGTGTGGAAACACGAACACTCAAGCGGTCTGCAACGGGCTTCCCGGCTGACCGGGAAGCCCTGGCTTCAGTTGAACTTGACCTGCGGGGCGACGCGCTTGGCCTCGTCCTCGATCTGCAGCAGTGCCGCTTCCTTGAAGCTGAACATGCCGGCGACGATGGTGTTCGGGAACATCTCGCGGGTGACGTTGTAGTTCATCACGGCATCGTTGAACGCCTGGCGGGCGAAGGCGACCTTGTTCTCGGTCGAGGTCAGTTCCTCGGACAGCTGCATCATGTTCTGGTTGGCTTTGAGGTCCGGATAGGCTTCGGACAGGGCAAACAGCCGACCGAGCGCGCCCGTCAACTGCCCCTCAGCGCCCGACAGGGCCGCCATCGCGCCGACATCACCCGGATTGGCCTGGGCGTTCTTCAAGCCGCTGACGGCCTGGTTACGCGCCTTGATGACGGCTTCCAGGGTGTCACGCTCGTGTGCCATGTAGCCCTTGGCGATCTCGACAAGGTTCGGAATCAGGTCATAGCGCCGGGTCAGCTGAACATCGATCTGTGCGAACGCGTTCTCGAAGCCGCGGCGGCCACGGATCAGGTTGTTGTAGATGCCGACAGCCCAGAACCCAAGCACAACCAACACGCCAAGAAAGATCAGTCCTGCCCACATGTCTAGATTCTCCGTTCAAATACATGATTTGGCTGCGCTTCAGCCACCTTCCGCGGCAGACGTTGCTACAATTGCGCGGTAGTTGACGAGCATACCATGCAGACTTTTTTCACCCGTGTCATCGCAGGCGGCCTGGTCCTTGGTCTGGGCCTGGTTTTACCGTTGATTGTTCGCGCCGCGGATTCGGCGAATTCCGCGGTGTCAGTCACCGCGACGACAACCCGGGCGCCCGCCATCAACGCAGCGCAGGAAACCCTGCTCGCCGGCGAAATGGATCAGCTTGCGCGCGGCGTCATGCGCACCGGTCAGGTGCCCGGCATGGCCTGGGTCATGGTGTCCAATGGCAAGATCATCGATGCCAAGGGCTATGGCTTTGCCGATGTGCGCACCGGAACCAAGGTCGGGCCCGAGACAGTCTTCCGCGTGGCGTCGTTGTCGAAGGCCTTTGCGTCGGCGCTGAGCAGTCTGCTGGTCGACCAGGGTGTGCTCGAGTGGAGTGACCGCGTGCAGGACATGGTGCCCGCCTTCCTGTTGAAGGATCAGGATGGTGCCGGTCGTCTGCGCATCGACGAATTGCTCAGTCATCGTGTCGGTCTTCCGCACAATACTTACGATCATCAGCTGGAGTCGGAAGAGCCCTACCCGATGCTGGTCGAGAAGCTTGGCAATATCTCGCCGCTGTGCTCAGTCGGCGATTGCTACGCCTACCAGAACGTCGCCTTCAGTCTGATCGGTGACGTGGTGTTTGCCTCCACCGGCGATTTTTTCACCCATCAGGTCGAGAAGCGCCTGTTCCATCCGCTCGGCATGCAGACCGCGACCTATGGCCGCGAAGCCCTGATGAGCAATCGCAGCTTTGCCCTGCCGCATGTCGGCCGGGCTGGGCAATGGCGCTCACTGATACCCAAGGAAACCTATTACCGGGTGCCACCCGCTGCCGGCGTCAACGCCAGCGTCAATGATCTCGGCGAATGGCTGCTGGCCCAGTTGGGTCATCGTCCGGAGGTGTTGTCACCCGAATTGATCGCGCTGATGCATGCGCCCCAGGTCGCGACGCCGGCCGAGATGTCATCCTCACCCTGGCGCCGCGGACGTGTGCGCACGGCGGCCTATGCACTGGGCTGGCGCGTGTTCGACTATTCGGGACACGACATGGTGTTCCATGCCGGTGCCGTGCAGGGTTACCGCGCCATGCTGGGCATGCTGCCTGGCGAAGATTTCGGTATTGCGGTGCTTTGGAATGGCGAGGGCGGTGTGCCCGCCGGGCTCTACCCGACCATGATGGATCAGCGCCTGGGCCTGCCGGCAAACGACTGGCTGCAGCTCTCAAGATTCAAGCCACGACCTGCCAAGAAGAAGACGCCCTGATTGGCCGTCGGCCCGACAGGCCGATGTCGCATCGAGCCGCGCCGCGCCGCAGGCGCCAGGAGACCGGGTCGATAGAGTGATGAGGCGGTCGACCGTGCAGACCGCATGCGCGCCTACGCCAACTCGGTAACGCGGTGCCCACGGCAGAAACGCAGTGCCAAAGCCATGGCCTTGGCACTGCCGAGCAGGTGTTAACCCGGATACTTGAATTCGATGCGCCGACTCAGTGTCGACGGCACCGGCACGCCGTCACGCAGCGCTGGTTCGAACATCCATTGCTCCACCGCGCGCACTGCTTCCCGATCGAACATGCGCTGTGGATCGGCGCGCAGCACCTGGACATCGCTGACCCGACCATTCACGCCGACGGTGAACTGGATCTCCACCCAGCCGGCGAGACGACGACGATAGGCCAGCTGCGGATAGCCCGGCTGGACCTGACGAACCACCTTGGCATCGCGGGTTTCACCGACCGGACGTGCCGGTTCGGCGACGGCGGCAACAGGCGGACTCGGGCGCGTTTCGGCGGGTTCCGCCGGCGCTGGCCGCGCGCTGTCGCGCGCAGCTGTGGATGCTGTGGAAGCCGGCGGCGGCGCGGCTACAGGCTCGGGTTCTGCGGCTGCGGCCTGGCGCGACTGCTGCGCCTGTTCGGCGGCCAGTCGACGCTCTTCCTCGCGCTGCATCTGATTCTGGGTGGCGGCGAGGCGAGACTTCAGTTTCTGCACCGTATAGGAGTTCGGGCTGGACTCGTCGAGCAGACCGATAATGCGATCAGCCTCTTCGACATTGCGCGCCGCGATTTCCTTTTCGGCAACGCTGACCACGAGCGGGAACAGATCCACCAAACCCTGCGTGGCCGCGATGTTGTCCTTTTCCATGCCGAGCACCGCGAGGTAATACTCGATCGCGTTGTCGCCCACCGGCGTAACCAGTCGATCCTGGCGGAATGCCGTCTTGGCGTTGTCGAGCAATTGCGGAACCGAAGCCGGCATCACAGCGGCGACAGCGCCGGGTGTGACTTCGGCCGAACCGCCGGCGGCCACGCTGGACGCGACCGTTTTTGGAGCGGTTGCAGCTTCTTCCTTCTTCCCGCAGCCGGTCAGCGATACCGCGGCGAGCGCTATCCAGAGTAACGCGGGGCGCGCCACACCGGAGTAAGGGCCGCTCCCGAGGCGGCGCGAATTCGAGTAGCTCATGTAAATGTCCCCATTCAGACTGCAAGTGATGCCAGCCTCAACCACGCTGTGGTTTGGCTTGCGGCAGTGGATTATAGACACGAATGAGCGAATGAAGTCTGCGATTGCGCGCTGCGTCACGGCAGCGCACCGCATTTACGGCGGCTATGGGGGCACTTCACCCAAGCCGCGACATTTGTTTTCAGACTGATTGCGCCAGCGGACCGGTCAGCCCGAAGCGGACGCGGCGATCGCTGTGGCGGAAATCAGCATTGCCCAAAAAAACAAACCACCGCACGCCGGGCAGCCATGCGGTGGTTTAGACCCTACTACTACTAGATCAGCAGAAATCCTTGAACCTGATTACTTGGCTTTCTTTGCTGCTGCTTTCTTTGCCGCTGGCTTTTTGGCCGCTGCTTTCTTTGCAGCTGGCTTCTTCGCGGCTGCTTTCTTTGCAGCTGGCTTTTTGGCAGCTGGCTTCTTGGCCGCGGCTTTCTTCGCCGCTGGCTTCTTGGCTACAGCCTTCTTCGCCGCCGGCTTCTTGGCCGCTGGCTTCTTGGCTGCCTTCTTGGCCGCCGGCTTCTTGGCTGCCGCTTTCGCGGTGCCTTTCTTCTTGGCTACTGCTTTCTTCGGTGCTGCTTTCTTGGTGGTTGCTGCTTTCATGTTGTGTACTCCTGTTGTGGTTGGCAGTTGCTTGCCCGGTTAAAACCGTTTTTGAAAAGCGTACGCGCGCACTGCCAAGTTGCGCGTACGAGATGCACTTCCAGACTCGTCACCGTGACCAGCGGCAACGACAGACACTCTGGAATCTTGAAAAAAATCTTGAGCGGAAAGACAGTGACTCGATCGCGTGCGATGCGATTTGTCTGGATCGATGGGTGTCTCGATTATTTGCTTGCAGCTCATTGTTGACTTGTGATTGTCACGCTCGGCGCAAAACTAATTCGTGACGCGTTGACTGTCAACTGATTTGTTGATCTAGCCCCGGCCGGCGATGGACCACTGGCATCGACCGGCGGCATCGAAAACCACCTGTACGCGGACACGATCAACGTTGCAGACATGCACGCAACGCGGCAGCGAATCGCTCGATGTCTTCGTCATTACGGCACTCGGTTGCGCAGACCAGCAACACATCATCCATGCCAGCGTAATCAGCACCGACAGCAACACCTGCGAGCAGGTTGTCCGCTACCAGTTCGGCGATTACCTGGGCGGCGGGCTTGCCGATACGCAATGCCACTTCGTGGAAAAAAGCGCCGGAAAACAGCTGTTGTACGCCGTCGATAGCACACAGCGCATCGCGCAGCAGACGCGTGTTCGAAGCTGACTGGATGGCAACGCGGCGCAATCCTTCGGCTCCGATCATCGCCATGTGGATGGTCGCCGCGGTCACCAGCAAGCCCTGATTGGTACAAATATTCGACGTCGCCTTGGCGCGCCGGATGTGCTGTTCGCGGGCCTGCAAGGTCAGCGTGAATCCGGGCTTGCCATCGAGGTCGGTGGTGCGTCCCACGATGCGCCCCGGCAGATTGCGAACCAGTTCCTGCTTGCAGCAAAGAAATCCGAAGTAGGGACCGCCCGAGGACATCGGAACGCCGAGCGGCTGACCGTCCCCGCAAACGATGTCGGCGCCGGCCACACCCCAGGCCGACGGTGGCTTGAACAGCGCAAGCGCAACCGGATTGACCACAGCGATGGTCAACGCGCCACGCGCATGCGCCCAGTCGGTCAGCGCGTCGACGTCTTCGAGTACGCCAAAATAGTTTGGCTGCGCAATCACCAGGGCAGTGAACTCCGGAAGTTCAAGCTTGGCCAGGGCGGCCGCGTCGACCTTGCCGGTGTGCGTATCGAAGTCGATTTCGATGACTTCGATCTTCTGTGCTCCGACGATGCTCTTGAGCACCTTGCGATAGGCCGGATTGACCGCCTTGGGTACGACGACACAATGGGCCCCGCCCTTCTTGCGCGAACGTTCGGCCATCAGCACCGCTTCTGCCAGCGCACTGGCACCGTCGTACATCGACGCATTGGAAACGTCCATGCCGGTCAACCGCGTCATCGCGGTCTGGTATTCGTAGATCAGTTGCAGGGTGCCCTGGCTGGCCTCGGCCTGATACGGCGTATAGGCCGAATAGAACTCACCGCGGGTGACGATCGCCCAGACCGCCGCAGGGATATGGTGGTCATAGGCCCCGGCGCCGGCGAAGCAGGTCGGCACGCCGTCCTCGGCCGCGCGCGCGCGCATCAGCCGACTGATTTCCATTTCATTCATCCCGGCAGGAACGCCGGCCAGTTCACCGATGCGCAGCGACGCCGGGATCTCGTCGAACAATTCTTCGATGCTCGCAGCTCCAATGGCCTTGAGCATGGCCTGGATATCGGGCTCGGTGTGCGGGACAAAGGGCATGAGCTACCTCGTGTACATCTGGCCCCGACGCAGGATGCGGGGGGCCACGAAAAACTGGCCGCACGCGGCGGCCAGCAGTATCTGATTGGAGCAAGAAAACGGGCTCAGTGCGCTTCGTTTTCCAGCATTTCGGCATAGTCATCGGGTGACAGCAGATCATCGAGCTCGGCCGGCTGACTGGGTTTGATAACAAAGATCCAGCCGTCACCCCAGGCATCACCATTGATGATCTCCGGAGTATCGCTGAGCGCTTCGTTCACTGAAACCACGGTACCCGAGACCGGACTGTAGACATCGGACGCAGCCTTGACCGATTCGACAACGGCCGCGCCATTGCCCGAATCGATGTGGTCGCCGACCGAGGGAAGTTCGACATAGACGAGGTCACCCAACTGGGCCTGCGCGTGCTCGGAAATTCCAACGGTGACATTGCCATTGTCTTCGAGGCGCGCCCACTCATGGGACTTGAGGAATTTCAGATCACCAGGGATATCGTTCATGGCCATGCTCACAGTGTCGTAGTGGGAATGCGGCGCGATTGTAGCCGAGCCGGGTCAGTCTGGTGTGATCAGATGCCGTCACAGGCCTGACCATCGCGTACGAAGGGAAATTTTACGGCGCGCACCGACACTTCGCGGCCACGGATATCGACGCGGAATTCTCCGCTGGCAGCGGCTGGCACCCGCGCAAACGCAATCGATTTACCGAGCGTGGGAGAGAACGAGCCGGACAGGATCTCGCCATCGCCAGCGTCCGAGAGCACCTTCTGACCATGCCGCAACACGCCCTTCTCATCCATGACCAGGCCAACCATGCTGCGCTTCACGCCGTCAGCGCGTGCCTGCTCGAGCACGGCGCGTCCGATGAAGTCACGCCCGGCGTCGAAAGCCAGCGTCCAGGACAGACCGGCTTCGAGCGGCAACACCGACTCGTCCATGTCCTGACCGTAGAGATTCATGCCGGCTTCGAGGCGCAGGGTATCGCGCGCACCCAGCCCGGCAGGCTTGACGCCAGCGGCCAGCAATTGCTGCCAGAAGCTGACCGCATTGGACTCCAGAACCATGATCTCGAAACCGTCCTCACCGGTATAGCCGGTGCGCGCGATGAACATGCCGTCGATCTCGGCGCCGACAAACTTGCCGAGCTTGAGCGCTGCCGCGCCGCCGGCCGGGCTGAGCAGGCCGGCGACCCGGGCGCGCGCATTCGGCCCCTGGACGGCGATCATCGCGAAGTCTCGACGCTCCTGAATGCTCACGCCAAAGCCGCTGGCGTGGCGGGCGATCCAATCCAGGTCCTTGTCGCGTGTGGAGGCATTGACGACCAGACGGAAGAATCGCTCGTCCATGAAGTAGACGATCAGATCATCGATCACACCGCCCTGCTCATTGAGCATGCAGCTGTACAAGGCCTTGCCTGGAACTTTCAGCTTGTCGATATTGTTGGCCAACAGGTGACGCAGAAATTCGCGCACGCGCTCGCCGCGCAGATCCACCACGGTCATGTGCGACACGTCGAACATGCCGGCATCGCGACGTACCAGGTGATGTTCGTCGATCTGCGATCCGTAATTGATCGGCATGTCCCAGCCTCCGAAGTCGACCATGCGCGCGCCGAGGGCGCGATGGCTGGAATTGAGTACGGTCTGCTGGGTCATGGCGCGGTCCGTGGGTCTGGGCCGCGGAGCATAGCGAGGCCTCTGGAGCATCGATAGACGGCAGCGTTTGAAGGCAGGCAAGCCGGATGTCCGATGCGAGCCATCGGGTCAGAGGTTGGTCGACGCAGCTTGCGAAGGTGCCAGGCCAAGCGCGACCAGGGCGGGGGCGATCTGCGCTTCGCGGCCGATCGCATGGGCCAGCTCACTCAGGTTCTGTGCCAGCACATCGGCATAGGCTGCTGTCAGCGTGGCATGGCCAACCTTACGACCCGAGCGCGGCGATTTTCCGTAGTCATGAAAATAGCCGCGCGCCTGCTGCAGCACCGGATCACGGTCGGGCAAGTCGCCCACCCAGTTGAGCATGGCGGAAACACCGCGCGCGCTGGTACTGCCGAGCGGCATTCCGACGACGGCGCGCAAATGATTGCTGAATTGGCTGCAGTCAGCGCCCTCGATGGTCCAGTGGCCGGAGTTGTGCACGCGCGGTGCCATCTCGTTGGCGAGCAGTTGACCATCACGTTCGAACAGCTCCAGGGCGAACACGCCAACGTATTGGAGGCGGTCGGCCAGCAGCTGGGCAGACTCGAACGCCAGTGCGGCCACTTCCTCGCTGTTCGGGGCGGGTGCAAGGCTGAGCGAGAGCACGCCATCGGTATGCCAATTCTGGGTCAATGGATAGGCGCGGAACTCGCCATCCTGGGCGCGCACGGCGACCACCGACAACTCGCGATCGAAGGCGACGAAGGCCTCCAGGATCAGTGGCACCTTGCCGAGTGCGGCCCAGGCGGGCTCGATGTCGTCGCTGCTGCGCAGTCGATACTGGCCCTTGCCGTCGTAGCCGAGACGGCGCGTTTTCAGAATGCAGGGAAAGCCGATCTCCGCGCAGGCGCGCTGCAGATCCGCCAGCGAATCGACCGGACGAAATTCCGGCGTGGCCATGCCGAGCTCGAGGAACAGATTTTTTTCTTCCAGACGATCCTGGGCGACGGCCAACGCATGGGGATTGGGATAGACCGGCAGACGCTCGGCCAGCCACTGCGCCGAATCAGCAGGAACGTTCTCGAAATCGAAGGTCACCACATCGACTTCGGCGGCAAAGCGTTCCAGCGCCACGGTGTCGTGATAGTCGGCAACGATCAGCGGCGCAAATTGCGCGGCGCAGGCATCGGGCGCCACATCGAGCACGCGAAAGCGCAGTCCGAGCGGCGCGCCGGCAATCGCCAGCATGCGTGCGAGTTGGCCGCCGCCCAATATTCCAACGGTCGTCATCCCGGCCGCCTTCATGGCAGTCGCGGATCCGACGCGCTCAGCACCTGTTCGGTCTGCAGCCGGCGAAACTCGTCGAGCGCCGCGCCTACCCGATCATCGTTCAACGCAAGAATCGCCGCTGCCAGCAACGCGGCATTGATTGCGCCGGCGGTCCCGATCGCCAGGGTGCCGACCGGCACGCCGGCCGGCATCTGCACGATCGACAACAGGGAATCCACGCCATTGAGCACGCGCGACTGCACCGGCACACCGAGCACCGGCAGGCGCGTCTTGGCCGAAAGCATGCCGGGCAGATGCGCTGCACCGCCGGCACCCGCAATGATCACGCGCAGGCCACGGCTACGCGCGGATTCGGCGTAACTGAACAGCAGGTCAGGGGTGCGGTGGGCAGACACCACTTGCACCTCATGGGCTACACCCAGGCGCTCCAGCGTGTCGCAACAATGCCGGAGCGTCTCCCAGTCGGAGCGCGACCCCATCACCACACCCACCTGGAACTTTTTCGACTCGCTCATGCGGACTCCACAGTGCGATGCGGCACTGCGCCGCCGGTCGCTGCTATCTTAGCGACTCACTCACAAACCGCAGCGCTCATGGCACTGGATTCCCGTTTTCTTTCCCTACTTTGCTGCCCGGTCAGCAAACGGCCACTGTTTTCGCTGTCCCGGCCGCAACTAGAATTCCTCAATGGCGCGATCGCGCGCGGTGAGGTCCAGACGATCGACGGCCAAGTGGTCGCGACCGCGCTGCGCGACGCCCTGATCAGCGATGACCTGCGCGTCATCTATCGGATCGATGACGGCATTCCGGTTCTGCTGCCCGATTCCGGCATCGGCACCACCCAGTTGCACAATTTCCCGAAATGAAGCCGGGCGCTGCGCAGATTCGCGCGGATGTCGCGCGGGCACTCGAGGAAGACCTCGGCGCAATCGATCTGACCGCGCAACTGCTGCCAGCCTGGGCCGAGGCTGAGGCACGGATCATTACCCGCGAGGACGCCGTGTTCTGTGGTCGCGATTGGGCCGAGGCTGCATTTCGTGCGCTCGATGCGGACGCCAGACTGAGCTGGAAGGTTGAGGACGGCGCGTCGATGCAGGCCGGCCAGCTGATCTGCACGATTTCCGCCAAGGTGCGCGCCATTGTCAGCTCCGAGCGCAGCGCGCTCAATTTCCTGCAGACCCTTTCAGGGACAGCCACTGCCGCGCGCCAGTACAGCGATGCCGTCAAGGGCACCGGCACGCGCATCCTCGATACCCGCAAGACCTTGCCGGGACTGCGCGCTGCGCAGAAATATGCGGTCGCCTGCGGCGGCGCGCACAATCATCGTGCCGGATTGTTCGATGCCGTGCTGATCAAGGAAAACCATATTCGCGCGGCCGGTTCGATCGCTGCCGCGATCACCGCTGCGCGCACGATTGCGCCCGGCCGGATGGTGGAGATCGAGGTCGAGTCCCTGGCCGAATTCGAGCTGGCGCTGGCCGCCCGGCCCGACCGCATCATGCTCGATGAGTTGAGCGCCGACGACATGCGCTCGGCTGTGCAGCGCAATGCCGGACAAGTAGAACTGGAAATTTCCGGTGGCGTGGAGCTGGCACGCCTGGCCGAGCTGGCCGCGATCGGCGTCGATTTCATCTCGGTGGGCGCCATCACCAAGCATGTGCGCGCCGTCGATCTGTCCCTGCGCATGGTCTGAGCCGCAGCGCACCGTGACGGCGCGCTGCAGCGGACAGCAGCGTCCGATCAGAATGCGATGACGCCGGTGTACCAGAGTCCGCCCACGACGGCCGCGGTGACCAGCATGCCGATCACGACCCAGAGGCCGACTCCACTGCTCTTGGCCTGAGGCTGCGCAGGGGCAGGTTTGCGACCGGCTTCAGCGGCAGCGGCAATCTTCTGCATTTCGAGCGCGGGCGAGACCAGCATGAAGCGCACCGTATCCAGGCGCAACTCTTCGCCAGGCTTGAGCATGCCGGTGTGCACACGCTTGTCATTGATGAACGTGCCATTGGCCGAACCGATATCCTCGACCGCGATGCCATCGGGCATGACCTGCAATTTGGCATGGTGGCGCGACACTTCATCCGAGGCGATACAGATATCGCAGTCGGGCTGGCGGCCCACGGTCATCGTGCCCTGCAGTGCGAAATTCTTGCCGAACGTACTGCCAGACACGCCGCGCAGAATGTACTTGGGCAGGGCCTGGCGTACCTTGGTGCGGCCATCCTCGACATCGTCCACCGGCGGCGGCCGGGTGATCGAGGGGATCGGCGCGGTCTTTTCGGCAGCGACCACACGCGCACCGATCTTTCCAAACAGGATGATGTCGCCCGGTTTTATCGCGGTGTCACCGGCGACCTGACGCCCGTTGAGCGCAACCGCATTGGCCGGATTGACCAGACGCAGCGTGGCGCCGGTGCCGCCCATATGAACCTCACAATGCGCCGGCGCGATACCTGCTGCCATCAGCACCACGTCGGAACCAGGCCCGCTGCCGACATGGGTGATGCCAGGCTTGAGCTCGACGGCGGCGTGTTCGCCGTTGGGGAATAGGAGTTTCATTGCGCGCGGGGCTCCGGGATGGTTCTGCGTCTCAGCGGCCAATCATAGCTGAGCCGCAGCCCCGCGGTCATGAAGGAGCGCATACGGACGTCGGCTCCGTCACATTCTGCGGCTGAACGGCCCGCCGAACCGGCAAAGCCCAGCGCATAGCGCCCGGATACCGGGGGCCGCTCCGGCGCTGTGGACGGCTCCGGCTCCGAGGCGAGGCACTGCAGCGCCCATACCGTCACGTCCGGCCGCGCGGCAAATGCCCCAGCATCAATCGAGTTCGCGCGCCACGCGCATGCCGACAGTATTGAAGCCGGTGTCGGTATCAAAAGCATTGCGCGCCGCCAGATCCAGCTCATCGCCCGGGCTTGCCCAGGAACTGCCGAGCGCCAGATGCTTGCGACAGCCCGGCTCGCAGTCACTGACCCATTCGCGCACATTGCCAGCCAGGTCATGGACGCCGATCAAGGCGGGGAATCGTCGCACCGGCGCGGTTTCGGCAAAGCCGTCGTTGCAGGCCAGCGCATTGCGCTCCCGGTACTTTCCATTGAACTGGCTATCACCGACATTGGCCTTGCAACTGGAGCCCGTATCCTGCGATTTCGCCAGCGCCGACCACTCTGAAGCCGATAGCAGGCGGTAACGCCGGCCAGTGACCTTGCTCAACCACTCGGTGTAGGCAAGGGCATCGTCCCAGCTGATGCAGACCACTGGATGGTCGCCAGTCTGGGCAATTCCCGGTGTCTGCCAGGTGCGCGAGCGCGAACTGCGAAACAGCGATTCGCGATCACGACAACTCGGCCTGGTCGCCAGTTTGCTCGATCCCCCCGCCGCCCAGAAGCGACGGAATTCGGCGACGCTGACTTCGCCACGGGCAACACCGAGTCGCTTGCCGGCCACATTGGCGACGATCATCGCCGGCCCCGGCTGCGTGGCCGATTCGTTGTCGGCGAACGGGTAACCCGGCTTGCCGACCGCGGCCGCGCGCTTGAGGCCAGCAATCGCATCCTTGTTGCCGGGCTCGATCTCCAGCACTCGCTCGAAGGCCTTGCGCGCGCCGGCCTCGTCCCACTTGTCGACGGCTTTGGCTCCGGCGCTGAGCAGGGGCGCCGTCATTGTGGCGCGCTTGCGTTCGAACTGGCCGCGCAACTCACTCGCGGTGTCGTGGACGCCGGCGACTTCAATGGCGCGCTGGGCATATTCGATCCATTCGGCGAGCTTGCCCTCGGCGAGGCGTTCTTCGGCGATGCGCATGAAGGCACGGCCAGTATTCACCAGGCCGGTTCTCGCCTCACTGCTGTCCGGACGCATCCGCAGCAACAGCGTGTAGCGATCGGTGGCATTGCGCCCCGGTGGTTGCGACAGTCTTTGTGCCGCGATATCGGCCCGGCCCATCGCGGTCAGGAAGGCAATCGGATCGACCACCGTGGTAGCGAGCGCGTTGCGCATTTGTGCGGCCAGCTCGGAATCCTCGGACAGCGGCAATCCATCCTCGCCGAGCGCCCCATCGGCATCGGGGTTCATCGCATCCGCAGCGTCCGCGGCGAGCATATCCGGGTCCAGCCCGTCTGCAGCTGGCGGCGTGACCGGCTCCACAGCTGGCCCCGGTGGCGGATTGGCCGGCGGCGCAGGATCGCTGCCCGGTGCGGCCACCGTGGTGCCTGGTTCCGACTTGTCGGTACGCTGCTGCCAGACCCCCATCGCCACCAGAATGGCGCCGATGATCAGGGTGCCGAGAACAATCCAGACAGCCTTTGGCAGCGGCGCACGCGGCGCACGCGCCGCCGACCGTGGATTGGGCTTGGTGATATGGACCGCACGGCCGGGCCCGGTCGGCTGCTCCGACATCGGCGGTTCAATCACCGGCAGCACGGTTTCATGGGCGGACGAGGCTGCTGGAGCAGCAGGCCCAGCCGGCGCCGCCGGCACCAGGGGCGCAGCAGCTGGCATGGCTGGCGAACTTGCCGCCGTTACCGGCACGATAACTCCAGCGGGAATCGGCATATTGAGCGTTGCCGCATTCTGGCTGACCGCAGTCGCAGCCGAGGCCCGCGACATCGGCTCCAGGCGGGTGAGCTCGGCGAGAAACTCTTCGGTGTCCTGGTAGCGCTCGGACGGATCTTTCGCCATCGCCTTGTCAATCAATCCCTGCCAGCGGAGTTTTTCATCAGGCAGGCGCGGTACCGGCTCGAACACATGGGCATAGGCAATCGCGAAGCCGTCTTCTCCGTTGTAAGGCGGGTTGCCGGTCAATGCCTCGAAGGCGAGCGCGCCCAGTGAATAGATATCGGAGCGGCCATCGACGTCGCCGCCGCGTGCCTGCTCGGGGCTCATGTAGTGACTGGTGCCGACGCTCACGCCGGCATTGGTGATGCGCGAGGTCTTGGTCACCGCGCGCGCGATCCCGAAGTCGGTCAGTACCGGATTGTCATTGATATCGAACAGCACATTGCCGGGCGCGACATCACGATGGACGAATCCGCGCTGATGCGCATAGCCAAGCGCACGCGCCACACCGGCGAGCACGCGGACCACTTCGGACTCCGGAGCGCCGAGATGGATGCGGCGCAGAAAATCGCCATTGGGCAGATGCTGCATCGAAAAATAATGCAGCTTCTCCTCGGTGATGCCGACATCGTAGACCGCGACGATATTCGGATGCGCCAGCGAAGCCAGGGTACGCGCCTCCTGCATGAACCGGCGCGAAAAGCTCGGGTCAGAGACCATCGCCGGGTTCATCACCTTGAGCGCCACCTCGCGCTCAAGCGAAGTCTGCACGGCCAGGTACACCATCGCCATGCCGCCAACACCGACTTCACGTTTGATCAGATAACCGGGAACCTGGATCACGGACAGGGCTCAGGGGAGCAAGGCGATCAATTCTAGTGGGTTTGAGGGGCACTCGGGGGACCATCCGCCAACTCCGCCCGCGGCCGTGGCACCGGCCGCCAAATCCGATGCTCGGATCTGCCTGTTTGAACTCCTGTGGCCCAGACCACCAGCTGTCTACTTCCTTCAGCGTGGCCGCACCGGCTTCGCCCGGAACCCTTGCCCATCCACCATGATCCAAACAGACAAAGCCCGCGCCGGCGCGGGCTTTGTCTCAGTACGCCGGCCGGCAATTCTTATTCGAATCCGTTGGCAAAGATCGAGTCACCCGAAGTTCCGCGAATCGCAACACTGAGCCGTGCATCTGGCCGTGAGGTCCCTGCCTCTCGGAAAATCAGATGACCAAATGCTGTCGTGACAATGCCCGGCGCCGGGTTGGTGATGATCACGCTTATCGTCACCGTCTGGGTTTCGGCCAATCCACCACTGAAGGAGAAGCTCGCCGGACTCACCGAGATCTGGGTGCCCGCCGGGGCATCCGTTACCACCGCATCCCACGTCGTAGCGCTGGTCGACGTATTGCGGAACGTCCGGGTAAAGGTACAGATACCGGGGCAAGTGGTGTGGCGCAAACTGGGCAAATTCAGATTACGCGGCTGACCCCCAGTACCGGGGTTGGAAGCGAGGAAGTTGGCAAAGGTCTCGTTCATCACGAGGCCGGCATCGGCGGCCCGATTGAGGTCAACGCGACCATTGCCCACTTCGTCGGCGTGCCAGGGCGTCGTGGCGTTGTCGGACCGACCATCACGCAGCGAGGTGAGCTGCAGAGCCGATTTCACTTCCATCGGCGTCCAGGTCGGGTGCGCTGACCGCAGCAATGCCGCAGCGCCGGCCAGATGCGGGCTCGACATCGAGGTTCCGGTCAGGAAGCCGAATTGGCCCGCAACATCGCTGACGGCAGCATAGACATTGGTTCCGGGTCCAGTGATATCCGGCTTGGTCACGTCGAAGGTGTTATTCGGACCACGCAGACTGCTGGTGTTGAGTATGTCGCCGAACGCGGCGTTGGTAACGCGTGTCGATGGACCGGTCACCGTCATCGGTGCCGTGGTGTTCAGCGCGATGAAATCGCGTATCGCGATGCCCTCTACATTGGACACCATCGCGGACGGAATCGTCGTGGTTTCCAGCGCGCCCATCGTTATGGCCAATCCATTTGCATTGTTGTAGACGATCGCCGCGATCGCGCCGGCACCGGTCGCGTTATTGACCTTCTCGAGAAAACCGCAGGTGCCGCGAGAGATCAGGGCGATCCGACCCGTCATCGAGCCAGCGGCGAACCCACCACCCGCCGTACAGCCAAGCTCATTTCCCAACAATGCTGCGCTGGCAACCTGGGCCGTGGTAGCACCGGTCGGGTAAGCAATGCCTGTCCCGGGAACTGCACCGCTGTCCTGTGGCCCGCCCGCCACATCGACATCAAACGCGACGATTCGATCATGCGAGGAATTGGCCACTGACAGCACCCAGGGGCCACGATGATTGACGGCGGCGACAGGATCGGGAGCATCCTGGCGCGTGTTGCCTGCGGATGCCGCAACCATGATGTCGGCATTGACCATGTCGAGAAAGTCCCGATCGAAGTCGGACCACGGACTGGTACCGCCGGAGATGGAATAATTGAGCACGTCCACGCCGTCCAGAATCGCCGACTGCATCGCGGCCAGCAGCGCTGCGCCTGGGCAGGTGCTTTCACAAGCCTTGTAGGAGCGCACTGCTGCGCAGGGCGCCACACCCGAGATGGGGAACCTCAGGTCAACGCCACTCACCGTCAACGGCGGAACCAGCGCATTGCCGGCCGCAGTCGACGACGTGTGCACGCCATGACCGGAGCTCGAAGTACTAATATCCTCCGGATTGCCACCGATACAACTGGCCTGATTGCAGTCCCGGGCGCTGAGCAACTTGGGATTGGGTGCGCCAAATCCACAGCTGGCGTCATTCGCGAACGAGGGATGATCCGAGTTCGCGCCGGAGTCGATTACGCCGACGACGACACCCGCACCCCGCGTGCCAATTCCGCCGGGCACCGAACTGCCGGACCACACCGAAGGGGCGCCGATGAATGCCGGCCCAGCATCGGTAGACAGTTCATAGACGCCGGCTGGCTCGATACGCGAAATTTCCGGCAGCGCTCTAAGCGCGTCAGCCTCAGCTGCAGTCAAATCGACAGCGACACCATTGAACGCCACCCAATACGACTGCAGCATCGGAAGCGGGCGCTGCAGGATGGACGCCATGGTGTTCAGGTGCGCCTCCTGGGCATTGCGCAGGTGCGCGGAGTAGGCCAGGGCAGAGGGTGATCTGCCGTCAACTTTTCGCGACCCGAGCGTGGCGGGCGCGGTAGCGGGTAGACGCTCCACGCCACCGGCGTAGTACATCAGCCCCGGCTCAGGGAATCGGACAATGTAGGTCTCGACGCGGCTGCTGATGCTGATTTCAACATCAGTTGAGGCCATTGCCTGAGGAAGATTTAGTGCGGTGGCAATCGCCAAAGCCAGAATGCGAGCAGAATTCATCTTGTCCCCTCCAAAGTCGGTGAAAGTGCCCGATTCGCATGCAGAGCTGCGCAATGGGGCGTTCAGGCGCGGGGCTTGGCTGGGCAGGCGCTACAACCTGTCGACCAAACACTACACAAACATTTATAGCATGAGAATTGTGCCGGCGCCTGTGACCCTAGCCCTCCGGATGCTCATCACGCGGGGACCCGAAGGCTGGCAATTTTCCATGCTGATCCGTACGGAACCCGCTGGCTTCAGCGGCGTCGCGGGAGGTTGCTCTCCGGGTGCTTCGGTGGGGCGGTATGACGCAGCCCCCTGCTGATCCAGCGGTCCCTCGGCCCAGACCCGAGGAAGAGATTCCAGAACTCCCACCGTGGACGTGAAGACGGACCCGCTTGCGATCTGAGCCCCGCTGGAAATCAGTGCGACATGACGAACACCGGATCGGCTGACACCGGCCTACTCGAAACCATCCTGGAACAGCGGCATCTCATTGACGATATTGATGGTGCCGGCCATCGAGGGATGGTTGCCGCAGTTGTAGAACAACTGATCGGGTGCGCTGGCCGGTACAACGAAGGTCACGTCGCCGTCGACGGTGGCGCCGTTGCCGGTGACACCCTGGGTGAACTGGCTTCCGCTGCCCGTGGTCGAGACGGTGTTGATGAAGAATGGATGATTGGACGGCACGCCCTGCAGATCGAACACATAGGTTTCGCCGCGGATCAGTTCGATGGTGGGATCGGGCTGACCATTCAACAGCCAGCTGTCGAAGCCGTCATTGACCACGGTAAAGGTATTGACGCCCTGCCCCGAGATGGGAGCAGATGAGTACGCCGCGGCCGGAGCGAGCGCCAGGAAGATGCAACACCGACGCATTGCGCGACTCCGCAAAAATATTTTCGTCATGGCAAGATCCTCTGATTGAAAATCAAGTGGCGTGGGCAAGTCGGCACGCTACTGCAACTGCCCGGCCGCAACAAGCACGGCAGGTCGCAGAATCGCCGCGCCAGCCGGGCAGCGGGTGGAAACCAGACCGTGGTTTTCCTGTTTCGGCGATCGCGCGGACTTGCATGCACTTCCATGCACTGGTGAGATTGCGCGATGAATCCCATTGTCTATGCGATCCCGGTGTTTTTTGTCCTGATGCTGGTGGAGTGGCTGGTTGCGCGGGCACGCGGACACGCCGCTTACCAGGCCGCGGACGCAATCACCAGCGTCAGCCTCGGCACGCTGTCACAGCTGGCCGGCGTGTTCACCCGTGTATTGAGTCTCGGCATCTATACGCTGATTCACCAGCATGCGCGGATTTTCGATCTGCCCTTGGATTCCATCACGGTATGGATCGGCGCCCTGATCGCCTACGATTTTTTCTACTACTGGCATCATCGGCTGGGACATGAAGTCAACGTACTCTGGGCCGCGCATGTGGTGCATCACCAGAGCGAGCATTTCAATCTCAGCACGGCGCTGCGTCAGACCAGCAGCGGATTCCTGTTCGGTTGGGTTTTTTATATTCCGATGGCGATTGCCGGTGTTCCTCCGCTGATATTCGCCGTCGTTGCCTTGATCGACTTGCTGTATCAGTACTGGATACATACCGAGCAGGTCGGCAAATTAGGCTGGTTCGACCGCGTGTTCGCCTCGCCTTCCAACCATCGCGTGCATCATGGCGTGAATGATCTCTACGTCGACCGCAATTACGGCGGCATCCTGATTCTGTGGGACCGGCTGTTTGGCACCTTCCAGGAGGAACGCGCTGAGGAGCCGGTGCGCTACGGCACGCGCGCGCCCTTGCGCAGCTGGAACCCGCTCTGGGCCAATCTCGACACCTATGTCGAGTTGGCCAGGGACAGCTGGCGTGCGCCGCGCTGGCGCGACAAGTTGCGGGTCTGGATCGCCCGGCCCGGTTGGCGACCGGCCGAAGTGGCGGATCGCTACCCGAAGCCAGCGTTTCGAATCGAGGACTGGCAACGATTCGATCCGCCGGTCCCGACTTCGATCAAGATCTACTGCGGCCTGCAGTTTGTGCTTGTGGTGGCGCTCGGCACCGGTTTTCTCGCTACGGTCGACCCGCAACGACTCGGCGCGGCTGCTGGCCAGGCCATCGCCCTGGTGGTTTCGCTGTGGTCGATCGGACGCCTGCTGGAAGCGGGTCGGCACGCGCGCCTGATCGAGGCGATGCGCCTGGTCCTGATCGCAGCGGGGCTCTGGCTGGCGGCGCGCCTGGGCGCCGATGTCACCGGTCTACAGGTACTGATCGTGTTCGGCTATGCGCTGCTGTCTCTGCTCGCGCTACTCTTCCTCGGCATCCGCGCAAGCGATCCGCGCTCACCTCCTGCCCTGGCCTGACCCCATGCAATTATCCACTGCACTATCCGATGGCGTGCTCGCCGTCGCGACGATTACGGCTGCCGTATTGATGATCCGCGCCGGACGGCGCTGGTGCGGTCTCTGGATGTTGGCGATCGCTGCCGCGGCGTTGATCGGTGCGATCCGCTTCGCTGGCGTCAGCAAGCTCGAAGCCCTGCATGGCGCGCTGAGTCTCTGGGCGGCCCTGGTGGCGTTCCCAAGTTTCTGCTGGGCGCTGCTACGCCGCCTGCGTGGTCGTCATGATGTGCGCGCCGGCGAATCGCTCGCGATTGCGGCCGGATTGAATCTGTTTCTGCTCGTGGCCACACGCTCCGATGTACCAACGGCCGTGGGTGCGGTTGCGCTCGGCATCGCGGTGATTGGGGCGACCGCGCTGTTCAAGCATCGGCGATCCCTGTTCCTGATGCTGGCCTGGGCGATCGCCGGCTACGCCATCGCCGGGCTCTGGATCGGCACCATTGGCCAGCTCGGCCCCATGCTCCGCATCGATGCCTATCACTACGTGCTGGCCGCGGCGAATCTGCTGTTCGGCTATGCGCTCTGGCAGGAATCGCGACCGGTTGATGAGCGCGCCACCAGATAAGACCATGATCTCCCACGCGTTCATGGAGGGCGTCGCTCCCGCGACGCCTGGTGATTGCCGACAGGCCAGATGTTATCGAATCGAGTTTCGTGTTCGATAGAGAAAATCCAGAGCGGCCGCGCGGGAGCACGGCCCTCCAATCCCGTGCCCATGGAGGCATCTCACAGAGATGCCCTACAGAAGAGCATGGGCTGATCTACAATGCCCGATTGCGTTGCCGTTGCAACTTGATCGGCGCGCCGCGGTCGGAGCAATCCCCAATCCGGAGTGTGCATGAAAACCTGGCTAGTCACCGGCGGTGCCGGCTTTATCGGTGGAAATTTCGTGCTGGCGCATGCGGGCAACTCGGCGCGCATCGTCAATCTGGATGCGCTTACCTATGCCGGCAATCCCGACACCCTGTATAGCCTGACTGGCAATCCGGACCACCAGTTCGTGCGTGGCGATATCGGCGATCGCGCCGTGGTCGCGCGCCTGCTCACCGAGTATCAGCCACAGGCGATCATCAACTTTGCTGCCGAGAGCCATGTCGATCGCTCGATCGATGGTCCGGCAGCGTTTGTGCAGACCAATGTGGTCGGCACGCTCGGTCTGCTCGAAGCCACCCTCGCCTACTGGCGTGATCTCGAGGCAGACGCCAGGTCCGCGTTCCGTTTCCTGCATGTGTCGACCGATGAGGTTTACGGATCGCTGGGTGACAGCGGCAAGTTCACCGAGACGACGCCGTACGCACCGAACTCCCCCTATTCGGCCAGCAAGGCGGCCAGCGATCATCTGGTCCGTGCCTTTCATCACACCTATGGCCTGCCAACGCTGACCACCAATTGCTCGAACAACTACGGCCCGTATCAGTTTCCCGAAAAACTCATTCCGCTGATGATCCAGAAGGCCCTGGTCGGCGCCGCCCTGCCGGTCTATGGCGATGGCCGCAATGTGCGCGACTGGCTCTATGTCGGCGATCACTGCGCGGCGATCCATGCGGTGCTCGAGCGCGGCCGCGTCGGTGAGGTCTACAACGTCGGCGGCGATGCCGAGCGCGAGAATATCCATGTCGTGCGCTCGATCCTCGCCCTGCTCGATGAGCGCCAGCCACTTGCCGGCGGCGGTTCGCGCGAATCCCTGATCAGCTATGTGAAGGATCGACCGGGGCATGATCGCCGCTATGCGATCGACGCCAGCAAGATCCAGGGCGAACTCGGCTGGAAGCCGGCGGAGTCTTTCGAATCGGGCCTTGCGCGGACGGTCGACTGGTATCTCGCAAACCAGCTCTGGTGCGATCGCATCCGCGATGGCGCCTATCGTGGCGAACGCCTCGGCACGGCTGCGCAGCCTGCCTGAAACCCGATCGACAACCCGTAGCCGGGGCGTGTCCGAGGCCGGGCTGGTAGACTGCGCGTTGCAGATCGACCCAGAGACTCCATGAAAGGCATTCTACTCGCTGGCGGTGCCGGCACCCGCTTGCACCCGCTGACTCTTTCGATCAGCAAGCAGCTGCTGCCGGTCTACGACAAACCGATGATCTACTATCCGCTCAGCGTGCTGATGCTGGCCGGTATCCGCGAGGTGTTGATCATCAACACACCGCACGAGCAGGCCCTGTTCCAGCGCCTGCTCGGAGATGGCGCGCAATGGGGCATGTCGATCCAATACGCCAGCCAGCCCAGCCCTGATGGGCTAGCCCAGGCCTACCTGATCGGCCGCGACTTCGTCGACAGCAAGCCTTCGTGCCTGGTGCTCGGCGACAATATCTTCTACGGCCACGGACTCACCGAAGTGCTGCGCCGCGCCGCCGGACAGAAACACGGCGCGACCGTGTTCGGCTACTGGGTGCGCGATCCGGAGCGCTATGGCGTCGCCGAATTCGACGCCGGCGGCAATGCGATCGGACTGGAAGAAAAACCGCAGACACCAAAATCCAATTATGCGGTCACCGGCCTGTATTTCTACGACGGACGCGCCGCCGATTTCGCGCGCGAACTAAGGCCCTCGCCGCGCGGCGAGCTGGAGATTACCGATCTCAACCGTTGCTACCTGGCCGAGCGCAGCCTGCGTGTCGAGAAACTGGGTCGCGGTTATGCCTGGCTGGATACCGGCACGCACGAGTCCCTGTTGCAGGCCGGCAACTTCATCGAGACCATCGAAGCGCGCCAGGGCCTGCGTGTCTGCTGTCCGGAAGAGATTGCCTTCCAGAATGGCTGGATCGATGCCGAACAACTGAGCCGCATCGCCGAGCCGCTACGCAAGAGCGGCTATGGCGAATACCTGCTGCGGATCGCGCGCGGCGAAGGCATGCACTGAACCTGCGAACTGCCGAGCTGCGCGATTTCGCTTCGGCGCGCGGCCTAGTCGAATTGAACAGCCACTGGAACCCTGCATGCGTGTCATCACCACATCATTGCCCGAAGTGAAGCTGATCGAGCCCAAGGTGTTCGGCGATCCACGCGGATTCTTCTTCGAAGGCTGGAATGCCGAACGCTACGCCGATGCCGGCCTCGACTTTCGCGTGGCGCAGTCCAACCTGTCGCGTTCCGCCCGCGGTGTGTTGCGCGGTCTGCATTACCAGTGGCCGCGACCGCAGGGCAAACTGGTCAGCGTGCTCGAAGGCGAAGTCTATGATGTGGCGGTCGATATCCGTCGTGGCTCACCGAACTACGGACGCTGGACCGCAGCCGTGCTGTCGGCGGAAAACCACCGCCAGCTCTGGGTACCCGAAGGCTTTGCCCATGGTTTTGTGGTGACCAGTGAGACCGCGCTGTTCCACTATCTGTGCAGCGAAACCTATCAGGCGGCGGGCGATGCCAATCTGCGCTGGGACGATCCGGCCCTGGCGATCGACTGGCCGATCCTCGATCCCTCGCTTTCTGGCAAGGACGCGGTCGCGCCCCTGCTGGCCGAAATCGCCGAGGCGCGGCTGCCGGTTTATGCGCCATGAAATTGTTGCTGCTCGGCGCCGACGGTCAGGTAGGTTTTGCGCTCCAGCAAAGCCTGGCGGCTTCGGGTGAGCTGATCCTGGCAACGCGCCGTGGCCAGCTGCGCGGCGGCATCGACTGCGCGCGCGCCGATCTGGCCGATGCAGACCAGTTGCAGGCACTGATCGAACACGAGCGGCCGGATTGGATCATCAATGCCGCTGCCTACACTGCGGTGGATCGTGCCGAGGATGAGCCGGCGCTCGCCGATCGCATCAATGGCGCCGCCTTGGCCGATATCGGTTTGGCGGCGTTGCGCATTGGTGCGCGCGTGCTGCATTACTCGACCGATTATGTATTCCCGGGCACACCGCATGCGCCCTGGCGCGAAGACGATGCCACCGCGCCGGTGAATCATTATGGCCAGAGCAAGCTACTGGGAGAGACGGCGCTGCGCGAAAGCGGCGCCCGCCATCTGATCCTGCGCACAGCCTGGGTCTACGGCGCCCGCGGCAATAATTTCCTGCGCACCATGCTGCGGCTGGCGAACGAGCGCGAACAGCTCAATGTCGTTGCCGATCAATTCGGCACCCCAACCACCGCCCAGCTGATCGCCGCGGTCAGCGCGCGACTGATTGCCGAAATCGCCACCGCCCCCGCCAACGACCCGCGCTGGGGCACCTATCACCTGACCGCTGGCGGGCATACCCATTGGCACGAATTTGCTTCAGCAATTTTCGAGCAGGCGCTTGCCGGTGGTCTGATCCAGCGCCAACCTGTGGTCAACGCAATCACCAGTGCCGACTATCCAACACGCGCACGCCGACCCAACTGGTCGGTGCTCGATACCGGCAAGCTGCAATCCGTTTTCAGCCTGCACCTGCCTGATTGGCGGGCGGGGCTCGCCACAACCCTCAGCATGATCGCCGATGAGCGCTCACGCTGGCCCAAACCGATGTGAGTGCATCATGGCCCTGCTGATTCCCGTCATTCTTTCCGGTGGTGCCGGCACGCGTTTGTGGCCGGTGTCGCGACGCCTGTATCCAAAACCGTTCATGAGCTTGCCTGATGGCGAGACCTTGATCGAAAAGACCGCACGTCGTGCGCTCGCCGTCGCCAGCCCCGATGCACCGATCTATACGGTGACCAGCCGCGACTATCGCTTCATCACCGCCGATGCTTATGCGCGACTTGCCGATTTCGATCCGCAGCGTCAGCGTTTTCTGCTTGAACCGGTGGCGCGCAATACCGCACCGGCGATTCTGGCAGCGGCACTGGATATCCAGCGCGAGCATGGCGATGAGGCGCTGATGCTGGTGCTCGCCTCCGATCATCTGATCCATGACACCGCCGCATTCCAGGAATCCGTCCAGCGTGCCGCCGCCCTGGCCGCGCGTGGCAAGCTGTGCACTTTCGGTATCGTGCCCAGCAGCGCCGAGACGGGCTACGGTTATATCGAGCGCGGCGCCGCGTTGGGAGACGAGGGTTACGAGGTCGCCGCCTTCGTCGAGAAACCCGACCTTGCCACCGCCGAGCAATACCTGGCCTGCGGCGATTACTACTGGAACTCGGGCATGTTCTGCTTCCGCGTTGGCAGCCTGCTCGCCGCCGCGGCCGAAGTTTGCAACGATGTGCTTGCGGCCACCCGACTCTGTCTGGAACAGAGTGGTCGTGGCCACAGTATCGTGCTGACCCAGGAGCGCTTCGCCGAGGTTCCGTCGATATCGATCGATTACGCCTTGATGGAACGCGCCAGCAATCGCGCCGTGGTACCGGCGAGTTTCGACTGGAGCGATATCGGATCGTGGACTGCACTCAGCGATCTGGTCGAACCCGACAGCGCCGGCAACCGGATACTCGGCAGCGCCGTGCTGGTCGGCAGCGAGCGTACCTATGTGCAGGCCGGCAAGCGCATGGTCGCGGCGGTCGGCGTGCAGGACCTGATGATCATCGACAGTGGCGATGCCATCCTGATTGCCCATCGCGACCAGGCCCAGCAGGTCAAACTGGTGGTGGATGCGCTGCGCCGGGATGGCCACGACTCGACCGAACTGCACACGACCGTGCATCGCCCCTGGGGCAGCTACACCGTGCTCGAAGACGCGCCCGACTGCAAGGTCAAGCGACTGGTGGTGAAACCGGGCGAGGTGCTGTCCCTGCAATTGCATCATCGCCGCAGTGAACACTGGACCGTCGTTCGCGGCACCGCCAAGGTCCGTGTCGGCGATGAAGAGAAACTCCTGCATCGCAATGAATCGGTCTACATTCCGATGAACACCAAGCATCGGCTGGAGAATCCCACCGATGAGGACATCGCCCTGATCGAGGTGCAGTGTGGTGATTATTTTGGCGAAGACGATATCGTCCGTTACGAGGATCGCTACGGACGCAGTTGATCGGCAATGACCGCGGGCGCGGCCCGCGCGCTTGCCACCCACCGGAGATATGCCGCGCATGAACGCAAGATGGCTACACCTCTCGATTGGCCTGCTCGTGGTGCTGTCGGCACCGCTGTCGGCATTCCAACTCAGCGAGCGCACGGTGCCGACCAGCGGCCGCGTGGCACAACCGTCCATAAGCAGCGATGGCAAGAGCGGCTTCGTGCTGACCTGGCAACAGAAATCCGCAGAAGGCGCGAGCCTGCACTACGCGCATCTGGATCAGGATGGCCGTAGCCAATCGAGCGGCCAGATTGCAGCCAGCAATCCGGGCCAGCCCTGGTTCGTCAACTGGGCCGATTTCCCTGGCCTGGTCGTGCTCGACAACGGCGACTGGGTCACCTACTGGTTGCAGAAGCGCAGCACAGCGACCTACGCCTACGATATCCATCTGAGTCGGTCGACCGACCAGGGCGCCCGCTGGAGCACGTCCCTGCTGCCGCATCGTGATGGCACGGCGAGCGAGCATGGCTTCGTTTCACTGGTGCCTGCCGGCGATGATCGCGTGCTGGCGATCTGGCTTGATGGTCGCCACACCGCAACCGCGACCGCGGACAGCGCCAGCACCGAGCACGCGCATGGCGGCGCCGGCGCGATGAGTCTGCGCAGTGCGCTGATCGATCGTGCCGGCCAGATCAGCGACGAACATGAAATCGACGCGCGCACCTGCGACTGCTGCAGCACCGATGCGGCACGGCTGGGCGCTGCCACCCTGCTGCTCTATCGTGACCGCAGTGCCGATGAGATCCGCGACATAAGTTTCCGTGTTTACGAGGGTTCAAGCTGGAGCGCGACGGCCGGCAGCGTGCATAGGGATCAATGGAAGATCGCCGGCTGTCCGGTCAACGGCCCGGCACTTGCCGTCAACGGCGGGCGCGCGCTCGCGGTCTGGACCACCATGCACGGCGAGTCGCTGTCGGTACGCGCGGCGATCGGCAATACCAAGGGCTTCGGCAAAATGAGCGAGCTGGAATCGGGGGCCAAGACGCTCGGACGCGTCGATGCAGCATCCTGGGGCGAGCAGGGATTTCTGATCAGCTGGGTCGGCAGCGATGCCGGCGAGGGCAGTGGCAGTGTCATTCATCTCGCCAATCTCGACGCTAAACTGGCGATCAGTCAACGCAGCGCTTTGACTCGCCTCGCGACCGGCAGCAATCCCGGCATGCCGCGTCTGGCGCGCTCGGGAGACCGCGCCATCGCGGTTTGGACCGAGGCCGGCAAGGACAGCTCTACGATCCGGATGGTGCTGATCGAACGCGACCCACCTGCCGCCGCGCTATAGCCGAGTGCAGGGTCGCAAGCCGCTGCGTCATAGCGGCTTGCGACACAGGACATCGATTCGCTACTTCACGCCATGCATGGCCCGCTTCAGTGTCGGTGCGGCGAGGAAGGCAAGTAACGATGTCGCGATGCCGATCCACATCATCAGCCAGAACAGATGCTCATACTTGGCTGCGGCCTCGACCATATTGATCGCCTCGCCATCGACGACATCGAGCGCTGCCAGTTTGCCGAACAACGCAGCCAGCGATTCGGAAAAAGCCGTGGCGAGAAACCAGGTACCCATCATCAGGCTGACCACACGTGGGACCGACAATTGCGTCACCGCGCTGAGGCCGACCGGTGACAGGCACATCTCGCCCAATTCCAGAATGAAGTAGCCCGCGACCAGCCACCAGACGCTGGCGAGCTGGCCGCTGACGCCGACTTCCTGTGCAGCCAGCGCCAGGGGCACAAAGGCCAGGCCGGCGAACAGCAGTCCGATCGCACTCTTGACCGGTTTCGAGGGATTGGCGCCGCGCCGGTCCAGCCAACCCCAGAGACCGGAAAACAGCGGCGCCAGCAGCACGATGAACAGCGCACCGAGATAGGTCAACGAACTGGCGTTCTGTTGCAGCACCATCAGGTCGCGTACCAACAGCACCAGCATCACCAGGAACGCGGCAGCGAACAGCGCACGCGGCAGGGCCGAGCGGCTATTGCGGTCGGACAGCTCGGCCGCCACCAGGAACGAGAACGGCGCCAGCACCAGGGAGAAGATCGACCACGGCGCCTGCGCGAAGAAAGTCTGCGTGTTTGCCCACCAGTCGGCAGTCCACACCGGTTCGCTCGCCACCTGCACGAAGGTCGGAAACAGATCCTTGGTCAGCATGCGATCGGTGAAGGTCACCCAGCTGCCGTAGGTCTGCTCGTACAGCGTGAAAAACACCAGGCACATCGAGATCAGCGCCATCAGCGCGATCATCTGGTGACGCTCGACCCTGCTGCATTGCTTCAGGATGAACCACATGAACCAGATCAACACGGCAACCATCACCAGCAGCATCAACAGCATCGACAGCGGCAGGCCTGCGATGACCGAATAGCGGCCATTGGCGACCGCCCACATCAGCCCCGCAAGCGGCAGCAGGCCGACCACGGCGCCAAGGTAGATCGACCATTCGCGGTTCAGTCCGAGCGCCGTGCGCTGGCGCAGGACCTGCGGATCGGCGGGCTCGGCCAGACCGTGCAGATATTTCTGACCCCACAGGAACATCAGCAAGCCAAGCAGCATGCCGATGCCGGCAGCACCGAATCCATACTGCCAGCCGAGTTGCTTGCCGAGATAACCGCAGACCAGGGAGGCGAACAGTGCACCAAGATTGATGCCGGCATAGAACAGCGAGAATCCGGAATCGCGGCGCGGATCATCGAGCGGATACAACTTGCCGACGATGGTCGAGATGTTCGGCTTGAGGAATCCGACGCCCATGATGATCAGCGCCAGCGACAGGTAGAACACCTGGAGTGCCGCCGTATCGCGCACCATCACGCCATCGACGAGCCGCGCCTCGGCACCTTCCACCGCCATGCCGAGGTGACCCAGAACCAGCAGGATGGCACCGAAAATGACGGCCTTGCGCATACCCAGGTAACGATCGGCCAGCAGGCCGCCGATCACCGGTATGCAGTAGACCAGGCCGCCGTAGGCGCCAATCACATCGTAGCCAACACGATCACCAAACTTGTGGTGCTCGATCAGGAACAACAGCAACAACGCCTTCATGCCATAGAACGAGAAGCGCTCCCACATCTCGGTGAAAAAGCAGACGTAGACGCCCTTGGGGTGACCGAGAAACTGGTCGGATGCTTGGGTCATGGCCTGGTTCATCGGCAATTCCATCGGGAGAATGCGCGAGTATAGCCCTCATGCGCCGGCACGCTCCGGGCGTCGAAATTCCGGCATTGCCGCGTAGCCCGGAAGCAGCCGCGCAGGGGCGTATTCCGGGGTTGCGATTCATGCGCCACCACTACGCCACGCGCCGCATGTCCCGAGCCTCGCCCGCCGAATGAATCGACCCGGCCACCGCCCTGGCTCGCCCCTGATTCAATCCCGACATCCCTACAACCGAACCACCAATTTGCCCTCGGTGCGACCGGATTCGAGTGCGGCGAGGGCCTCTGGGAAAAGGTCAAATCCATCGAACACTTTGGTCCGCAGACGCAGCTGTCCGGATTCGACACGGGCAAGCAGTTCGGCCAGTTGCGCGCCATCGGGACGCATGAACCAGAAGCGGAAGGCAATCCCACGCGCCCGCGCCAGCGCACGCTCGCGACGACTGATCATGGCAAACAGCCACTTGATCCAGATCGGTTTGGAAAACTCATCGGCGACCTCGGGCGTCGGTACACCCCCGATGCTGACGACACGGCCGCCGGCACGCGTATGCGCGATGGACCGCAGCAATATATCGCCGCCCTGGGTATCGAGCACGGCATCGACGGGTGCGATGCAATCCTCAAAACGTTGCCTGCGGTAGTCGATCAATTCGGTCGCACCGAGACTGCGCAGAAAATCGAAGCGGCTGGCCGAGGCCGTAGTCGCCACCACCGCGCCCATCTGACTGGCCAGCTGTATCGCGATATGACCGACGCCGCCGGCACCGGCGTGAATCAGTACGCGCTGGCCGGCCTGTAATTTCAAAACCTCGGTCAGACACTGCCACGCTGTGAGACCCGCCAGCGGCAGCGCAGCTGCATCGACATCGCTGATCGAATCGGCAACCGCGGCCAACATGCTGGTCGGCACCACGGCATACTGGGCAAACGCGCCGGCGGTGAGTTTTGCCACACGCGCCGCAACGCGCTGACCGATCGCGAAGCCCTGCGCATCCGGACCCAGGGCGACGACCTCACCGCAGAGTTCATTGCCCAGGATCTGTGGCATCCGATACGGCAGCAGGATGCGCACCTTGCCATCACGCGTCTTGTAGTCGACGGGATTGAGCCCGGCAACACGCACCCGGATCAGTGCTTCATCACCGGCGGGCAGCGGTTGCGGCTGCTCGCCGAGGCGCAATCGTTCCGGGCCACCGTAAGCTTCGATATAGCAGGCACGCACTTTTGCCTATCCCTTCAGGGCAGTCATTGCTGTGTCCGCCATGGCTTCAGTCCGATCGACTTGAACAGTGCCGCGCTATCGAACATGCGATCGCCGCGGATCACGGTATCGACCTTGCGCAAATCGCCCATCAGCAGAGTGGGATCGCCATCGACAAGGATCAGATCGGCGACATAGCCTGTCGCGACCCGGCCGTACTGATCGGCGCGGCCCATCACTTCGGCAGCACCCAGAGTAGCGATCCGCAGCGCATCGCGCGGCGCGATTCCGGCCGCAACATAGAGCTCGAGTTCGCGCACCAACGAGAACCCGGCTGTGCCATCGGTGCCAGCGACCAGGGTGACGCCCGAGCGATGCAGCATGCCGGTCAGATCGATCAGCTTCTGGTAGGCAACACGAAATCGCATCGACTGACCCTTGGGCACATCGAGCCCGCCGGTGCCGGAGGCAATACCGCGCTGCCAGGTCGCCGGAAGTCGGTGCAGGATCGCGGCGTAATCGAGTGAGGGATCGTTGGTGCGCGCGAGGAACATGCCTTCGAATGTGGACAGTGTCGGATCGACTACGGTTTTCTTCTGCTTGAGCAGATCGATAAATTCGCGCACTTCGGCCGAACCCAGATCGAAATCAGGAAGATGCTCGGCGACGCCGGTAAAGCGCGCCGGGGTACGCGTGTCCTGGACCTTGTCGTAGAGAAAATTCAAGGCGATGAAGTTGATATGCTGAATTTCATCGGCGCCCGCCTCGACAAACTGGCGCGCCGTCATGAATGCCGGCACATGGCCCGAAAGACGCAGACCGCGCTCATGGGCGAAGCGCACCGCAGCAGGAACCAGCTCAGGCTTGATCG
This sequence comes from Lysobacterales bacterium, assembly GCA_038255435.1. Taxonomy (GTDB): domain Bacteria; phylum Pseudomonadota; class Gammaproteobacteria; order Xanthomonadales; family Ahniellaceae; genus 0-14-3-00-62-12. Next base: position 43,071 of record JBBSLG010000007.1, read on the forward strand.
AACTGTAGATCTTGATCTGAACAAAGCCGGCATCAGCGTAGTCATTGATGCCCTTGCGCATTTCCTTCTCGTTGTCGGCAAACACCTTGGTCGGCCCGGCGTAGGGACCGCGCCCATCGATGAAGCCGGCACGGATGACTCGTGGCCCGATATCGCGACCGCTCTCGATCGCCTCGATCAGGGCCGACAGCTGCTCGGCGTCATTGGCCAGATCGCGCACCGTGGTGACACCGGCCGCGATATCAATCAGCGGATCGGTACCCGCCGAAACATGCGCGTGCATGTCCCAGAGGCCCGGCATCAACAGGCGGCCGCGACCGTCGAGTCGCTGCACATTCGCGGTGACATCAAGCACGCCCTGTTCCTGCACCGAGACAATGCGTCCCTTTTCGATCAGCACACTGCGGGCGGCAACGACCTCGCCAGCAGCCGGATCAAACACGCGGACATTGTCGATCAGCAAGGGCTGGTCGAGCATCGTGGTCAGCGCACGTGCGCGCTCCAGCGCGCTGGCCTTCTGGATCTCCTGCTGACGCTTGCCGATCTGGTCGAGCTCGGATTCGTAGCCGGCGCGGATCAGGTTCTGCCAACCGGTGAACTGGGCGAACAGCTGAAGATCGGCGTCCAGCCAGAGATAGACCGGCAGCAGATCGAGCCCGCTGATCGCATACAGGCCAATGCTGCGCGGTATGCCAGCGCTGGTGATCTTCATGTCCTCGACATGACGGATTTCCGCATCGCCGAGCGGCAGCAAGGCGAGCTTGCGAGTCGGTGACTTCAGCAGGGCGCGCGCCAGCATCGCCAGCTCCTCGGGCGGCCCGTTCATGCTGGAATAGAAGCCGGGCGCTTCGAGTTCGCGCTGCTCGTCCTCGGCGCGATTCTTCCATTGCGCCCGCTTGCCTTGGCGACTGAATTCTTCCTCGACCGCGACCTTGAAGTAATCCACGCCCCGGGTGCTGGCCTGCACCGGCAATTCGTTTTCATCGACGCGATAGACGCTGTCCGTTGCCGGGCCCCGACCACGGTCGTGGAATTCGAAGTGCACCTTGATGCTGCCGTCGGCCTGTACGCTGCGCACCAGCTCGCCATTGGCCTTGCCGAGCATCATGACAATACTGCGTTGCTCCGAGGCTGCTGCTGGTGTTGATGCGGCAAGGAGAATCAGTACCCACAACCCGTGCTTCAGCATGGCCGCTCCAGAGTTCATCGAGGGGTCCCAAGCCTATCGCAATCGAGCCATATGCACGATTCCGCGGGCGAATGAGCCGCGACGCGCGTATATCGCGCGCCACGTCCACCCCTGGATCAATGAACGCAGCGCAGATTGTGCTTGTGCCGGCGAATATTGCGATGGGCACGATTCAGGCTGCGCTGCAGACGCAGGCGTTCGCCGCGGCTGAGCACGCCATCGGATTTGAAGCGAGCCTCGCGACGTGAGATCCGCACCTGCTGTGCGCGCAAACGGCCGGCCTCGCGCGGCGTCAGTGCGCCGCAGGCGACACCCTGCTCGATGCGGGCGTGCTGGCGGTCCTGGCGGACGTCAACGCGGGACGTTCCGGCCATGCCCAGAGGACTGAGCAGCAAAAGCGCAATCACCAGCATCGTACGGTTCATCGCCAACTCCTGTTGTGGTCGCCATGTCGGAACATCCGACACTCGGCTCCTGACAACGAGTGGGCGCTCCCAACGTTGACGTCGGGGCTTAACCGCCGACAACCACACGACCGACTCAGGCCAGAACGCTGCCGGTCATCTGCAGATACCAGCGCTCGATCAGATGCCGCGAAATCGACAATCGCGGCGAGAGCTTGATTTCCCGGCTGCGCCATTGCTCGACGAGTTGCTCCGGCGTGAACCAGCGCGCCTCGCAGATTTCGGCGCCGAGCACGACATCAAACGACTCGGCCTCGGCCATGAAGCCGAGCATCAATGAGGCTGGAAAAGGCCAGGGCTGCGAACCGATGTACGCGCAGGCGCCGATGCGCACGCCGACCTCCTCATACACCTCGCGCCGAACGCAGTCCTCGAGGGTCTCACCGGGCTCAAGAAACCCGGCCAGCGTGGAGTAGCGGTGCTCCGGCCAGCTGGCCTGACGGCCGAGCAGACAGCGGCTGCCATCGTGGACCAGGGCGATCATCGCCGCATCGGTGCGCGGGAAATGCTCGATCGCGCAGGCGGCATTGCTGCACAGTGCGCGATGTCCGCCAGAACACAGGATCGTTGCCGCACCACAGCTTCCGCAGTAGCGCGCCCTGGACTGCCAATGCGCGAGTGAACGGGCGAACGCTGCCACGCCGGCCTGCTGAGCGGGCAACTCGGCTGCGGCGACGCGAAGATCCACATCTTCGGCATTGAACTCGCGAGTGAAATCGCCGAGCACGGCGGCATCCAGGGTCAGGGCGAATAGAGCCGATCCACGCTCGCGGCCGAGAAAGCTGAACTGCGAAAGCGCGAAACGCTCGCGCAGCAGGGCAAGCGGGATATCGAGCAGATGGCGTCCAGGTTGTGCTAGCAGGATGCGGCCGTCGCTGCTGAGCACGAGCACGCGGGCATCACGCTCGCCAAAACGTCCTTCGATCCAGGTCGCGTCCTGGCGTGCCTCACCGGCACGATCGAGCACCAGCGCGGAAAACGCGAAATCCATGGGGCTCAGGCCGTAAAGGAAGAACCGCAGCCGCAGGTGGTTTTGGCGTTCGGATTGCGGATCACGAACTGGGCGCCCTGCAGATCTTCCTTGTAGTCGATTTCGGCGCCGCTCAGATACTGCAACGAGGTCGAATCAACCAGCAGGGTGACGCCATCACGCTCGACCGCGAAGTCGTCGTCGGCCACTTCGTCTTCGAATGCGAATCCATACTGGAAGCCTGAACAGCCGCCGCCCTGGATATACACGCGCAATTTCAGATCAGGATTCTGCTCTTCCTCGATCAATTGACGCACCTTGCCCGCCGCGGCACTGGTGAAGTTCAGCGCCTGGCTGGGGGTGGCGGATGGGGAACTGGCCTGGCTCATCGCATTTCCTGCTGGATTGACTACAGATGGTACCTATCGCGCTCGATTCAAGCACGTTTTGCCTCGAGCTTGGATTTGTCCTTGGGCTCGAGCTTGACCTCGAGCCGCGCCTCCAGCCTGGCTTCGGTCTCGTCGTCTGCTGCCGTAGCGGGCTTGGACAGCTGCTTGTGCGGGTCTTCCTGGCGCACGATCTGACCGCTGACCTCGGCGCCGGCAGCCATCTCCAGAATCTTGTAATAGATGTTTCCGGTGACGCGCGCCTGCGGCGCCAGTTCGACGCGCTCGCTGGCGATGATGTCGCCCTTGAGTGTGCCGTTGATCACCACATGCGGAGCGCGCACCTCACCCTCGATGATCCCTTTTTCGGACAGCATCAGGACCGACTGCTGATCACCCTCGGAGACCAGGGTGCCGTGCACGCTGCCATCGATGCGCAGGCCACCACTGAAATTGATATTGCCCTCGATCCGGGTGCGCGCGCCGATCAGGGTATCGATGTCCATGGTCGGTCGGCTGGACTTGTCTTTACTGCCAAACATCGTCGTTCTCTCCATGGCTGATGGCCTGCGACCAGGCGAAATTTTGTTCGACATTGTCACCCTGCTCGGACTTCAGCACCAGCCGTAGACGGTTGGGCGAGAAGCCCTGGGGCAGGATGAAGCTGCTCTCGAACTGCTGAAAGTACTTGAAGCTGAATGGCGGCACTGCGCCGGGCTGACGGCCAGACAGGCTATCCCAGGGCAGCACGACCATGCGGTCACCCTGCATGCCCTCGACGCTGATGGCCACGGTGCCCTTGGTCACTTCGCCTTTGCGCAGGTTCTGGGTCAGCGTGACCCGCAGATTGTAGCCGCGCCCTCCCGGAATGGCGCGTATCGCCGGATCCTGAACGCTCAGGCCCTTGCGCCCGGACTTGCCATCCATAAGGCGCTGGAAGAAGGCGATATCACTGCGCAACTCAGCCAGATCATCTTCCTGGCTGCGCAAGGTGGCCTGCAGCGATTCATTGGCGGTGCGCGAAACCTGATCGGATTTCTCGCTCATGCTGCGCGCCCGTTCGCTACGCTCGAGGTCCTGCCGCAGTCGTTCGACATCGCTGCGTGCCTGGCGCACCTCGGTCTGAATGGAGAGCAACTCGGGCGCCGCCCGATACGAGGCCAGCATCCAGGTTGCCACCAGGGACAACATCCAGGTCGTTGCCAGCAGGACGCGCCAACGCCTGGACCCGACCGGATCGTGCGGCCGCAGAACCAGATTGGGCATTGCGCCATTACGAAAATTGAACAACTTCATCGCGACAACTATGCAGCAGCGGGCCAACCGTTATAGGTGCGTGCTGCACGAGGGTCAAGCCGGACGCTTGCGGAGGCGACGCGCAGTCGCTCGCCAACGCAGTTCCGGCAGGCAAAGACGCTCAGAGGAATTTGAACTCGAATGCGACTGCCTGTTTGCCGGGATCAAACACTTCGAGATCGATCGTCGCGGTGGCGCCAGCGGGTAAACCGCGCGCCAGCAGCCGGGCATCGTTGAGGTAATCCTGCGGCGCCAGCCGGCGCATCGCGATGCGCTGCTCGTCGAGATTGGAGAGGGTGATTTCCAGTGTCGGATAGGGCTGAACAAAGCCGGCACGGTTGAGCATGGTCGCCGAGATTATCAAGGCACCCGGCTCGCTCGGATGTGGCCGGACATCGCGTGCCACCAGCGCGATCTGTGCTACATCACGACGCGCCGGCAATCGGCAGCCGAGTCGCTCGCAGGCAGCGTCGAGATAGGGCCGGACCCGGCCGCTATCGAGCCAGAAATCCCGACTGGCGTAGACAAACTGGGCGAGCAGCAAGGCGAGCAGCAGCAGGTTGGCATAGCGCCAAAGCCGCAGATTTCCCGGCCCGGGACGACGTTCGCGGCGCGCGCCGAATGAAGGTTCAGCAAGATTTACTGGCGTTTCCTCCTCGACCAGTTCCGCGCCAAGTGCGCGACTGCTCGCGAACAGATCGCGTTGACCGGCGCGCGGCTTGCTCGCCAGGGTGACCAGGGTCGGCGTCACCCCAGGACGGTGCCGGGCCAGCATCGTGTCGGGCGGTTCGGGCAGCGACTCGGATAGTGAGGCCAGCACATCGAATTCGGTACGGCAGGCAGCACAGATCGCCCGTCCCCTACCCTCGATCAGGGTTTCGAGCAAGACGGGATAGAGACTCAGGCAGCCCGGGCACTGGGTAAACATGTCCCGATTATGCACCGGCTAAGCCAGCATGTTCGCTCCAGACAGGGCTCGGCTGACGGTAACGGCCGGAGCCAGTACACCTCATCAGAGCCGCACCGGCGCCTGCACCGGGCACTGCGCCGCGCGCAGCTTTGCCTCGGCGACACCCTCGCCGTCTGCGGTTTCCTCGGAGACGGCGAGCAGGGTCATCCAGTTGCGCACACAGAGATTGCCGAGCTTCGGACCGATCGCCTCGGACTGACGCGCGTGCGCCTGGGCGTCTTGCCATCGCTGTTCTTCGAGCGCGAGTTCGGCCCGCCATTGCCAGAGCTCTGGATCGTCGGGCACCAGACTCAGCGCCTCGGCCAGGTGCTGGTCGGCGACCGCGTAGCGCTTTTCAGCCTCGGCATCGCGAGCGAGGACGCGCAGATCCTCAAGCCCGGGATCGCTCAGTGGCAGCACCTCGACATAGCTCGGAACCTCGGCCGCACGTTCGCGAATCTCGCTGACCCAATCGCGTGCCGGCTCCAGTGGCGGTGGCTCGGGCTGGGGCTCCGGCACCGATTGGCACCCGGCGAGCAGGGCAGTCAACAGCAGCAGTGGAAATCTAGTGGACATCGTCATCGTCATTATCGTCGCGTGCACTGCGTGAATTGAACCAGCTGTCAAAGGAAGAAAAGCCACAGCCCTGATAGGCAACGGGCTCGTGACCACGAATAAACGGAAGGCTGCGTGCGCCCTCGCATTCCTTGTCGGTGAGCGCAAGACTGACCGGATCGACCCAGTGCATAGTCGGGTTGCGACTGAAATCGATGCTCAGCGGCTCGGTCGGCAGTTTCTGGAACAGGCCGGCCCAGAGCCGCATCGCGCCGGTCGATCCATAGAACGTGGTGCGCGAATTGTCATCGCGCCCGAGCCAGACCACGGCCAGATGGCTGCCGGTATAGCCGGCGAACCAGGAATCACGTTTGTCATCACTGGTTCCGGTCTTGCCCGCAGCGCGCAGGCCCGCCAGACCCATGCCATTGAGTTCGGCTGCGGTTCCGCTGCGCACGGTCTCCTGCATGGCATAGCCGACCAGACGCGCTGCTTCGACCAGTTCGCCGGCAGTATCGGCCGGTGCATAGCGCGATAGCGATTTGCCCTTGCGATCGAGTACGGCGGTGACCGCCGACAGCGGCACCATATGGCCATCGGCCGCAAGATACTCATAGGCCTGGGCCATCTGCAACGGAGACAACTCGGTCGAGCCGAGCAACAGTGAGGGATGTGGCGATATATCGGCACCGGGAATCAGGGTTTCCAGCACACGCTCGACCTTCTGTACCTGCACATCCAGACCCAGACGAACACTGGCGATATTGTAGGAGCGCGCCAGCGCGTCAATCAGACTGACTACACCATGTTCCAGATTGTCCGAGTTACGCGGCTGCCAGGGCTTGCCGCCACGCTGGCGCACCGTGATTGCGGTGTCATCGAGCGGGGTCAGCAGGGAATAGCGTTCGGGCTGGGCCAGGGCGACCAGATAGACGAAGGGCTTGACCAGGGAGCCAATCGGCCGCGCCGAACGCACGGCGCGATTGAAGCCCGGGCGCGCCGGATCCCGATCACCGACGATAGCCTCGATCGCGCCGGTGCGCGTATGGGTCACCACCATGGCGGCCTGGAGGCCGGTAGTGTCCTTGGCCAGGGTCTTGATCTTCTCGCTTATCGAACGCTCCGCGAAATGCTGGGTCGAAGGAGCCAGCGAAGTGAACACCGACAGCCCCTCCGTGCGCAGTGCCGACTCGGCATAGTCGCGCGACAACTGGACGCGGACCAGATCCAGAAACGCCGGGTAACGGTTTTGCGCCAGTGCGCCAGACTTGCCGACGCTGAGTTTCTGGCGTTGTTCGGCAGCAACCTCGATAACCGAGATCAGTTCCGCTTCGCCCATCTCGCGCAGCACCAGATTGCGCCGCTTGATCGCCAGCGCAGGCTCCCGACGTGGATCGAACAGCGATGGCCCCTGCACCAGCCCGACCAGCATCGCCATCTCATTGGGCGCCAATGCATTGAGTTCACGACCGAAGTAGAACTCACTGGCCGCTGCAAATCCGTGTACGGCCTGACTGCCCTGCTGGCCCAGGTAGACCTCGTTCACATAGGCTTCGAGTATGCGTTCCTTCGAATAGCGCCATACGATCAGCAGGGCGATCGCCATTTCATTGAACTTGCGGGTGTAGCGGACGCGGCGATCGAGAAAGAGATTGCGCACCAGTTGCTGGGTCAGCGTGCTGCCGCCCTGGACGGTTCCGCCCGCGCGCACATTTACCCACAACGCGCGCGCGATGCCCCAGGGATCGATGCCGTAATGATCGTAGAAATGCTTGTCCTCGACCGCGAGCAGGCTCTTGACCAGCAGCGGCGGCACCTCGTCCAGTCGGACCAGGCGACGCTCCTGACGGGTCTTGCCGTAAAGGGTGGCGATGCGAGCCGGATCGAGCTGACTCAGTTCCAAGGCCTTGCCGGTCGCAAGATCCTCCAGTCGGCGGATCCGGCCGGAGGCAAGCCCGACCAGCAGGCGCTCCTCGGCGTGCGCGCCCGCGCCATCCATGAAGGCACGGGTATGAATCTGGAACGTGCTGCCGTCGACCATATAGGTGCCGGCCTCGAACACATTGTCGCTCTCGCGATAGCGTGCGGCGGCCAATTCGACGCGCAGGGCCTCGGCTGTCATCGGCACATTGCGCGCCAGGCGCAGCGGGCGCGCATAGACCCGACTGGGCAATTCATAGCTCAGCGTGTCGAAGCCGGCGTGAACCAGCTTGTCGAGGTACCAGAAGTACGGCAGGCTGAAACCCAGCCAGAGCCCGAATCCGAGCCAGAGCGGAATGCGACACCAGCGGTAAATCAGCGCCAACAGGGACAGAAATCGGTTCAATGCCATCGTTTCCGGGAATGCGCGCGGCAGTGTAGCTGCCCGGTTTGCAATGGCGCGTGGCGGTCAACTGGCAATTCCGCGATAATTCAGCCACCTTGACCGCGGAGCACTAGCGCCTGTGGAGCCAAAGGCGTTGCGCAGGCGTCATCGATCCGGTTGCTGGCCCCGATTCGGCAGCCCACAGGCTTGATTGTGCCGGCTGCACTCGACCCGCCGGCTGAGGCTGGCGTCGAGCTGCACAATGCCCGAAACCGCAGCCGCCAAGCCCCGCCCTTACGAAATCCGAGCGTGAATCAGTCCACTCCCATCACCGCCGTCCTGTACGGCCGCAAGCCGCGCAGCGAACCGCTGCCCGAAGTTCTGGCCGAACTGGGTGAAAATGCTTCGGTACTTTTTCTTGGGCCGGAGAGCGAACACGAGGCAGCGCGAGCACTCGGCTTCGTGCTCGCCGCGCCGGCTGCCGATCTTGCTGCCGCGGTCAGCCAGCTGCGCGCCCGCGCTTTCAAGTCCGACGCACTGCTGATCTCGCTCGACAGCGTCTGGCCAACGCAGGCCTTGCAGCGACTGCTCCGCGCCGCTGCGGAACGCACCGCTGATGTGCTGTGCCCGCTCGGTCCCGAGCCCGATTACACACCACTGCCGGAAGGATCGAACAGCGCGCTTGATCCGCACGCACTCGACACCTGGTGCTTCCTGCTGGCCGACGGCCAATGCCTGGCGCGCGCACAGCCGGCCGAACACGCCGCACTATGGCGTGCCAGCGCATTTCAGCTGGCAGCGACTGCGTCACCGAACATCGAGGCGGTTGCCGGCCTGTATGTCGGACGCCGCGGCAGTAACTGTCAGGGACCGCAGCCCGAAGACGATGCGCGCGATGCGCCGCCCGCTTCGCCGCTGAGTCGACTGCGTATGGCTATTGGCCCTGCTCCATCCGCGATTGCGCGGTGCCTGCCGGGCATCGAGCCGCGTCCGGTGATCCTGCATGTGCTGCATGGTTGGGGCGGTGGCATCGAGGCTTTCGTCCGCGATCTGGGCGAAGGCGATTCCCGCCACATCCATCTGGCGTTATGCGCTGGCGGACAATTCAAGCGCCGGCACTACGGTGAATCACTGAGCCTGCACCTGGTCGCCGAGGGCCGATTGCAGGAACTGCGCCGCTGGCCGCTGCCGCGCGCCATCGCCGATACCGCGCTGCAGGACAGCGCCAGCGCCGAAGTGCTCCAATTCATCTGCGCACGCTATGCGGTGGCACAGCTGGTCGTATCTTCGCTGATCGGGCATAGCCTCGACGTGCTGCGCAGTGACCTTCCGACCGTCTATGTCTGCCATGACTATTATCCCCTGTGGCCCGTTCTGCATGCCGATTTCGGCGATCCGAGCCGGCGCTTTGACCGCAGTGAACTCGGCCCGGCACTGGCCGCCGCCGATGCCGCCAGCCTGCCGTTCAGGGCGCATGATGGCGAGTACTGGTGGCGCCTGCGCAGCCATTTGATCGACACCCTGAGCGAGCGACAGATTGTGCTGATCGCGCCGAGCGCGAGCGTGCGCGCCAACTGGCTGCGCATTGCGCCGGAGTTGTCGAGCCAACGATTCGAGCTGATCGGGCACGGCTTCCGCCCGTTTGATCAAACGATCGCGCCCTGGACGGCGCCGCCACGCGCACGCAAACGGCTGCTCGTGCTCGGCCGCATCAATGGTGGCAAGGCCCTGCACCTGCTGCAGGCCAGCCTGCCACGCCTCGGTCACCAGATCGAACTGGTGCTGCTGGGTTGTGGCGCGGCCGGCGAGGCGCTGTTCGGTCGCAGTGGCGTCCACATCGTGCTCGACTACCGCCGCGCCGACCTGCCTGAATTGATCGCACGACTACGACCCGACGCTGCCCTAATGGCGGCAACCGTAGCGGAGTCCTTCAGCTACACGCTGAGCGAACTCTGGGCATTGGGTGTGCCACCACTGGCGAGCGCAATAGGCAGTCTTGCCGAACGCATCGAAGACGGCGTCACCGGGCTGTTGTTCGAGCCCAATGCCGAGGCACTGATCGATGCGCTGCGGCGAATCGACGCCGAACCCGAACTGCTGCCGGCAATCCGCAGCCGACTGGCAACCCTGCCCTTGCGCAGCGTCGCCGAGGCACGCGCCGATTACCTTGCACTGTTCGGTGTGCTGCCGCTGCGTGCTGCGGCCAGCGGCACGGCATTGCGCCCACCGGACCTGGAAGCTGCTGCCATCGCCGCCGAGCATCGCGCGCTGAGTGTCGAACTGGTACAGCTCAAACAGATTCGCGTCGAACAGGATCGCGAACTGGTACGGCGTGCCGATTGGGCGCACGAGGCAATCGGCGAGACCAAACGTACTCAGCGCGCGCTGGCGCAATCCGAGCAGTTGCTCGGCGAGCGCACCGAGTGGGCAAAGACGCTCGATGCCGAGACCCAGCGGCTCGGCGACGCGCTGAGCGATGCCTACGCCAATTACGCGCAACTGGAGAAGGAAAAGGCCGAGGCCGATGCCGGCTGGTCGGGTGAGGTCGCGCGTGTCGAGGCATTGCGCCAGGATCTGCTGCAGTCGACGTCGTGGCGACTGACCCGGCCGCTGCGCGCGATCAGCCTGCGCCTGCGCGGCCTGCGCGCACGCGCCGCGTACTGGATCAGCCGACTGCTCGGTCTGCCGCCGCGCCTGCTGCGCAGCCTGCGCACCCGTGGCCTGCGCGGCACCTTGCAGCGCATGCAACAGGATGCCGGACCGGCCGAGGGTGCGATCGCGCCGATCGAGCTGACGGTCGAACTCGGGGAAGCCGGTGCAGCGTTCGAGCCCTTCTCATTGCCGCGCGCACAATCGCCGCGCGCCAGCATCATCATTCCGGTCTACAACAAGTTTCCGTACACCCTCGCCTGCCTGCAGTCGCTTGCACAGCACGCCGGCGACGGCGATCTCGAAGTGATCGTGGTCGACGATTGTTCCAGCGATGAAACCCGAGCCGGACTGGCACACATTGGCGGCATCGAGGTTCTGCACAATGAACACAATCTCGGCTTCATCGGCGCCTGCAATGCCGGTGCGGCGCTGGCACGCGGCAGCTATCTGGTGTTCCTGAACAATGACACCCAGGTCACTGCCGGCTGGCTCAACGCCCTGCTCGATACCTTCGATCAGCATCGCGCCGTCGGCCTGGTCGGCGCCAAGCTGGTCTATCCGGATGGCCGCCTGCAGGAAGCCGGCGGCATCGTCTTCAGTGACGCCTCTGGCTGGAACTACGGACGATTCGGCGATCCGCGCGATCCCGCCTACAACTATGTACGCGAGGTCGACTATTGTTCCGGCGCCGCGATCGCCATTGCGCGCGCCCTGTTCGAACAACTTGGCGGATTCGATACCCGCTACGCCCCCGCCTACTATGAGGACACCGATCTGGCCTTTCAGGTGCGCGAGGCCGGACTGCGCGTGATCTATCAGCCGGCGTCGACGGTCATCCACTTCGAGGGCATCACTTCGGGCACCGATACCGGATCGGGCACCAAGCGTTATCAGCTGATCAATCAGCAGAAGTTTGCCGAGCGCTGGTCCGAGGCACTGAAGCGCCAACCGCGACCGGGCGGAAGCATTGCGGTGGCACGCGAACATCGCGTCAGCGGCCGCATCCTGATCATCGACGCGACGGTGCCGGAGCCCGACAAGGATTCCGGATCGTTGCGCATGATCAATGTCTTGCGCGCCCTGATCGAACTGGGCTGGAAAGTCAGCTTCACCACTGAAAATCGCGCCTATGCCGCCGGCTACACCGAACAGCTGCAGGCGCTCGGCGTCGAGACGCTGCACCATCCCTGGATCGGCGATGCTGCCGCCCTGCTGCAGGAAACCGGCACGCTCTGGGATGTGGTGATGCTCAGTCGTCACTATGTGGCGACACCGCTGCTGCCCCTGGTCCGCCATTATGCGCCGCGCGCCCGGGTGATTTTCGATACCGTCGACTTGCATTACCTGCGCGAGGAACGCGCCGCCGCCCTCGAAGGCCGTGCGGATCTGCAGCGCAGCGCGGCCACGACCAAACTGGCCGAGCTGCGACTGATCAAGGCCAGTGATGTCACCCTCGTGGTCAGCCCGGTGGAACAGGCCCTGTTGCAGAATGAGCTGCCCGAGGCGCGTATCGAAGTGCTGTCGAATGTGCACGAGCTGACCGGTTGCCGGCGCAGCTTCGAAGATCGTTGCGACATATTTTTCGTCGGCGGATTCCAGCACCAGCCCAATGTCGACGCCGTGCTCTGGTTCGTCGGCGAGATCTGGCCGGATATCGCCAGGCAACTGCCCGAGGTCCGCTTTCACATCATCGGCAGTCGCATGCCCGAATCGATCGCGGCGCTCAGCTCGGAGCGGGTGCTTGCAACCGGCTTCGTCGACGCACTCGATCCCTATCTGGATGGCTGCCGACTCTCGGTGGCGCCATTGCGCTATGGCGCCGGCGTCAAGGGCAAGGTCAATCAGAGCATGGCGCACGGACAGCCCGTGGTCGCCACCACGCTCGCCGCCGAAGGCATGTATCTGCAACATGATGTCGATGTACTGATCGCCGATACGCCTGCACAATTCGCCGCGGCCGTCGTGCGGCTCTACAACGACGCGTCGACCTGGTCACGACTGTCGACAGCCGGCCTCGAAAACGTCGGCCGCCATTTTTCCTTCGATGCGGCACGCAGCGCCCTCTCTGGAATCCTGAAACGATGAACATGATCACCGTCCAATTGAATGGTCAGCCGCGCGCGATCGCCGAGGACAGTTGCCTGCTTGACCTGTTGCAGGCCGAAGGCCTGGCCGAGCGCAGGCTGGCGGTCGAGGTCAATCTCGACATCGTGCCCAGGGCGCAGCACGCCAGTCATCGATTGGCCGACGGCGACCGCATCGAAATTGTGCACGCGATTGGTGGCGGCTGAGCTTCGGCGCCTCGATCAACTTAATTGCGGGGCGGACACGCCCGTGGATTGGTGACGAGGACGCCCGCCGGATTGCGTAGGAAGGGAGGAACTTCCCAAGGACGCAGTCGATGAATCTTCGCTTTGTGTATCTGTTGTTGATGGCCATGGCGCTGCCGATGATGGCCGCAGCGCAACCCGTGCTGATCGGTCGAGTCACCAATCCGGTGACCGATGCCGAGGCCAACGCCGGCACCCGCGATCCCTCGCTGTCGGGCGACGGTCGCTATATCGTGTTCGCATCGAGTTCGACCACACTAGGCCCGACTGCAAACGGTGCCACCAATATCTATCGTTATGACCTCAGTCCAAACACGCCTGCTGCGGACACGCTGATCCTGGCGATGGCGATGCTCGGTAACGGCAATAGCTTGGCACCGTCGGCATCGCATAGTGGCAATCAGATCGCGTTTGAATCCCTTGCCACCAATCTCGGCGGCAATCATGGACCATTCACCGATGTCTACTTGAGCGAGGCATTTGCTCTGCCGCAGAACGAAGTGGGGTTCAACACGTTCCTGGTCAGTCGCGGCCTGGGTGGCGTGGCGCCCAATGGCGAAGCCCGCTATCCATCGATCTCCGCTGACGGCCGATTCATCGCGTTCTACTCGGACGCCAGCAACCTGATTGGCGGTGACAACAATGCGGCGCCGGATATCTTTCTTGCACAGACCGATGCGCTGTCGGCGACACCCGAGCTGATCAGCGTCGACTCCAATGAGGTGCCGATTGCGGGGCCGAGCCGTGCGTTGACAGCCAACGCGATCTCGAGCGACGGGCGCTATGTGGCATTCGCCGCCCGAGGGGCGCTCGACGGAGCCAACCCGGGAAACCTGGAAGACGTCTACGTGCGTGACCGTAGCGCGGGCACCACCCAACTGATCAGTAAATTCAGCGATGGCGCGGCGTTCACCAATTCCTCCGATCAGGCGTCGATCTCATCCAATGGGCGTTATGTGGTGTTCCGCTCATTCGTGCTGAACGGACCGGGTCTGACCGGCAGCATGGTGTTCCTGCGCGACCGCCAGACCAGCACCACGCTCAACCTGCCCAAACCACCCCTGGTCAACAATTGCGAGGATCCGCATGTCGCCAATAACGCCGACATCGTCTTGCAGTGCTCCAGCAGTGTCGTCGGCGTACCTCAGCAGGCCTATCTCTACCGCACCAGCACCGGCGCCTACTACCGACTGAGCACGGCGATCGGCGGCGGCGATGGCAACGGGACATCCGGAGGATTCATGGATATGTCGGCCGACGGAAACTTCATCATGTTCGATTCCGCAGCGTCCAATCTGGTCAGCGGTGATGGCAACAACAGCGGCGATGTGTTCCTCACCGTCGACTTCGAGTTTCTCAACCGGATTTTCAGCGATGGCTTCGAGTAAGCGTTAACCCCGATTCCGGGTTCGCTGCGTTTGTTTCCTTGAGCCGCCGTGGGGCGGCAAAGGGGAGACATGATGAACGCGACCGAAGATCCACGTGGCCTCAGCGGAGCACGGGTAGTGGCGATGGCCACCGCATTGACCGTGCATGTGTTCGGAGCGCTGATTCTGCTGGCGCCGGCGCGACCCCAGGCGCAGGCCCAGCAGCTTGACGATCCGGTGCTGGAAGTGAGCTTCGTGACGCCGCCGCCGTTGCCTCCGCCACCGCCACCGCCCAAGGACCCGCCGCCGATTCCGCCGCCGCCAGCACAACTGCCCGTGGTGCGCCCGCCCAATCCGCCACAGCCGCCGCAACCGCCAGAGGCACCGAGCGATCCGGAGTGCGTGCTGTGCAGCTTCGAGGACGAACCGACGGCACCCGAGCCGCCACCGGGACCGGACCTGAGCGCCACCGGCCCCAGCAGTGAAAGCGCCGGATTTGCCGATCCCCGCTATGCAGAACTCAATCGCGTGCGCTATCCGTCGCTTGCGATACGCAAGCACCATCAGGGCGAAGTGCAGCTGCGCGTGCTGATTGGCCGTGGCGGTCAGGCCGAGCGCGTTGAGTTGGCGCGCAGCAGCGGCTCAAGCATCCTCGACAACGCAGCCATGCAATCGGTACGCCAGTGGCGTTTTGTTGCCGCCGAACGCGACGGCGTGGCCATCCCGACCTGGGCGATCGTGCCGATCCGCTTCAACCTAGATCAGATCTGAGTTGATCTGTTGCGCGCAGCCACGAGGCTTGTCGTGGCTGCGCCGCAGCTCAGTGTCCACCGCCGGAATCGATGGCTTTCAATTCGGTGACCAGGCGACTGACCGCATCGGCACCATCGCCGTAGAGCAGCTTGGTGTTGTCGGCGTAGAACAGCGCGTTCTCGATGCCGGCAAATCCGGTACCCTTGCCACGCTTGATGACGATGCTCTGGCGCGCGTTGATGACATCAAGAATCGGCATGCCATAGATCGGTGAGGCCGGATCGGTCTTGGCGACCGGATTGACCACGTCATTGGCGCCGATCACGATGGCGACATCGCAAGTCGAGAACTCGGGATTGATGTCTTCCATATCGGCGATCAGATCGTAGGGCACGCCGGCCTCGGCGAGCAGCACGTTCATATGGCCGGGCATGCGTCCCGCCACCGGATGGATCGCGAACTTCACCGTCTTGTCGCGCTTGATCAGCTGCTGGGTCAGTTCCCAGACCTTGTGCTGGGCCTGCGCGACGGCCATGCCGTAGCCGGGCACGATGATGACCTTGTCGGCCAGATACAGCAGGGCCGCGACATCGGAGGCCTCGATCGGCTTTTGCGAGCCTTTGATCTCCTGCGCCGGGCCCGAGCTGCCGCCGAAATTGGAGAACAGCACACTGCTGATCGAACGATTCATCGCCTTCGCCATCAACTGCGTCAGCAAGGTACCGGCGGCGCCCACCACCATGCCAGCGATCATCAGCGCGGGATTGCCGAGCACGTAGCCTTCGAAGCCGACGGCAAGACCGGTCAGCGCATTGAACAGCGAGATCACCACCGGCATATCGGCGCCGCCAATCGGCAGGGTCATCAGCACGCCAAACAGCAGCGAGATGACCACGAAGGCAACGATGATCGGCACATCAAGCTTGAACACCAGTATTGCCCCGAGGACCACGGCGGCGATGAAGAACAACGCATTGACGTACTGCTGGCCGGGGAAAGTGAAGCGCTTGTCCATGCGGCCATCGAGCTTGGCCCAGGCGATCACCGATCCTGAAAGCGAGACCGCGCCGATCAGGGTGCCGATCAGGGCGAGCACGGTGCGCGAGCCATTGAGACAGGCATGCGAATTGGGATCGGCGCAGGCATTGGGATCCATCGTGGCGCCGAGCAGCGCGCTGGCACCGATCGCAGCAGCCGAGCCGCCACCCATACCGTTGTAGAGCGCCACCATCTGCGGCATGTCGGTCATTGCGACCTTTTTGCCGCTGATCCACGCCGGCAGGGTGCCGATCAAAACCGCGGCGATGATCAGGCCATAGTTGCCATGGATATCCGGATGGAAAAAGGCCGCCACGGTGGCGACCACCATGCCGAGGCCGGCCTGCACGATGCCGGCGCGCGCGGTGACCGGAGAAGCCATGCGCTTGATGCCGAGGATGAACATCACCGCGGCAGCAAAGAAGCTCGCGGTGACCAGCCAGGACTGGATGTCGTGGCGCGAGAGCCCGTTGAGGAAATCCATCACTTCGCTCCTCCCGGCTTCTTGCTGGATTTGAACATCTCCAGCATCCGCTCGGTGACCACATAGCCACCTGCGGCATTGCCGGCGCCGAGAACAACGCCGATGAAGCCGATCACCTTCTCGATCGTGGTATCGGCAACGCCGAGCGCCACCATCGCGCCGACCAGCACGATGCCGTGGACAAAGTTGGATCCCGACATCAGCGGCGTGTGCAGGATCACCGGCACCCGCGAAATGATTTCGTAGCCGGTGAATGCGGCCAGCATGAAGATATAGAGCGCAAGGAATCCGTCGATCATCTCTTTAGTATCCTCTGAGCAAGTCCGGAGCCGCGATAGCCCCCTGAGTCCAGGGGGCGAAAAACCGCAGGTTTTTCAGGGTTTGGAAAACAATAAGCTGTCCAGCGAAGTCGAAGAAGTGGCTGCTGGCGACCGTTCAATTATCCTCAGGCTTGGCCGTCAACGGCTTTGCGGGTGGCTTCGTGCTTGATCTCACCCGCATGGGTGAGGCAGGTCTGCGCGATCAGCTCGTCGTTCCAGTCCAGATTGAGCGCCCCATCCTTCAACATCAGGGCGAGGAAGTTGAACAGGTTGCGCGCATACATTTCGCTGGCGTGTACCGCGCCCTGACTGGGCAGATTGACCGGGCCCACGACACTGACGCCATTGCGCACTACCGTCTCGCCGGCAATCGTCAATTCGCAGTTGCCGCCGGTTTCGGCGGCCAGATCGACGATCACACTACCCGGCTTCATGCCCTCGACCATCGCCGTGGTGATGATGCGCGGCGCCTTGCGACCCGGGATGGCCGCGGTGGTGACGATCACATCGACATTGCGCACATGTTCACCGAGGCGACGCTGCTGCTCGGCGAGTTCCTCCGGCGTGAGTTGGCGCGCATAGCCGCCAGCACCCGCTGCCGAGACACCCAGATCAAGAAATTTGGCGCCCAGCGATTCGATCTGCTCCTTGACCTCGGGCCGCACATCGAAGCCCTCGACCTGCGCGCCCAGTCGCCGCGCGGTGGCAATGGCCTGCAGGCCGGCAACGCCGGCGCCGACAATCAGCACCTTGCTGGGGCGGATGGTTCCCGCTGCCGTGGTCAGCATCGGAAAGAATTTTGGCGATACCTGCGCCGCAATCAGTACCGCCTTGTAGCCGGCCATGCCGGCTTGCGAACTCAGGATATCCATCGCCTGCGCGCGGGTAGTACGCGGCAACAGTTCCATCGCGAAGCTGGTGATCTTGCGGTCACGCAGTTGCTTTACGCGCTCGGGCGATGCGTGTGGCGCCAGCATACCGATCAGCAGCGCGCCCTCCTTGAGCTTGCCGATGGCGTCACTGTCCGGGGCCTGCACGCAGAGCAGTACATCTGTGCCAGCGATGGCATCGGCGACGGCACGCGCATCCTTGTAGAGGCTATCGGGAAAGGCGGCGGAGTCACCGGCACCCGCCTCGATGCAGACTTCGGCGCCCAATGCGCTGAGCTTCTTGGCGATCTCCGGCGTCAGCGCGACGCGACGTTCATGCGGCGCGGTCTCGCGCAGCGTTGCCACAATGACACCCATGCGTTTTCCCCAGTGCAGTAGTCACATCCTGCTGGATGCTAATGCAGTAAGTGCTCAGTTCCAAGCGACGCTGCCCGCAAGGCGTGGAAGAACCTACAATATCCGGCCCGCAAGGAGCGCCCACGATGTCCCCACTTGATTTTCTGCTGCAGCGACGCTCGGTGCCAAGCCGGCTGCTGGCGGCCCCCGGTCCCGATGAGGCGAGCCTCAATGCCCTGGTCGCGGCGGCACTGCAGGTGCCCGATCACGGCAAGCTCGCGCCCTACCGTCTGTTGCGCATCGAACGCGAGGCGCGGCTGCGGCTCGGAGACTTCCTGGCTGGCTTGACCATGGCGCGGCAACCAACCGCTGATGCTGCCGCGGTCGAGAAGGACCGCAATCGTTTTGCCGCCGCACCATTGATCCTGGCTGTGATCGCCTGCCTGACGCCGGGCCACAAGGTGCCCGAGCAGGAGCAACTGCTCAGCGCCGGCCTGGTCGCGTATAACCTGCTGCTCGGTGCCCAGGCGATGGGATTCGGCGCGCAATGGCTGACCGGCTGGGCCGCCTACGATGCCGAGGTCGCCAGCCATCTAGGTCTGGCGCCAAACGAACGCGTTCTGGCCTTTGTCCATATCGGGACCGCGACCGGGGTTGGCCCGGCGCGCAATCCGCCTTCCGTCGCGGAAAAGCTGCAGTCCTGGTCGGCGCCGGACTGAGTTCACGCATCGGGCCGCGGTGGTACCAACGCGCCGGGGCGCGTACCTACTCGACGGTTATGCTGATTCGCGGCGAGAGCACGGGCGGCTGATGTGGGATATGCAACTGATCACCGAGCACCAGCTGCAGGGTGTGCTTGCCAGGTGAAAGCTGCACGGTGACCTCGGTCTGGCCGGCGCCAAAATGCAGGTGCTGGTCGTCTTTGGGCAGGGGCTTGTCCAGGGACGGTAGCGTCTCCACATCAATGAGCAGATGGTGGTGACCGGTTCCGACCATATTGATGCCGGCCGGCGCGACACCCATGCCACGCAGCCCGAAGCGCACCGTCACTTTCCCTTTGACGGTGGCGCCGTCGGCCGGGGAAATGATGTACAGCTCGGCTTCGGGTGGTGAGGTATTGCGCGGCAAACCATCTTCGGCGCGAACCGTCAGCGCCATGCACAGCAGCAACAGGAACTTCCACATGCTCGATCTCCCGATTATCCAGATGCGCGCGACCGGCCAGGCTGGCCGTGGTCTTGCATTCTACGTGGTGCGCGCCGCTGCCGTGCAGGGCAGTGCGGGCGTGCAGGCATGAGCGCCGCCGCCGCGCCGGTGACCGGAGGCTGGCACACCCTGCGTAATCTCGCACCCTATGTGTGGAAGTTTCGTGGACGCGTGTTGCTTGCACTGCTGTTTCTGATTGCCGCCAAACTCGCGCTGATCTGCGTGCCGATCGTGCTCAAGGGACTGGTCGACAGCCTGAACCCTGAACTCGCGCCGCTGACCGTGCCCGCCCTGCTGCTGATGACCTATGGCGCGCTGCGGCTGGCAGCCACATTGTTCCAGGAACTGCGCCAGATCGTGTTCGCGCGGGTGATGGCGCGGACCGCACGCCTGCTGACCCTCGCCGTATTCGAGCATCTGCATGCGCTGAGCCTGAAATTCCATCTGGAGCGACGCACCGGCGGCGTCTCGCGCGATCTTGAGCGCGGCATGTCGGCGGTCTCCGACCTGCTCGACTGGACGATCTACACGATCCTGCCCACCCTGATCGAGATCGTGGTGGTCTGCGCGATCCTCGGCTACAGCTTCGACAGCAGTTTCACCTGGATCACCCTGGCCACCCTGGTTGCCTATGTCGCGCTGACCTTCTCGGTGACCGAGTGGCGGATGCGCTATTACCGCGCCGCCAACGAAGCCGATACCCAGGCCAATGCACGCGCGGTCGATTCCCTGCTGAACTACGAGACCGTCAAATACTTCGGCAATGAAAAATTCGAGGCGCGCGGCTACGACGAATCGCTGTGCAAGCTCGAAGAGGCCACGGTGAAAAGTCTGAAAACGCTCGCCGTGCTCAACACCGGGCAGAGCAGCATCGTGGCGATCGGCTTGACCCTGCTGGTCTGGCGTGCTGCCGAAGGTGTGGTGGCCGGCACCATGAGTCTCGGCGATCTGGTCATGGTCAACGCCTTCCTGATCCAGCTGGCGATGCCGCTGAACTACCTCGGCATGGTCTATCGCGAGGTCAAGCAGGCGATCAGCAATATCGAGCGCATGTTCGCCCTGCTCAATCAATCACGTGATATCCAGGACCAGGACGATGCCCGCCCGCTCGAAATCTCCGGCGCCTCGATCGAATTCGACCAGGTCGATTTCGGCTACGACAGCCGGCGCGCGATTCTGCGCAAGGTCAGTTTCACCGTTCCGGCCGGCAAGACCGTCGCCATCGTCGGGACAACTGGCGCAGGAAAATCCACTATCGGTCGACTGCTCTATCGATTCTTCGATGTCGACGGCGGTGCGATCCGGATCGACGGCCAGGATATCCGCTCGGTCAAACAGGACAGTCTGCGCCAGGCGATCGGAATCGTGCCGCAGGATACAGTGCTGTTCAACCAGAGCATTGGCTTCAATATCGCCTACGGCCGGCCCGATGCCAGCCCCGCCGAGATCAGCCAGGCCGCACAGGCCGCGCATATCGATGCCTTCATCAGCAAGCTGCCAGACGGCTACGAGACTGCTGTCGGAGAACGCGGACTCAAGCTTTCCGGCGGCGAGAAACAGCGCGTCGCGATCGCCCGCACCATCCTCAAGAACCCGCCGATCCTGCTGCTGGACGAAGCCACTTCGGCACTCGATACGCGTACCGAGCGCCTGATCCAGGGTGAACTGGCCGAGATCTCGAAGGTACGCACGACCCTGGTGATCGCCCATCGGCTGTCGACCATCGTCGATGCCGACGAGATCATCGTGCTCGACCATGGCGAGATCGTCGAACGCGGCAGGCATCAGGACCTGCTCGCACTGGAAGGCCGTTACGCGCGACTCTGGGAACTGCAGCGTACCGTGGCTGCGCAGGCGCCAGAGGCGTCACTACCGGCCCAGGTGCTACCCGCCAGCACTGACTGACAGCCCGCCTCGGCGCGGTGCCCGTGCTTCCCGGCCCGATCTGCAAACGTTTCTGACTGCGGGGAAGGGTCGGCCCAATCGGCAATCTCTCGTGTCACAATCCGCGCTTTCCACGCCCGTGGCCCGGGCGTCCAGTATCGGGGAGTATCACCGCGTATGTCGAAGACCCTTCGAATTGCCGCGCAGAGCGTCTCTGCCAGCGAACTCGAGCAGATCAAGGCCCTGATGCACGGCATGCAGATGCCGACGCGCTGGGAATGGACTGCCAATGCGGCACAGGCTGATGTCGTGTTGATCGACGTTGACACCTTGTACGGCCATATGGACTGGCTGAAAGCGCAATCGCAGGGACGCAAGATGATCTGTCTGACCGCCTCCAGCATGGGCGAGCAGGACGTGGTGATCGCCCGCCCGATCAGCGTCGGCGGCATCAAGCATGCGTTGGCACTTGCCGCAGGCGATGATCTCGGCGTCAGCGGTGTCAAGCCGGCGGCCAACAACGCGCCGATTGTCAGCACACCGACGCGTCCCGCGCGCGTCACCGGCGAACAGCCGATCGTCCCCACACCGTCCTCGCAGCGCGTTACTGCCGAGCAGCCTGCGATACGCCGGGTCACCGGCGAGCAGCCTGCAGTTCCAAGTCATCCGCATCCCGCAGCGGCGCCGGCGCCCGCAACTGCTGCACGCATCACCGGCCAGCAGCGCGCAGTACCGAGTGCACCACCAGCCCTCGCCGAGTCAGCGCCCCTGCTCAGACCCGCCGCGTCGAGCCTGGCCGATTATCTGCTGGACGATCATCTCGAGGCGCCGGCGATGCTCGCACGCGAGGGATTGCCTGCACTGATCATCGATCGCAGCAATGACCGCTACTACGGTGGCCTGACCCTCAAGCCCTTGCTGCCTTACTGCCAGGGGCGCATCGAGCGCAGCGAGTGGAAGCCTGTGCCTGAAAAGGAACTCGCTGCACTGCGCGAGAGCGGATCGGGGCTGCCGATGTCGCGTCTGCTCTGGCTGTACACACTCGGCACCTCCAATGGCGTCGCCCTGTTGCCAGGCCTCGACGCGAATTCGCGCTTCAAACTGATGAAGTGGCCGCAGATCGAGCGCGAGTTTCCCAAGCATTTCCGGATCGCCACGGCAATGATGAAGGCTCCCGCCTCACTGGTTGAGGTATCCGAATTCGCCGGTGCAACGCTGAACGAGGTGATCGACTTCGTCAACGCGTATGCCGCAATCGGCGTGGTCTGCCAGGAAAACCAGTCACCATTGACCGACCGCAAACAGGTGCTTGAGCGCCTGCGCGCCCGCGCTTCCTGATCCGGCCCCAGCTCAGCGTGGGGCGCCGACCATGGCGCCCGCGCCCGTTCCGCCAATTTGTCATTCAGCCGGCACGGCGTAAGATGCCCGCCTTTCCACCCAACTTCTGGAGAACGTCCATGATGAAGTCCACTTTTGCCCTGCTGATGCTGGTTGGCGCCAGCGCACTCTCGGCACAGGACAGCAAACCAGCCCCGGCCGCAGCAGCGCCGGCAGCCAGCGCCGCCGCTCCGCGCGTCACGCTGAAGACCAATATGGGCAATATCGTGCTTGAACTGAACCCGGCCAAGGCACCGAAGTCGGTCGAGAACTTTCTGCAGTACGTCGCCGACAAGCATTACGACGGCACGGTGTTTCATCGCGTGATCCCGACTTTCATGATCCAGGGTGGCGGCTTCAGCCAGGACCTGGCCATGAAGCCGACCCGTCCGCCGGTCGCCAACGAGGCCGACAATGGCCTGAGCAATGTGCGTGGCAGCGTGGCGATGGCGCGCACCAACGATCCGAATTCGGCGACCGCGCAGTTCTTCATCAATGTCGTCGACAACCGCAATCTCGATCATTTCTCCAAGGACAATGGTCAGACCTGGGGCTATGCCGTTTTCGGCAAGGTCGTCTCGGGCATGGAAGTGGTCGATGCAATCAAGGCTGTCGATCGCGGCGCCAAGGGGCCACTGCCGCAGGATGTTCCGCTGTCGCCGGTCATCATCCTGAGCGCCGAGCTTGCCAAGTAGAGACGCGCGGCGCGCGCCGTGCACGGCGCGCCCTGTCCGCACCAGCCAGATCCGTAGCGACAAGACGCTCAGCAGATGACGGCTCTGTTCATCTCGGACCTGCATCTGGACGATACCCGGCCCGATATCACCGTGGCCCTGCTCAGGTTTCTCGCTGAGCAGGCGCCCGCCGCCGAGGCGCTGTACATCCTCGGCGATTTGTTTGAAGCCTGGATCGGCGATGACGATTCATCGGCGCTTGCCGATGCGGTGGCGAGCGCATTGCGAACCGTCTCCGATGGCGGTGTCCCGATCCATTTCGTGCATGGCAATCGCGATTTCCTGATCGGGCCCGACTATGCCGCCCACTGCGGTATGCGCCTGTTGGCCGAGACCACCGTGCTCGATCTCTACGGTATCCGTACCCTGCTGCTGCACGGCGACACGCTGTGCAGTGATGACATCGCCTACCAGAGCTTCCGTGCCCAGGTGCGCCAGAGCGAATGGCAGCGGCAATTTCTTGCCCAGTCGCTGGCGGACCGGCGCGCATTCGCTGCCGAGGCACGGGCGCGCAGTCAGGCGCATACACGCAGTACGACGATGGACATCATGGACGTGGCGCCGGCCGCAGTCGCCGATGCTTTTCGTGTGCACGGCGCGGACCGGATGATTCATGGTCACACCCATCGCCCGGCGATTCATCCGCCGCTGGATGTCGACGGGCGCGATGCCCAGCGTATCGTGCTCGGCGACTGGCATCGCCAGGGCAGCTTGCTCAGACTGGACCACGCCGGCGCAAGGCTCGAAGCCCTGCCGCTGTAGCCCGCTTATTGCTGGGGCGCCGTAATCTCGCGCCGCTCGGCTTTGACGACGTCCGCACGCTGCGCGGCGATCGCACCGAGATAGCCCTCAGGCATCTGGGTCACGTACTCGCCGGAGAAACAGCTGGTATCGAAGTGGGTCAGATCATCGTTGCCTTCAGCCACGGCTTCGATCAGATCATCGAGATCCTGGTAGATCAGCCAGTCGCAACCCAACAGTGTCTCGACTTCGCTCTCGCTGCGATCATGCGCCACCAGTTCGGACGGCGCCGGCATGTCGATGCCATAGACATTGGGATAGCGCACCGGCGGCGCTGCCGAAGCGAAGTACACCTTGCGCGCGCCCGCTTCGCGCGCCATCTGGATGATCTGCCTGGAGGTCGTGCCGCGAACGATCGAATCATCGACCAGCAGGACGACCTTGTTGCGGAACTCCAGCTCGATGGCATTGAGCTTGCGGCGCACTGATTTCACCCGCTCACTCTGACCCGGCATGATGAAGGTCCGGCCGACGTAGCGATTCTTGACGAAACCTTCGCGGTACTTCACGTCGAGCATCTGCGCCAGCGCGAGTGCGGCCGTGCGCGCGGTATCCGGGATCGGAATGACCGCTTCGATGTCGTGGTCCGGGCGCAGTCGCTGGATCTTCTGGGCCAGCCGCTCACCCATGCGCAAGCGGGCCTTGTAGACCGAAACATCCTCCATCATCGAGTCCGGTCGGGCCAGATACACGTATTCGAAAATGCAGGGCGCGTGCTGCGCCGCGGCGCCACATTGACGCGCATGCAGCTCACCCTCGGAGGTGATGATCACCGCCTCACCGGGCGCCACGTCACGCACCCGACGAAAGCCCAGCACATCGAGCGCGACGCTCTCGGACGCCACCGCCCATTCGACGCCTTCGCTGCCCTCGCGTCGACCCAGTACCAGCGGGCGAATGCCATGGACATCGCGCCAGGCTACAACACCTAGCCCGAGCACCAGACTGACCACCGCATAGCCACCCTGGCAGCGCCGATGGACAGCACCGACCGCGCGAAATACATCATGGACGGTGGCCCGCGCCGCGCCAATCTCCTGCAATTCATGCGCGAAGATATTGAGCAGCACCTCGGAGTCCGAACCGGTATTGATATGCCTTCGATCGGTCTCGAACAGCTCGCGACGCAGCGACTCGGTATTGACCAGGTTGCCGTTGTGACCGAGCGCAATGCCGAACGGCGAATTGACATAGAACGGTTGCGCCTCATCAGCGCCTTCCGAACCGGCGGTCGGATAGCGGCAATGGGCGATGCCGATGCGTCCGCGCAGACGCGCCATGTGTTCGGCCTGGAAGACATCCTTGACCAGGCCGTTGGCCTTGTGCAGACGCAATCGATCGCCATCCACCGTGGCCACACCGGCGGCGTCCTGACCGCGATGCTGGAGCACGGTCAGTCCGTCGTAGAGCGCAGCCGCTACCTCTGATTTGCCCACAATTCCGATGATGCCGCACATGGATTTCGCTCCGATCAGGATTGGGTTGCAGGCACGCCAGGCGCCGGTGGCGCCGACTTGACGGCTTCAAAACGGATATGGCGCGCCACCGGCTCGGGCAACCAGGCGCGCGCGCGCTCGGCAATCGGCTGCAGCGCGGCGATTGCGCGCGATGCGCTCCACCAGGAATCGCCGGGAAACGGCGTGAGTCCGAGCGTCAGGATCAACAGTACGACCAATACCAAGCCGCGCGCCGCACCGAACATCATGCCGAACAGCCGATCAGTACCGCTGAGGCCGGTGCCGGCGACCAGCTTCTTCAGGAAATAAACCAGGATTGCCCCGCTGATCAGGGTCGCGACAAAGACCAGCCCATAGCCGAGCAGGATGCGCGCCGAATTCAACTCGAGCGAGGGCGCAAATTGAGCCGCGAGCACCGGACCGAACCAGTAGGCCAGGGCGACGGCGAGAATCCACACCACGATCGCCATCACCTCAACGACAAAGCCGCGCACCAGCCCGATCAACATCGACAGCGCAAACAGCGACAGGATGGCGATGTCGGCGTGATTCATGGCGGAACAAGACCCGGATTCATCGCGGCCGAGCCGGCATTGAATACGCAAGCCGGACGCCAGCAGCGCCACCGCCCAGCCGCCGCCCACTCATGATCGACCCTGCTGCTCACGGGTAGTCGACGATGATGGCTTCACCGCCAAATTTCTGCTGCACGGCGAGTTTGATCTTCTCGGCGTCGGAGCGTTCCGCTTCAGGGCCGATGCGCAGCCGGAAGACGGCACCTTTCTCGGTGTCGAGCTTCTCGACGAATGCGGCGAAGCCGGCCTGGCGCAGCGCATCGCGACGCTCATTGGCCTTGCCGACATCGCTGAGCACGGCAACCTGGACGGCATAGGCCGAGGCGCCACTGCGCGCTGAGGCACGCGCAGGCACATCGGCGCTCGGCGTATCGTCGATTTCGATGATGCTGGCGGGAATATCGGCGCGTGTCGCCTTGGCCTTAAGCCGCGCGTTGTCGGCCTGCGCCCTCGTCGCGTACGGACCCAGGCGCAGACGGCGGACCGACTTGCCATCGAGCATGACGGTGTCCGAGCGCACCGCAAGACCAGCGGCGCGCAGACTCGATTCGAGCTGGGCCGCATTGGCAACATTGGCATAGCTGCCGATGTTGACCAGATAGCGTCCCGATGCCGAGGCCGCTGGGGCGGCAACCGTCGGCGCCGCAACAGCCGGAGCCGGCTCGGCGGGCTTGCTTGCTGGAACGGTCGCGCCGCTGCTTGCTGCGGGATTATCGACCCGTTCACCCGAGACCGCGTCGACGCGCGCCGCGGCCTCGGCAGCGATCGCGGCGATCGGATCCTCGAAGGGCGCTGCTGCCGTGGTCAGCGAGGAATCGGCAGCAGGCGCGGCAGCTGGTGCAGCAGCCTCGGCCGAAGTCGCTGGCACGCCGATTGCGTCGGCCACACCCGCGCTCGGACGCGGCAGGTCCAGGGGCACCACACGCGTTTCGAAATCACGCTGGGGCTGAGCCGGAATGTCGAGCGGGACAGCATTGCCCGGAATCGGCTCGCCGCTGCCATCGAACAACATCGGCAGAAAGATGATGGCCAGCACGATCATGACGCTGGCGCCGATCAGGCGTTTTTTCAGAGCGGGATCCATGCGGTCTTCCAGCAAGGTGGCAGTGGCGAATTATACGGGGGGCGTCGTGCTTTCGGGTTTACCGCAGCCAACGTCAGAAAATCGGCCCCTGCGCCCGCTCGATCCCTTTTTCCGTTCAGGCATCAAGCTCGCTCAGCACTTCGGCTGCCAGAAAGAACGAACCGAACGCAAGGATGCGTTCGCCGGGCCGCGCCGCTGCGCGCGCTGCGGCCAGCGCGCTGCGCGGGTGCTCATGCAGGCTGATGCTGGCGGTCGGCAGTCCGGCGCGCATCGTGGCCGCCAGCGCATCCGCACTCAGTCCGCGCGGAGAGAGCTCATCCAGTCCGCACAGGTGCCAGTGCTGTATCCAGGGGGCCAACTCAGTGGCGATACCGATCGCATCCTTGTCGGCGAGTACGCCGAACACGGCACGCGTCGGCGCGGGATCAGTGTCGAACCAGGCCCCCAGCGCCGCCGCAGCCTGTGGATTATGCGCGACATCGACCACCACCTCGGGCACACCGGGGATCCGCTGCAGCCGTGCCGACAATTGCACCTGTGCCAGGCCATCCGCGATCGTATCGGTCTCCGGCAACAGGCCGTCGATCTGGAGCAGGGCGACGATGGCCGCGGCGGCATTCTGGATCTGGATCGGTGCATCGAGCGCAGGATAGGGCAGTTCGAAGCATCGCCCGCCGACCTGCAATCGCCATCGATCAGCAGTCTCCGCTGGGCCAAAGGAGTAATCGCGACCGGCCTGAATGCGCCGGGCACCCAGTGCATCCAGCACCACGGGCAGCGCCGGCGTGATGTCGGAAGCGGCGACGATGACCGGCCGCCCGGCACGCGCAATCCCCGCCTTCTCTACCGCGATCGCGGCGAGACTGTCGCCGAGGTAATCCTGATGATCGAGGCCGATGCTGGTGATCACCGCGATATCGGCATCGATCAGATTGACCGCATCCAGTCGACCGCCGAGGCCAACCTCGAGTACCGCCACGTCGACCGCGCAGTCGGCGAAGATCAACAGGGCGGCCAGGGTGCCAGCCTCGAAATAAGTGAGTGGTATGCCAGCGCGCGCGGCTTCGATCAAGGCGAAGGCCGCACACAGGCGGGCCTGGTCAACTTCGGCACCATCGACGACGATGCGCTCGCTGTAGCGGCGTAGATGCGGCGAGGTGTAGCGACCGACACGGTGGCCCGCGGCACGCAGGATCGAATCGATATAGGCGACCGTGGAGCCCTTGCCATTGGTGCCCGCCACGCTGATCACCAGGGGCGCCGGCGGCGCGGCCGCCAGTCGGGCCCAAACCAGGCGCAAACGATCCAGACCCATCTTTATTTCGTGCGGGTGCTGGGACAGCCAGTGCTGCAACCATTCCTGCAAAGTACGTTCACGCATCAAGCGAGCAGCCATCCAGCTTGGGAAGCAGCAGATTAGCGGGATCGGCCATGCTCAGGAATCCGATTGGCGCCGCCCGATCGCGACTGCATCACGCAATTCTCGCGCGCATGTATTGAATGCGCGGTCCCGCTTGCCCACAATGCAGGCATGAGCAATCTCCACGACATCCAGGTCAGCGTCGCCACCCGATTCCTGGACGAGCATTCGGCGCCGCAGGACCAGCGCTTCGCATTTTCGTACACGATCACCATCCGCAATGAGGGCCAGGTCCCCGCCCAATTGGTCAGCCGACACTGGGTGATCACCCATGGCAATGGCAAGGTCGAGGAAGTACGCGGTCCGGGCGTGGTCGGCGAGCAGCCTCATCTCGATCCGGGACAGGCGTTCGAGTACACATCGGGCGCGGTGATCGAAACTCCGGTCGGCACCATGCAGGGCAGCTATCAGATGCTGGCCGATGATGGCACCACGTTCGACGCACCGATCCCGCGCTTCACTCTGTCCGTACCGCGAACCCTGCACTGACCATGGCGATCTATGCCATCGGCGATGTGCAGGGCTGCTACGAGGCGCTGGCGCTATTGATCGAGAAGCTCCGCTTTGATCCCGCCAGGGATCGGCTCTGGTTCTGCGGCGATCTGGTCAATCGCGGCGGGCAATCACTCGAAGTGCTGCGCCTGGTCAAGTCGATCGAACCGCAGGCCGTGGTCGTGCTGGGCAATCATGACCTCAGTTTGCTCGCGGTCTCAGTACGCCGCGAGGATGAGCAGCTCAAGGCCAATCCCGACCTGCGCAGGGTGCTGTTTGCTGCCGACCGCGACGATCTGCTCGACTGGCTGCGCAATCGGCCACTTTTTCATGCAGATCCGGAAGCCGGATTTGCCATGGTGCACGCCGGACTGGCGCCGCGCTGGACACTCAAACTCGCCGCGCTGCGTGCCGCCGAGGTGGAGCGCCGGCTGCGCAGCGATGACTATCGTCGATTACTGAAGAACATGTTCGGCGACCGGCCCGGCGTCTGGTCGAAGAAACTCAGCGGCGATGACCGCACCCGCGCCATCATCAATGTAATGACCCGCATGCGCTATTGCGATGTGCGCGGCCGCATCGACTTCGACAGCAAGGGTCGTCCGGGTACGCAGAAACCCGGTTTCTATCCCTGGTTCGAAGTTCCTGGGCACAGCCCGCGCGATCTGCCCATCGTCTGCGGCCATTGGTCGACACTCGGACTGTTCCAGGGACTGGGCATCTATTCGATCGACACCGGCGCAGTCTGGGGCGGCCGTCTTACCGCACTCGAACTCGGCCCGGAACCGCGGGTGATCCAGGTCGAATGCGAAACCAGAGCCCAGGTAGGACGCAAGGGCGCTGAC
Organism: Lysobacterales bacterium; assembly: GCA_038255435.1. Classification (GTDB taxonomy): domain Bacteria; phylum Pseudomonadota; class Gammaproteobacteria; order Xanthomonadales; family Ahniellaceae; genus 0-14-3-00-62-12. The sequence continues at coordinate 73,230 of JBBSLG010000007.1, forward strand.
TGAATCCGGCCGAAAATTTCGCGCCTGTCAGACCAATCAGACTGGACGGCGCCGGTAGTCGACAAATTCGAACGCGCAGGCATGATGGGCATCGGCAGGATGAAGCTGGCGCGAGCCCGATTGCCACACGTCCTCATCGAACTCCGGGAAATGAGCGTCGGCCCGCTCGATCGCGCAATCGACCAGGGTCAGGTGCAATACATCGGCCTGTGGCAGAGCGAGCGAATAGATTTCACCGCCGCCGACAACGAACAAAGTCGCACCAGCACGCTGCACCGCCTCGTCAAAACTCGCCACCGGCTCCATACCATCAAACGGCGTCCGCCCCGAACGCGTCAAGACCAGATTGCGACGGCGCGGCAAGGCGCGGCCAATCGATTCGGCGGTGCGTCGGCCCATCAGGATGGTCTGATCAAGGGTCAGCGCCTTGAAGCGCTTGAGATCATCCGGCAGCCGCCAGGGCAGTTGATTGTCGCAACCGATCGCACGATTGCGATCCATCGCGGCGACCAGGGCGATGCGCGCACGCATCGGTTCAGCGCTGCCGTCGACGACCATCGATACGTACCCAGTCTTCCTTGTGGGCGACCGCGAGCGCAGCGAAATCCGGCTGATACGCTGCCACGACCTCATCGTCCTGGCCGTCCAGAATGCCCGAGAGCGCGATCGGCGCGGCGTCGGCCGAGTATCGGGCAAGTTCGGATTCGAGGGCGATCAAGGCGCTGGCCAGTATGTTCGCCACCACGACATCTGCGCGCAAATCAGGCGCAGCTTCCGGGGTGTACAGGGTCAAGCGCTCCGACACGCCGTTGCGTTCGGCATTGTCACGACTGGCCAGCAGGGCCTGTGGATCATTGTCGATGCCGATCGCCTGCGCCGCTCCGAGCTTGAGCGCGGCAATCGCGAGGATGCCCGAACCGCAGCCGAAATCGAGCACGGTCTTGCCGACGAGATCCAGGCCATCGAGCCATTCAAGACAGAGCGCCGTGGTTGCATGGGTGCCGGTACCGAAGGCGAGCCCTGGATCGAGCCGCACGACCACAGCATCATCGAGCGACTCCGGCTCGATGTTCCAGGGATAGATGTAGGTACGCCGCCCGAACTGCATCGGCTTGAACTGGTCCATCCATGCCCGCGTCCAGTCGGCATCGGCCACTTCGCGCACGGTCACTTTTTCCGGGGTAAGCCAGGGCACCATCAGTTGCAGGGCATCGAACAGTCCATGCTGATCGGCATCGGCTTCGAACAATGCCGTCACCACCACCTGCGGCCAGACCGGCGTCTCACCGGCGGCAGGCTCGAGGATCGGATGATCCTCGGCATCCAGCAACGTGACCGACAACGAGCCGACGTCCTCGAACGCGCGCTCGATGCGGGCAACACTGTCACGCTGTGCTGTCAGGGAAAATTCAAGCCAGGGCATGGAGACTCATCGCGAAGGGCAGGCCACGATCGAACTGCCGGATGATTGTAAGCCCAGCTGCCGTGGCCTGCACTGCATACTTGCTTCCCGGCTTTGACCACGCGCTACAAACCGATAGCTTTTTCCTTGCGTTCGGCGATGCGCTTCTCCAGATAATGGATATTCGCGCCGCCGGCCTGAAAGCCTGGATCGGCCATGATGCGCGCCTGCAGAGGCACATTGGTCTTGATGCCATCGACCACCAACTCGGCCAGCGCTACCCGCATGCGCGCGATCGCCTGGGCGCGATCCCGCCCATGCACGATCAGCTTGCCGATCATCGAATCGTAATTGGGTGGAATCCGGTAACCATCGTAAATATGGGTATCGACGCGGACACCAGGACCACCGGGGGCATGGAAACGCTTGATCAGCCCCGGGCTGGGCATGAAAGTGTCGGGATCCTCGGCATTGATCCGGCACTCGATCGAGTGGCCGCTGATCTGGACATCGGCCTGGGTGATCGAGAGCTTCTGGCCTGAGGCAATCAGCAGTTGCTCGCGGACGAGGTCAATGCCGGTGATCATCTCGGTGACCGGATGCTCGACCTGGATACGGGTGTTCATCTCGATGAAATAGAACTCGCCATCCTGGAACAGAAATTCGAAAGTCCCGGCGCCGCGATAACCGATGCGCAGGCATGCCTCGACGCAGACCGCGCCGATGCGCGCGCGCATTTCCGCCGTGATTCCGGGCGCAGGGGCCTCTTCCACCACCTTCTGATGGCGACGCTGCATGGAGCAATCGCGCTCGCCCAGATGAATCGCATTGCCCTGTCCATCGGCCAGCACCTGAATCTCGATGTGGCGCGGGTTCTCGAGAAACTTCTCCATGTACAGCATGTCATTGCCGAACGCCGCCTTGGCTTCGGCCTTGGTGGTCTGGATGGCGTTATGCAGCGCGGGTTCGGTGTGCACTACCCGCATACCGCGGCCACCACCACCGCCCGCGGCCTTGACGATGACCGGATAGCCGATGCGCTTGGCGATCACCGCGTTCTCACCGGCGTCGTCGCCGAGCGGACCATCGGAACCTGGCACACAGGGCACGCCCGCTGCCTTCATCGCCTTGATCGCCTCGACCTTGTCACCCATCAGCCGGATCACATCGGCGGTAGGTCCGATGAAGATGAATCCGGACTTTTCCACACGCTCGGCAAAATCGGCGTTCTCGCTCAGAAAACCGTAGCCGGGATGGATCGCCTGGGCATCGGTAACCTCGGCCGCAGAAATGATCCGCGGCACATTCAGATAGCTTTCGATCGCCGGCGCCGGGCCAATGCATACCGACTCGTCGGCCATGCCGACGTGCTTGAGATTGCGATCAACGGTGGAATGCACCGCCACCGTCTTGATGCCGAGCGCATGACAGGCGCGCAATACTCTAAGCGCAATTTCACCGCGGTTGGCAATGACGACTTTGTCGAGCATGAGGCTCCCCTACAACATGATTCACTTGAACATCGGGCCGACACCCGCGAGCTGCGGAACCGACTCTGGCCCGCCGAATTCTTCCCGCTGGCCCTGACCGAAGACTGCGCTGCGACCGATGCGTTGCGCCCGATCTTCCTGATCGCTGCCCGTGCATCACGGCAGCGCAAGCAATCAGGAACGCGTTCGCCACGGACCGCCTACGAGATCACGAACAGCGGCTCGTCGAATTCAACCGGGTGCCCGCTCGCCGCCAGGATCGCGGTCACGGTTCCCGAGACTTCGGCCTCGATCTGGTTGAACATCTTCATCGCTTCGATGATGCCCATCACATCGCCCGACTTGACCTGCTGACCGATCTTGACGAAGGGCGGTGCGTCGGGACTGGCCGAGGCATAGTAGGTGCCGACCATGGGTGCGCGCATCACATGACCGTCGGGCAGCTCGCGTCCGCTGGCATGACCACCTTCAGAGCTCGACGAACTTGCATGACTCGGCGCGTGCGTCGTGCTCGGGCGCTGCTCGACGTGAACATGCGTCACCGGTGCCGGGGCCTGTTGCACCGGCGCCGGCGCCGACCTGGATGCGCGTGAGAGTCGGATGGTCTCTTCGCCCTCCTTGATCTCCAGCTCGGTCAGATTCGATTCTTCCAGCAGATCGATCAGTTTCTTGATTTTTCGAAGGTCCATGGTTGGCCCTCTCCTTGATGTTGATGGATGACCGCCAGGCTTCGACGGCACGCCCGAGTGCTGCGTACTGCTTACTGGATCGCCAGGCGCCGCAGCGCGTGGCTGATTGCGAATTCGTACCCCGCGCCGCCCAGGCCGCAGATGACACCGACGGCAAGATCGGAGAACAGGGAACGATGACGAAACGACTCACGCGCGTGGACATTGGAAATATGTACTTCGATGAACGGAATGCGCACGGCAGCGAAGGCGTCCCGCAGCGCCACACTGGTGTGGGTGAACGCACCCGGATTGATCACGATGAAGCTGGTTTCGTCCCCGCGGGCGGCATGTACCCGCTCGATCAGGGCCAGTTCGCTATTACTCTGCAGATGATCGAACCGGTGCCCGAGCGTGGTCACCTGACGTGTGGCATCCTGGACGATTTCGTCCAGCGTCAGCCGGCCGTAGGTGTCCGGCTCGCGCTGGCCCAACAGATTGAGGTTTGGACCATTGAGCATCAGAATCTGGGCCACGAACCGCTTCCCGGTAACAGGGCAGCTAGTGTGCGGGTTTGACGGCGACATGTCTAGTTGCTGACAAGATCGCACCATTTGCCAGCACGATCCCTACATCAAACGTATGTTTGTTCGCTCAGTTGGCGCGCTCGGGCAAGGCCGGAACGGCCGTGCTGGCAGGGCAAAGCCGTCGGCGACAGCATCGGCCCAGCCTGCTCCTTGCGCCGGGAACGCCAGTAACCGCCGTGGCGAGACCAGAGCGAACCGCTCAGGTGACCACCCGATAACAGGGCTCGTAGGCCTGACCACCCGGAAGCTTCATGCGATGCTGCGACACGAAGGCAGCGAGAAGCCGGTCCAATGCCTGCATGATGTCGGTTTCTCCGTGGATTTCGAACGGTCCATGCTCCTCGATCGCGCGCATGCCTTCTTCTTTCACGTTGCCGGCGACGATTCCTGAGAACGCGCGCCGCAATTGCGAAGCCAGGGCGTGTCGCTCCTGGTCACGGGTGATCCGCAGCGAGGCCATGTTGGCATGAGTCGGCGCGAACGGATGCTGCAGCGACTCCTCGATCTGCAGCGCCCAGTTGAAGAAAAATGCATCGCGCTGATTGATACGGAATTCGCGCACCTTGTTGACACCCTTGGCCATCGCCGCGCCGACCTTGCTCGGATCGTCAACGATGATCTGGTAGTGATCGGCGACCGAGTCACCCAGCACCAGGCGCAGAAAAGCGTCGATCTGTTCGAAATATGCGGCAGATTCTTTTGGCCCGGTCATGACGAACGGGAACGGCGTACCGGCATTCTCCGGGTGCAACAGAATGCCGAGCAGATAGAGGATTTCCTCAGCCGTGCCGACTCCCCCTGGAAACACGATGATGCCGTGGGTGATGCGGACGAAGGCCTCCAGGCGCTTTTCGATGTCCGGCATGATGATCAGATGATTGACGATCGGATTGGGCGACTCGGCTGCGATGATGCCGGGCTCGGTGATGCCGATATAGCGATTGGTACGTCGCCTCTGCTTGGCGTGCCCGATGGTCGCGCCCTTCATCGGACCTTTCATCGCACCTGGTCCGCAACCGGTGCAGATGTCCAGACCGCGCAGTCCGAGGTGATATCCAACGGCCTTGGTGTACTCGTATTCGTGACGCGGAATCGAGTGGCCGCCCCAACAGGTGACCAGGTTTGGATCGACATTCGGACGCAGCACCCGCGCATTGCGCAGGATCTCGAAGACAGCATTGGTGATGCCCTGCGACTCCTGAAGATTGAATCGTCCCGACTGGATATCACTGTTGACGTAGGCAATGTCACGCACCACGGCGAACAACTGTTCGTTGACGCCGCGGATGATCTTGCCATCGACGAAAGCCTCGGCCGGTGCGTTTTTAAGCTCCAGCTTGATGCCACGATCCTGCTGCAGCACCTGGATATCGAAATCAGGGTAGCGCTCGCTCATCGCGCGCGGATCATCGCTCTGCGAGCCACTATTGAGCACGGCGAGCGCACAGCGTCGCATCAGCAGATGCAATCCACCGGAACTTGCATCACGCAGTCGGGAAACCTCCTGCCGCGATAACACATCCATGCCGCCCAGCGGCGAAATCAAAGCATTTACCAAGTTCGCAGCAGGTGCGCGCATGTCCACTCCAGAAATCGAATCAGACCAGATCGGTCAACAGGCCGGCTTCAACACCACCGGAAATAAGGCGGGCATCGAACCCGCGTTCACATAACAAATAGGTCGCCGATGCGCTGCGGCGACCAGAATCACAGTAAACCGCACAAATCCGCGTGGGATCCAGTTCAACCGCCAGATCGCGGATCCGCGACAGCGGCAGGTTGATCGCATCGGGCAGATGCCCGGCACCATACTCATCGGGCAGACGCACATCGATCAGTTGCGTTCCGGCTGCGATCTCCTCGAGGGATATCTCGCGCATCAGCGGGGCCTTCAACAACCGGGCGAAATCGCCGGCGGTGACGCGCATCAACTGGGTATCGGTCAATGCCCGCACCGTTGCATTGCGCGGCTGGCCGGATACCAAAGCCTCCTCACCAAATCCACGACCCACCGAGAGCTGTGACACTTCGGTTTCGTTGATGCCATCGGGCTCCTCACGCACAACCTGGACTCTGCCCGCCGTAATGATGAAGTAGGCATCGCCCGGATTGCCCTGACGGATGATGGTCTTGCCCGCTTCGTAGTAAGCGGCCTGCATGCAGGAGAACAATTGCGCGATATTGCCCGGCGGGATCAGATGGAAGGCCTGGTTCTGCAGCAGCGCCGTCATCCAGTCGTTCTGCTCGTCACCCTCAGCCGACTTGCTGGAAAACTCGACCACCTCGACGCCACCGGTCTGCGCCCAGGTCAGCACCAGATCCAGTTGCTCGCGGTCGACCATCAGCACTTGCGCGGCCTTGACACAGGTCGCCGTCGTCGCCCTGCGCGCGCCCTGGGCCAGTGGCTGACGGGCCTCGGGCGTCTCGGCACGGACCACACGCGAGTCCAGACCGTCAAAAATCTCGACCTCGCCACTCAGCAAATAGGGGATCGTCCTGGCCGGCTCACCGCGGCTGAACACGATCTGCCCAGGCGCGTAGGCACCGACGCGGGCATGCTTGGCCAACTCGGCCCGGTCGGTGGGCAGTAGAGAAGCCAGGGGAACCAGATTTCTGAGCAGACTGATGTTGACCATCGGGTCCAGTGAAGAAGGCGATCGGCGGCCATCAGGCCGCGGATCGGTAAGCATTCCGAATCCTGAGCCAGCGGTCAAGCCTTCCCGCATCCTGAACCCGATCGGCAAGAAAAAAGGGCGGCCTTGCGGGCCGCCCTTTTGGGTGTTGCATGCGCCCTTGGATCAGAACTCGTAGCGAACGCCGATCTGAGCCGACCAGCGCGACTGGCCGATACCATCGGCGCGGCCGGTGGACGGCAGCTGGAGGGCACCCGTGGCTTCGTTGACATAGGTCGATACGTTGTACACGTAGCGGCCGTTCTCGACGCCAGCCATACGGGCGACACCGAGGTTGTACGGGAAGCCGACTTCGTCGATGTGGCCCCAGTCCTTGTTGATCAGGTTGCCGATGTTCTGGATGTCCAGGAAGATCTCGGCACGATTGCCCCAACCAGCCGGGATGGCCTGGGTGATGCGCAGATCGAACTGGTTGATGTACGGCGAGCGGCCTGCATTGCGACGGGCGACTTCACCACGGTTGGCGGCCAGATAATCCTGGCTGTCAATGTAGGCCTCGAATGCGGCGATATCCGCAGCCGACGAGCTTGCGGTATAGACCACTTCGCCGGGCAGCGGGATGTAGAACAGGTCATTGCCCTGGATGCCGTCGCCATTGGCGTCGCCAATGAAGCCGTAGCCGTGGGTACGGCCCGAGCGGCCTTCGTAGAACAGGCCAAACGTGGTCGGGAAGTCTTCGGCGAACGACAGGCGGTAGGTGAACAGGCCCGTATAGCGATCACGGATCTCGTAGTTCGCACTGTTGCTCTCTTCTTCATTCGGATTGAAGATCGCGCGACCATTCCAGTTCGACAGTGCAACCGACGAGGTACCCGGGCTCACTTCATTGGACTTGCCATAGGTATAGGCAACGCGGGCGCCCCAGTTGTTCTCGAACGGCTTGTTCAACGACAGAGTCAGATTGTCCGACATGCCCTTGGTGGTGTTCTTCAGCAGCACCACATCGGTGAAGCTGCGGTTGCGGTTGAAGCGGCTCTGGATCGCGCTGCTGTTGCCGGTCGCGGTGAAATTGGCCGGCAGCACATTGGTCCAGTAGTAGTTGCGGCCATCCGGGAGGATGCCACGCGCCGCACCCAGGTTCAGGTGCTCAAACGCGACGCCCTGCTCGGTGACATTGCGCAGCCACTCGACGCCTGCAACCAGGCCCATCCACGGCAGTTCGCGTTCGAACGCCAGGTTGATCTTCCACACGGTCGGCTGCTGGAAATCCGGATCCATGAAGTTGACCAGAGCGGCCGGCGGCGTACCGATCGGCGGCGCCTGCGTATCCGGATTCGGATTGAAGCCGCTGCCATTCTGCAACGAAACAGCCTGGGTCAGGACGCCCGGATTGGAGAACGAGTTCGACAACCAGACGCCCGGCGAGGAACCCTGGAACAGACCCACGCCACCGCGCAGCTGCGTGGCGCGCTCGCTGTCGAAGGTGTAGTTGAAGCCGAGGCGCGGCTGCACCGTGACCTGGCCGTCCGTCGTAGCGGTGTTGTCATAACCGAAGGTCGAGAGGGCGGCGGCGTTGAATGCCGGCTCGTCGCTCAGGATGTTGCGGTCGATGCGGATACCGTACTGGAAGTTCAGGTTCTGGCTATAGGTCCAGGTGTCCTGCAGGAACAGGCCGAGGTTGGCGAACTCGAACTGGGCAGCGGCCGAGTCCACGCCCGGGCGCAGGGCCTGGAACGAGAAGGTACGCCAGGTGCCGGCTTCGAAGTCGTCGATGCTGCTGAAGTTGTAGTTGCCAAAGGTGTCCTGCAGGAACAGGTTGTAGACGTCATTGCCTTCGTAATCGAAGCCCATGCGGACCACGTGGTCGCCAACGTACCAGTCACCGGCGAAGAAGCCGGTCAGGGTGTCAACGGCCAGATCGTTGGACTGACGCGAACGCTCGGTGCCGAAGAATACGCCGGTGCCGTTGTTGTTGACGCCAACGCGAACCTGGGGTGCGCGGATGTCGAAAGACGGCGCCGAACGGTACTCGGAGTACGAGACATTGGCTTCGGTCGAGAACGAGTCGGACCAGTTGCTGTAGAGCAGCAGGGCGTAGTTCTCAAAGCTGATATTGCTCTGCCACCAGTTCGACGAGAACGAATACGCGGTACGGCCGAGATTCGGCAGAACCTGGTCTACGCCTTCGGTCTTGTTGTAGCGGAAGGTCATGCGGTGTGCGTCGTTGATGTTCCAATCCAACTTGGCGATCAGCTTCTCGTCAGTGTTGTCCAGCCCGCTCGGCAGCGACGTGCCACCGACATTGATGCCGTAGCCCGAAGCGATCGACAGGATGCGATCGAAGTCAGCTTGAGTCAGGCCTTGCACTTCGGTGCTGGCGCCCGAACCAACGAGGCCAACATCCGGAGCTGGCGACGAGCGCTGGAACTCTTCATAGCCGAGGAAGAAGAACAGGGTGTCCTTGATGATCGGACCACCGACATAGCCGCCGACGGTGTACTCGTCGTCGAAGCCGGTGAAGTCGGACGGCTCATCACCGACCATGTCGTTGTTGCGATAGACAGCGTAGACGCCACCGCTGAACTCATTGCCACCACTCTTGGTAACGGCATTGATGTTGGCGCCGACGAAGTCGGTCTGGGTCACGTCGAAATTCGAGATACCGACGTTGAATTCCTGGATCCAGTCGATCGAGATCGGCTGATTCAGTGCCGGCAGGCCGGTCGCATTCAGACCGAACTGGTCATTGGTCGGCACGCCATCAACGCGGATGTTGTTGTAACGGTTGTTCTGGCCAGCTGCGGACAGTTCACCGCGACCCTTGTCGGTCTGCACGATGCGCGGATCGAAGCGGACATAGTCGCCAATGCTGCGGCCGATCGATGGCAGCTCTTCAATGGTTTCAACCGTGATATTGGTCGAGGCGCCCATGTTGTCGGGAGTGAAGGTCGACAGCGAAGACGAGGCAACCACTTCAACGGCTTCGAGTTCGGCAGCGTCGCTGACCATGGTCAGGGTGACCGAAGCCGTCTCGGCCAGCAGCAGGAACACGTCACTACGGCTGGCGGCATCGAGGCCGTCCTTGCTTGCAGTAATCGTGTAGGGGCCACCGACACGCAGACCGCGCGTGCTGAAACGACCATCGGCTCCGGTAACCAGAGTCTGCTTGGTGCCCGAAGGCTGATGGAGGACGTCGACCGTGGCGCCCGCAATGGGGGAACCCTCGGTATCGACGATGCGGCCGGCCAAGCTCGCCGAAGTGCTCTGCGCAAAGGCAGGCACGCTGACGATCAGGGCAAGCAACGCAATCAGTACGAAGCGCACTGTGTTTCGCTTGAACATGGTTTTCACCTTCTTGTTGATGGCAACACGGACATCCCATACATCACAAAACATCCGTCGGCGCGCGCACTCATTCAAGGGAGCCACACACGTCATAGATGACGAGAGAGGGATTAACGACAGTTTAACCTCTCTGGATGACAGATTGCTAACAATCTGGCGTCAGATCCTGCCCCATGCCCCTCCCGAGTCATTTTCACATTTTTTTTCAATGACTTGGAAGACAAACCCAGGCCTGGATTGGACAGATCAGAGGGTTGTGGCTGAAACGCGCTGGAAGGCGGCCAAACCGTCCAGCAGCATCTGGACAGAAATGGCAACCAGGAGCATGCCCATCAGCTTTTCAAGCGCACCGAGCACACTGGCACCAAGCCAGCGAAACAGCAGGGTCGCACTGAACAGGACTGCCGCGGTCGCGGCCCAGGCGGCGAACAGCGCGATCGTCCAATCCATGGTGCGCCCTGGATGCTCGTGACCCAGCAGCATCAGCATGGCCATCGCCGAGGGGCCGGCGATCCCGGGAATCGCCATCGGAAAAATGATCGGCTCGCCGCCATGAAGCGGGCCGAACAAGCCCTCGTGGGGTGGAAAGATCATCCGTACACCGATCAGGAACAGCACGATGCCACCGGCGATGCTGACCGACTCCTGACGCAGATGCAGGGCCTCAAGCAGCAGCTTGCCGCCGTAGAGAAAAGCCAGCAGGGTGAGCAGGGCGATCAGCAATTCGCGCGCGAGCACGATTCGACGGCGATTTGGCGGCAGGTCTTTGAGCAGACTGAGGAACAGCGGCACATTGCCGAGCGGATCCATGACCAGGAACAACAGCAGCGCAACCGACAGTGTGGTCATCTGATAATCCCCCGCTCCCTTGCAATGTGTGAAGGAGCCCAGCCCTCACAGCCGCAGACTGGTGTGGTGTTGCACACTAGCTTTCAGAATTGAGATCGCGCAACTTGCCACGCCAGGGCAGGCCCGCAGCGGAAAGCAGTTCGATGCATCGCGAAGCGACCGCCGTCGGCATTTCGATGCTGGCCGGATTCTCGGCGAAATAGGCGCGAGCACGCAACTTGGTGCGCATTGGTCGCGGCACCAGACCGTGCACGCGAACCCGGCTGTTTTCCAGTTCATCCGCCCATTGCGAGATCACTCCAGCCAGTGCGACCTTGGACACACCATAGGCGCCCCAGTGGGCGCGGCCAACGCGCTCGGCATCATCGAGCACCCAGAGCAGGGCGGCATCGGGGCTTTGCCTGAGCAGGCCCAGACAGGCCAGACTCAGGGCAACCGGTGCATTGAGATTGACCTGAATGCTGCGCAGCCACTCCTCTGGCGGTACCTGCGCATGCGCGGTGAGGCCGGTAAAATGCGCTGCGGCGTGCACGATGCCGTCGAGTCGGCCGAATTCACGCTCGATGTTTGCGGCGAGCTCGGCAAAGTCGCCTGGTCCGGCGCCTTCGAGATCGAGCGGATAGATCGCCGGCTCGGCCGCGCCCAGCGCCACGATCTCGTCGTACAGTTTTTCCAGAGGGCGCACCCGTCGCCCCAACAGAATCAGGATCGCGCCTGCTGCTGCTGCTTGACGGCACAACTCGGCCCCCAGTCCTCCGCCTGCTCCGGTTACCAGAACAACGCGGCCGGTCAGCGACGAGCCCGCCGATGCGGACGTGATAGTCGGCGTACTCATCGCGCAACTCAGGCTTTCTGCGCTTCGCTCACCATCTGGGCGAGATCACCTTTCTCGTACAGTTCCATGGTGATGTCGCATCCGCCGATCAATTCGCCATTGATGAACAACTGGGGAAAGGTCGGCCAGTTCGAGTAACGCGGCAAATTGGCGCGAATCTCCGGGTTCTCGAGCACATTGACCGAATGGTACTGGGCGCCGACTTCGCGCAAGGCGGCCGAGGTGCGACTGGAGAATCCGCACATTGGAAACTGGGGCGTGCCCTTCATGAAGAGCACGATCGGATGCGTTTCGAGGGTGCTGCGAATCTGTTCGATGATATCCATGACAAAGCTTCTCGATTGATGGCCGCGGCGGCGGCCGATGAACGTATTCTAGTGCAGGCGGACAGACACCGCTCTACAATCATGAGCCCGCGCCGGTTGGCGCAACCGTTGAGAGTCTGCCCCATGGCCATTGAATTGCCTGCCCTGCCCTATGCCCGGGATGCCCTGGCACCGCACATCTCCGCTGAAACCATCGACTTCCACTATGGCAAACACCATCAGGCCTATGTGACCAATCTGAACAACCAGATCAAGGGCACCGAATTTGAATCGCTGTCTCTGGAAGAGATCATTCGCAAATCCAGCGGTGGCATGTTCAACAACGCGGCCCAGGTCTGGAATCACACTTTCTACTGGAACTGCCTCAAGCCCAATGGCGGCGGCGAGCCGACCGGCAAACTGGCCGATGCGATCAATGCGGCATTCGGCTCGTTCGCGCAGTTCAAGGAGCAGTTCAGCCAGACCTGCGTCACCACCTTCGGCTCGGGCTGGGGCTGGCTGGTGCAGCGTGCCGATGGCAGCCTGGCTCTGGTCAGCACTTCCAATGCCGCGACGCCACTGACCGGCAGCGACCGCGCCCTGTTGACCTGCGACGTCTGGGAACACGCCTATTACGTCGATTACCGCAATGCGCGTCCAAAGTACGTCGAGGCATTCTGGAATCTGGTCAATTGGGACTTCGTTTCAGCGCAGATGGCCTGAACTATCGACCGGAGCGGCCATGCCGCTCCGGTTTCGCGCAATGCTCAGTGCGCCTGCACCCTGAGCACGATGCCGTCAGTGGCAACGATCGTGACCCGTGTTCCCGCCGGCAGGTCCGGGCCTTCGAGCGTCCAGAAGGCGTCGCCGATCTGCACCTTGGCGCGGCCCATGGTGATGCCTTCGCTGAGTTCGATCTCGCGACCGATCAACTGTGACGCCCGCTTGTTCAGCAGAGGGCGGTCGGTCACCGGTTCGCGTGGGCGGAAAAAACGCAGATACAGGCCGACGGCGGTCGCCGCGAAAGCGCCGAAAATCAGCGACTGGGCCAGGAACGAAAGATCCGGCAGAAAGATCATCAGCACTCCCATCGCCAGGGCCGCAAAACCCAGCCACAACAGGCTGGCACCGGGCAGTAGCATCTCGGCGATCAGCAGCAGGCCGCCGATGCTCCACCAGAGATAGACCACCTTATCCATTGCGGTGCTCCTCAAACGGCTTGGGCGGGCGCGGCGGCTTGGGCGCTGCCGCACGGTCCTCGAAACTGGCGCGGGCGAGCTCGGCAACACCGGCAAGCGTGCCCAGTATCCCGGTCAATTCCATCGGCATCAGCAGTACTTTCTGGTTGGGCGCGGTGGCCAGAGCCTGCAACGCGGAAACGTACTTGTCGGCCACGAAATAGTTGATCGCCTGCAGGTCGCCCTTGGCGATCGCCTGCGAGACCATCATGGTCGCCTTGGCCTCGGCCTCGGCCGAACGTTCGCGCGCTTCAGCATCGCGGAAGGCAGCTTCCTTGCGCCCCTCGGATTCGAGCACGGCCGCCTGCTTCTCACCTTCGGCACGCAGAATGGCCGACTGCCGCGATCCCTCAGCCTCAAGAATGGATGCGCGTTTGTCGCGCTCCGCCTTCATCTGGCGCGCCATTGATTCGACCAGGTCGCGCGGTGGCGTGATGTCCTTGATCTCGATGCGATTGCATTTCAGGCCCCAGGGATGGGTCGCCTCGTCAACAACCTTGAGCAACTGGGCATTGATCACATCGCGCTTGGACAATGATTCGTCCAGATCCATCGAGCCGAGCACAGTACGGATATTGGTCATCACCAGATTGAGTATGGCGATCTCAAGCGTGGACACTTCGTAGGCCGCCTTGGGCGCATCCAGCACCTGATAGAAGACCACGCCATCGACAGCGACGACGGCATTGTCGCGGGTGATCACCTCCTGACGCGGCACGTCCAGCACCTGCTCCATCATGTTGATCCGCTTGCCCACGTTGTGCGCGAACGGAATGATGAAGTTGAGTCCAGGGGTCAGGGTGCGCACATAGCGGCCAAACCACTCCAGCGTGAATTCATAACCCTGGGGCACCCGGACTACCCCCAACCAGGCAAATACGACGATGACGGCCATCACGATATAGGCAGTACTCATAGCCAGCTCCTCGGGTTGGGTCACCATCATAAACCAGCCGGGACGCCGTGTACGTGGCTCGCCCGGCAAACCACCAATGCTATGATCGCGCCGCCCCTGCCCCCGGGCGGGTTCATGAAGAATCCAGTCAGGAGAGATCAAAATGAAAAAGCTGCTCGTGCTTGCAATTGGCGCCGCCTTGCTCGGCTCCGCTTCATCTGCGTTTGCGATCACCGACGAGGAAGGTAATGCCTCGATCCAGTTCAATTTCTCGGCACCTGGCGCGCGCAGCCTGGGCATGGGTGGTGCGTTCCTCGCCCTCGCCGATGACGCAACCGCCGCCTTCACCAATCCGGCAGGCCTGGTGCAACTCGCCTCCCCGGAAATCTCGATGGAAATCCGTCAGACCGAGTACAACACCCAGTACGTTGCCGGCGGCACGTTCACCACCAATCCGTTTGGCACCGCTGGGTTGGCTTATGGTGAAGCCAGCACCGACGTCCGCAATATCTCGTTCCTGTCCTGGGTCATCCCGATGGACGGCTGGTCGCTCGCCCTCTACCGCCACGAATTCCTGAATTTCGAAACGTCCTTCGGCAGCGTCGGCCCGAGCTCGTCGGACAGCAATCTGGTGGTCTTTCCATTCGGCGCGGCGATCGACGTCGAGACCATGGTCAACGGCCTGTCAGGCGCCTACAAATTCAGTGATCAGTTCTCGATGGGCCTGAGCCTGAACCATTACAAGTTCGACATCGACTCGGCAACGGTTCGCGTCGCCTCACCAACATCCAGCGTGATCCAGTTCTCCACCCGTCAATTCGGTGGCGACAACGCGTTCGGCTACAACGTCGGCGCCCAGTACAAGGCCAATGACCAGTGGCAGTTCGGTACGGTCTACCGCCGTGCGCCGAAGTTCAGCTACCAGGCCGCGCGCGTCAATGCCAATGGCACGGTTGCCTTCGTCAAGAACGCCAGCTTCGATGCGCCGGACGTGTTCGGCGTCGGCGCCACCTGGCGCCCGGCCGAGCCGGTCACGATCTCGCTCGACGTCAACTACATCAGCTACTCGGATCTGACCGGTGGCGGCGTGGAATCCAATTTCGTATTGAATGACAGCGGCATCCAGCCCAGTCTGAAACCCCTTGGTGTCGACAATGGCGTCGAAGTGCGTCTGGGCGGTGAATACACGTTCACCAATTTCACCCACCCGTTCAGCCTGCGCGCCGGCGTCTGGCAGGACCCCGAGCACTCGATCCAGTTTGAAGGCGTGCCCGACGGCAGCAGCGTGGATGCCATCGCCAACGCGGTGCTGTTCTCGATCGGCGAATCACAGACGCACTACTCGGCGGGCTTTGGCTGGGCGTTCGAGAAATTCCAGATAGATGCGGCTGCCGATTTCTCGGATCGGGTCGACACCTACTCGGTATCCGGCGTCTGGCGCTTCTGATCCAGGCTGTCTACTCCAACTGAAAAACCGCCGCGTGATCCGCGGCGGTTTTTTTTGCGCTGGCAAAGCGCTCGGCGATTCACCCGCTCACCCGCAGCCGTGGCGAGACTCAGAGCTCTTCCTGGGTCAATCGGCGCAGATATTCATCGACATCGACCTCGACGTGACGTGGACGCCGATGGAACAGATCCTGGATTCGTTCGTTGCTGCTGGCCTGCACGCTGGCGGTCGGTCCGGTCTCCAGCACCCGACCCTGGTCGAGTACGGTAATGGTGTCGGCGATCTTGAGCGCGCTTTCCAATTCGTGGGTAACCACCACAATCGTCATGCGCAGGGCATCGCGCAACTTCAGGATCAACTCATCGAGTTCGGCTGAGACCACGGGATCGAGGCCGGCCGAGGGCTCGTCAAAAAACAGCAGTTTTGGGTCCATCACGATCGCCCGCGCAAGCGCCGCGCGCTTGATCATGCCGCCGGACAGTTGTGAGGGCATCAGGTCCTGGAAGCCACCCAGATTGACCACCTCGAGCTTGAGTCGGCTCATGATGCGGATCGTGTTCTCATCCAGGCGTGTGTGTTCCCGCAGTGGCAGCGACACGTTCTCACCTACGCTCATCGAGGTGATCAGCGCACCGCCCTGGAAAGAGACACCGAGTCGACGGCGAAGCGCCAGCATCTCGGTCGAGCCGGCCCTGGCCACATCGGTACCGAGAATGCGGACTTCGCCGGAATGCGGGCGTTGCAGGCCGATGATATGACGGAGCAGGGTGCTCTTGCCCGAGCCTGATGCCCCCATGATCACCCGGATCTCACCCGGCATCACCTGCAGATCGATGCCATGGAGGATGCGGCGCCGACCGTAGTAGGCTTCGAGATTGCGGACGTCGATGACCGGATCGGGCGCGCTCATCTCAGCGATTCAGGAAGTAGCTGAAGATCATGTCGGCCACGATGATTGCCGAAATTGAATAGACAACGGCGCGGGTAGTTGCGCGGCCAACGCCTTCGGCACCACCGCTGACACCGAATCCGGTACTGACACCGACCAGGGTGATCAAGACCGCGAACACGAGGCTTTTGGAAAGTCCCTGCCAGATATCACCCGGCTCGAGCAGATTCAAGGTCTGCACCACATAGACGGTCGGGCTGATGTCGAGGACCGGCGAGCAGTACAGCGCGGCTCCGAGTATCGCCATCACATTGGCGATGATGGTCAGCATCGGCAGCATGATCAGCATGGCCAGCAACGCGGGCGCCGCCAGATAACGCACCGGATCGATTCCCATGACGCCCAGCGCATCGACTTCCTGCGACACCGTCATCGAGCCGATCCGGGCCGCAAACGAGGACCCTGAGCGCCCCGCGATCAGGATGCCGGTGATCAATACGCCGAATTCGCGCGTCACCGATTTTGCCACCGCCATCAGTACCTGCGATTCCGCACCAAAGTCGCCGAGCGCTGCAACGAACTGGATGCCCAGCATCAGTCCAACGGTAAAGCTGAGCAAGGCCACGATCGGTACAGCGTTCACGCCGACCTGGCGCATCTGTTCGGCCACCGCCGCCAGCCGCACGGCCTGGCCGGTGCGAAATCCGGCGATGCTGAACCAGATACTCTCGGCCAGCAGGGACCCTGCATAGCCCAGGCCGCGAACCACATCGACACTGCGTTTGCCCAGACGCGATACCAATTGCAGTGCCAGACTCACCGTCTCAGTCCGATTGAGCGGCGGCAAGATCGGGATAGATCGGGAATACCCGGTCAAGCCGGGCCAATTCGAGTACGGCACGAACCGATTCGCTGGGCGCCACCAGGGCGAACCGCTGCGCCTTGGCACGCGCCTGCTGGAAACCCTCAACCAGGGCGGCAATTCCCGACGAGTCGATATAGCTCACGCGCGCCAGCACCACTGCCAGGGCGGGACCCGCGGCGAGTGCATCGAGCACTCGTCGACGGATTTCCTGCGACCAGCTGAGGTCAACTTCGCCGAACACATCGATCACGGCCCAGCCGGCCTCGCTGCGCTGCTCGCATCCATTCTTGATAGGTTTTGTCATCATGCCCCTTTATCCCTGCGCAGGCGTCGCCGCATGCACAACACATTGCCGGCGCGGTGCTTGAGTGGTCGCAGGCGCCAGCGATCCATGGTGTCGTCGATGATATTGACTCCGAGCCCGCCTGGCCGACATTCACCCAGATCGCGCGGTTTGATGCAACTGGGATCAACCGGCGGCGCCCGGTCACGCAGTCGAATACGCAGCTGACCGCGCACCTTGCTGACGTTCAACTGGATCGAGCCGGCAGGGCAATTACGGTAGGCGTGACGGATGATATTGCTGCAGGCCTCATGGACCGCCAAGACGATGCGCTCACGTTCCCGATCCGCTATGGCCAGCGCGTCGAGTGTCGCGGTCAATTGCTGACGCATCTCGGCCAGAACCTCGGCTCGCGCCGGAATTTTCAGACTCAGCAGCGGCCGTCCACTCATTCGAACGGACCTCCGATCAGCATCAGGGTGGTGTCGTCGTGAAGTTTCATCCTGCGCAGCTCGCCGACGATGCGGCGCAGCCGGGTTTCCGGGCGCCAGCCGGCATGCTTTTCAATCAGCGCCAGCATGCCGTCCACGCCGAGCATCTCGCCCGAATCGGACCGCGCATCGGTGGCACCATCGGAGAACAGGTAGAGCGCGGAATTTGCTGCCAGCGCTGCCTGCTGCTCCGGAAAATTCATGCCGGCAATAATCCCCAGTGGCGGACCCTCGGCGCGGTACGACAGGCTCGGCTGTCCGGGGCAGAGCAGCATCAGCGGCGGGAAACCGGCATTGGCCCAGACCACAGTCCCGTGGCGTCGATCGTAGTAGCCGGCCACCGCACAGACGAAACTGCCATTGCCGAGCGTCTCGCACATTTCCTCGTTTACCCGCGCCATCCATTGCGAGGGCGGCAGCCCCTCCTTGCCGGCCCAGCGCATCAGACTGGCGCAGCGGACCATCAGAAAGGCAGCGTCCAGCCCCTTGCCGGCAACGTCACCGATGGTGAATCCGATGCGCCCGTCGGGAAGATCGAAATAATCATAAAAATCGCCGGAGATTTCGCGCGCGGGTCGATTCAACGCCAGCAGCGGAAAGCCGCCACGGCGACGACGCGGCAACAGACTGCGCTGCATCCTGCGCGCCATCGACAGTTCGCGATGCAGACGTTCCTGCTCCAGGGACTCGGCCGCCAGCCGCGCATTGCTGATCGCCAGCGCCGCCGGCGCGGCGAGCGCGCGCAACAGCAGATGATCGGATTCATCAAACAGCAGGCCACCACGCTTGTTCAACACCTGCAGCACGCCCAGGGTTCCGTGCCCGGAGAACAGCGGCGTGCACAGCAGGGATCGGGTGGTGAAGCCGGTGCGCCGATCGACTTCCGCGTCGAAGTCCGGGTCCTTGCTGGCATCACGCACCATCTGGCATTTTCCACTGGCGTAGGCGCGCCCGAGCACGCCCGATCCGAGTGGCAATTCCATGCCCACAATATCGACCGGCCCAGCCGAGGCGCGACAGACCAGAACTTCCTCGGACTCATCAACCAGAAAAACCGAAGCCGCCTCGGCCTGCATCGCCGCAGCAATGCGTTGCACCGCCTTGCTCAGCGTAGCCTGCAGATCAAGACTCGAGGCCAGCGCATGCGCCAGCTCGGCGATCAGGGCAAGTGGTTCGGTGATCGGCGGTGGTGCCGGTTCAGCGGGCGCAGGGATTGCCAACATGGTCAGTCCCGAGGGGCGCCGGGATCGCGCGGCCGCTGGCGCAGACTGCGGCGATTGCGCAAGCCGAACAGGGTCACCAGCGGTCCAGACAACACGTAGACGCCGACGATGGTAAGCAGCAGATACTGCGGGTGGATGGCCAGCAGTACCAGGACGCCCATCGCGATTGGCGCCACCACGAAGGGTACGCGATCGGATGCCGGCATCGACTTGAAACTCCAGTAACGGATGCGGCTGACCATCAGGATCGCCGAAACCAGGGTGACTCCCAGCGCCACGAATGCAACATCGGCGCCGGCAATGTCGTGGTGTTCCATCGTCCAGACGAAGCTCATCATCAGGCCAGCAGCGGCCGGACTGGCCAATCCCTGGAAGTAGCGTTTGTCGATCACAGCCACTTGCGTATTGAACCGGGCCAGGCGCATTGCGGCGCAGGCCGCGTAAACAAATGCGGCGGCCCAGCCGATCTTGCCGACCATGGGACCATAGACTTTCAACTCCGCCAACGCCCAGGAATACATCACCAGGGAGGGCGCCAGGCCGAAGCTGACCAGGTCGGAGAGGCTGTCGTACTGGACCCCAAAATCGCTCTGGGTATTGGTCAGTCGAGCCACCCGTCCATCCAGACCATCAAGCAGTCCGGCGATAAACACGGCAATGGCGCCTTCGGTGTAGCGCCCTGAAAACGCGGAGATAATCGCGAAATAGCCGGCCAGCATCGCCCCAGTGGTAAACAGATTGGGCAAGAGATAAATGCCCGGATGTCGCGGTGGCGGGTTTACGGGAGCGTCGCTCATCGGGCAGCCAACAGGAGAGTGGCCGCCAGTGTATAACGCCGCCGTCAACGAGCCTCTGAACAATTCAACCGGGATGCTTTGGCGCCGTTCATCCAGCCCGTGACCGAACACGCGAGCTGAACAATGCGCGCCGCGGCGCTTCCCTTGCGCTGGCGCGGCGCTACTATCGGCCCACCAATGGATGAGGATCCGGTCATGCACAGCACGATTCGACGATTGAACCAGTCCAGCCGCCGCGTGTCCGGCTACGCCGCCACCCTGCTGCTCGCCCTGCTGGTCGCTTCGCCAGCGCTGCTGGCCGAGCAGTTCTACAAGTGGCAGGACGAAAAAGGCGTCTGGCATTACAGCGCCAAGCCGCCCAAAGACCAGCCCGCCGACAAGCTCAAGGTGCGCACCCAGGCAGGTCGCAGCGGCGATGAGGACGAGAACCAGGACGGCGAAGCCAAGCCGAAAGCCAAGGCGGGCGCTGAGAGCCCCGAGTCGACAAATTGCAAGGCGGCGAAAAAAAATCTCGAAGTGCTCAATGGCAACGAGAAAGTGCTCAAGGACATCGATGGTGACGGTGTGCCGGAGGAGCTGGATCTGGACCAGCACCAGGCCGAGATCGCGACTGCCGAGCGGCAGATTTCTGCGTTCTGCAAGCCCGAGCCTGCTCCAGCCGAAGCCGAAGAAACTGACACCGAGTAATCTGGCTGCTCATCGGGATGGAACGCGGCACCTTGATCCTCGGAGTTCTGATCGCCGTAGGGCTCGGCGCCCTGGTCGCGCTGTGGCCTTCATTGCAGCAGGGCGACCGTCCCCGGCCCGATCCGGCCGGACCGGCGAGCCGATCCGAGGCCGACCCGAACCCCCTGCTCTACAAGTGGAAAGATGACAAGGGTGTCTGGAATTACACCGACCAACCGCCACGGAATACCGAGTTCGAGATAATCCGCGACACCCCCAATGTGACTCCCGTTGGCACCGTAGTTCCCGAAGTCCCCAGCTCGGGCCAGGCCCCGGCAATCCCGCCACCGCCCGAAGACTGATCGGCACAGCGCTGGTCCACTCCAGCAACGCTGGCTATCATCGGCAGTCCCCTGCCCTGCAAGCGACGCAACCATGCGCCTTTCCCGCTTTCATCTGTCGACCGTCAAGGAAGTTCCCGCTGACGCCGAAATCGTCAGTCACCAGTTGATGCTGCGCACCGGCATGCTGCGCAAGCTGGCCGCCGGCATCTACACCTGGTCGCCGCTCGGACTGCGCGTTCTACGCAAGGTTGAGGCGATTGTCCGCGAAGAGATGAATCGGGCCGGTGCCCTTGAAGTGCTGATGCCCTCGATCCAGCCGCGCGAGCTCTGGGACGAAACCGAGCGCTGGGTGCGCTTCGGCGGACAGCTGCTCAAGATCAAGGATCGCAAGGAACAGGAGTTCTGCTACGGCCCCACCCATGAGGAAGTGATTACCGACTTCGCGCGCCACGAGCTCAAGAGCTACAAGCAGCTGCCGCTGAACTTCTACCAGATCCAGACCAAGTTCCGCGACGAAATCCGGCCGCGTTTTGGCGCCATGCGCGCACGCGAATTCCTGATGAAGGACGCCTATTCCTTCCATCTGACCGAACAGTGCCTGGTCCGCGAATACAACAACATGTATGCCACCTACACCCGGATCTTCACCCGGCTCGGACTGCAGTTCCGCGCGGTGCAGGCAGACTCCGGCGCGATCGGTGGCAATCTCTCGCATGAGTTCCATGTGCTCGCAGAGTCCGGCGAAGACGCCATCGCCTTCTCCACCGGATCGCAGTACGCCGCCAATATCGAGCTGGCCGAAGCGGTCGCGCCGGCGCAGGAGCGCGCAGCGCCGCAGCAGGCGCTTGCCCGGGTCGACACGCCGCGGCAGAAAACGATTGACGAGGTCTCGACCTTTCTCAAGGTGCGGCCGCAGGACTGCGTGAAGACCATTATTGTACGCGGACGCACGGGCCTGGTTGCGCTCTGCGTGCGTGGCGATCATGAGATCAACGAGGTCAAGGCGCAGAAGCTCGCCGAATTGCCCGGCGCTTCCGAACTCGCCAGCGAGGCCGAAATCGAATCGGCCATCGGCTGCAAGCCCGGCTTCATCGGACCGGTCGGACTACCCGCAGACATTCCGCTGATTGTCGACCGCGCCGCCGCCGTACTCGCAGATTTTGTTTGCGGTGGCAACCAGAATGGCAGCCACTACACCGGCGCCAATTGGTCTCGTGACGCTGCGATCAGCCGTATCGAAGACCTGCGCAAAGTCGTGGCCGGTGATGCTTCGCCGGATGGTCAGGGCGAGATCAGGATCGCGCGTGGCATCGAGGTCGGACACGTATTCCAGCTCGGTCAGAAATACGCCGAGACCATGGGCGCGACCGTGCTCGATGAGGCTGGTCAAAAGCGCGCCATGCACATGGGCTGCTATGGCATCGGCGTATCACGCATTGTTGCCGCCGCAATCGAACAGAATTTCGACGCCGCCGGCATCATCTGGCCGGATGCGATTGCGCCCTGGAAAGTCGCGGTCTGCGTGATCAATCCGAAACAGGACCCGGCCATTGCGGCGGCTGCCGAGGCGCTCTATGCCGATCTCTGCGCGGAAGGCATCGACGCCGTGCTTGATGATCGCGGCCTGCGCGCCGGACAGATGTTCGCCGATATCGAACTGATCGGAATTCCGCACCGCGTGCTGGTTTCGGAACGTGGCCTTGCCGCCGGCAGCTTCGAGTACCGTCAGCGTCGCGCAAGCGAGGCCGAGGCACTGAGCCGCGACCAGGTGTTCGAGCGCCTGCGTTGAGGACACGGCGATCCCTGCAGCACTGCCGCTCTGCCAACCGGTTCAGTTCTGCGGTCTGATTGGCCAGCGCACAACAAAGTGCAGGCCATCGCGGTTCTCGGCGTTGATCGTTCCGCCCAGCAGTTGGGTCACCCGGTTGTAGACGATGTGCAATCCAAGTCCCGATCCGCCCTGGCCGCGCCGGGTGGTGAAGAACGGATCGAAAATCCGTTTGATCAATGCGGGCTCGACGCCGACACCGTTGTCCTGGTATTCGATCACCACTTCGTCGCCGCCACGCCGGTAGGCACGCAAGTCGATCAGGCCAACACGATCTCCCGGAAACGCGTGGGCCAGTGCATTGCTGATCAGGTTGACGACGATCTGGTAGATCGCGCCCGGATAGGTATCCAGGTGGATGTCCTGGGCGCAGGTGATACGCAGTTCGTGCGGCGTGCGTTTGAGCACCGGCTGCAGCGCGAACGCGATCTCGTTGAGGTATTCGCCAAGATTGATGATGCGGCGCTCCTCGCTGCTCTGGTCGACAGCCACCTGCTTGAAGCTGCGTACCAGCTGACCGGCGCGTTCGAGATTCTTGAGGATCAGCCGACTCGATTCCTTCGCCGCGACCAGATACTGGGCCAGATCGCTGCGCGTGAGTTGCGCGGCCTCGACCCGATGGCCAAACTGGTGGGTGATGCTTTCCAGATGTGAGGCCGCGGTGATGCCGATGCCCAGCGGCGTATTGATCTCATGGGCGACACCCGCGACCAGACTGCCCAATGAGGCCATCTTCTCGGACTCGATCAACTGGCTCTGCGCCTGCTGCAGAACGACCAGCGTCTGGGTCAGCTCGTCGTTGGCCAAGGTCAATTCGCCGGTGCGTTCGCTCACCCGCGATTCGAGTGCCTCGTTGCTCGCACGCAGCGCATCTTCCACCGCCTTGATCGATGTGATATCGCGATGCGTGCCGATCATGCGCAAGGCGCGTCCGTCGCCATCGCGCTCGACGACCTGACCGCGAGTCAGCACCCATATCCAGCCACCGCGTTGGCTGCGCGCACGATAGGCCATCTCGCAGTACTCGGTCTGCCCACGCAGATGGTCGCGCATGGCCAAATCATTGGCGGCGCGATCGTCAGGATGCACCAGGTTTTCATAATGCTGCGAAACCAGTGGCGTATTGGGATCATCTCCGGCGAACTGCGGCAGCGGATTCTCGCGGCGGACAATGCCTGTGCGCAGATCCAGATCCCATAGTTCGTCGCGGCTTCCCCAGAGCGCCAACTTCAATCGATACTCGCGCTCGGCCAGCGCGCGGCGTATGCCGTCCCGCTCTCGGGCCCGGCGGCGCGCCGCTGTAAGGAACAGCGCGACGAGGGCCAGAGCGGTCAGCACGTAAGCCGTCTTCGCCAGCGGCGACCACCACGGCGGCGGCCGGATATGCACCGGCAGGCGCGTCTCAGGGCCGTAGTCCATGCCATCGGCGTAGGCCGCACGGACACGGAAGAGATACTGGCCGGCCGGAACGTGGGTGAAACTGGCCATGCGCTGACCCTGAGGCAGATCGATCCACGAATCGTTGAGCCCTTCCAGTTGGTAGCTGTAACGCGTGGTGTCCGAACTGGCAAAGTTCATCGAGGAAAATGCCAGGGACCACACCGGTTCCGTGTGATCAAGCTCCAGCGCCTCGATGTACGCAGCCGAGGCGTCTCCAGCCCTGCGGTCACGGCCGCTGGCACGGTACACATCCAGCCGGGTGAGGACCACGGCCGGGCGTTGCAGGTCGATCTGGAAATCGCGGGGATGGAACTGGACCACACCGAGCAATCCACCGAAATAGAGATTGCCCGCATCGTCCTCGGCGCGTGAATTGATAAAGTATCCCGAGCGATCAAAACCATCGCTGGCGGTCAATGCACGCACACGACCAGTCTTGCGATCGTACTGGTCGATGCCGCCGATCGAGCTGATCCAGAGCATGTGGTCGGCATCTTCGAGAATGCTGCCAATGGCATTGGCACTGAGGCCATCACGCTGACTTACATGGCTGAAGCGCACCGGCTCATCGCGCTCAAGCCTGGCAATACCGGCGCCCTGGGTACCGATCCAGAGCTGACCATCGCTGGTCTCCAGGAAATTGGTGATCACCTCGCTCTGCAGTGCACCCGGCTCGCCACGGAGGGCACGGTAGGTCGTGAGCTTGCCGGACTGGCGGTCCAGACGGACCAGACCGGTTCCGTTGGTTCCAACCCAGAGCATGCCGGCCTGGTCCTCGAAAATCGCATTGACACTGCTGCCCGGCAGCGAACGTCCGGGTTGCTCAGGGTCAAAGGTAAACTGCTCGTAGTGCTGGCAGCCCGGACAGATGAAGAGCAGGCCGCTCTCCTCGGTGCCGATCCACAATCCGCCGTCGCGGGTTTCGTACAGAGCGCGACCAGACCCCACGGGCGCACCACCATAGAGGGCCTCAAGTCGATCAAAGCCGAGCTGATCGGGCCGCAGCCGCGCGACGCCCGCGGTGGTCGCTACCCAGAGCGTGCCATCGCGCCGGCGCAGCACGGCCTGCACACCATCACTGGGCAGCGAGTCAGGGTCGTCGGGGTCGTTGCGGTAGCGTTGCAATACGCCCTTGGAAAAATCGTAGTGGACCAGGCCGCCGCCTTCATAGAGGCCGAGCCAAAGCGTGCCATCGGCGTCGCGTGCCATGGCCCGGGTCGGATTGGTCGGGATGCTCTTCGGATCCTGAGTTCGATGGCGCACGATGCGCAGCGCCCGGGTTGCCGGCTTGTGCAGGGACACCCCGCCGGTCCAGGTGCCGAACCAGAGCAGGCCGTCGCGATCTTCCATCATCGCCGGAATCCGGTTGGCGCCGATACTGCCAGCGTCGCTTTCGTCCTGGGAAAAACTCAGGAATCTGCCATCGCCCTGATAGCGGCTCAGCCCGTTGTAGGTGCCGACCCAGAGTTCGCCCTTGCGCGTCATCATAAGGGACAGCACTTGATCGTCGATCAGGGTGCCGGGGGCATCGTCTTCGGCCCGATGATGGGCGAGCAGTTTTCCGCTGGCACTGAACTCGAACAGGCCCTGGGCAAGAGCGCCGGCAAAAACGTGGCCATCAGGAGCCTCGGCCAGTGCCGAAATATTGAGACCCGGAGTAGCCGGTGGCTGCCCGACTGGCCAGACCGAGAGCGCCGAGTCGGCCGGCATGTAGCGGAACAGTCCCGCGGCCGTGCCGATCAACAGGGCGCCATCTTTCGCCTTCATCAACGCACGCGCCCTGCGCAAGCGGCGGTCATCAGGAAAAAGGGTTTCGAACTGCACGGCGCCCGGACGCAGGAACTGCACTGCGCCGTCCTGCGTTGCTGTCCAGAGCACGCCGGCGCGATCGATCAGCAGTGCATTGACCTGGGTGCCGACCAGACCCGTCTCAGCGCCAACCAGAAAACGGCGAACGCTGCCGGTCGCCAGATCCATGCGATTGACCCCGCCACCCACGGTGCCAATCCACAGCGCGCCGGCGCCGTCCGCGGCAAGACTGGTGATATGGCTGTCGCCGAGCGAATCGGCGCGTTCTGAATCCGCTCGATAGACCCGGAAATCGTAGCCGTCGAAGCGATTGAGTCCCTCCTGGGTGCCCAGCCAGACGAATCCCTTCTCATCTTGCGCCAGTGCGCGCGCTGTCGAACTCGATAGACCATTGGCAATGCCAAGCGTGCGAAAACGGATCTGATCACGGCCGATCTGGCCGTTGTCCACGGCGACGCTGGCGCTGAAGGCCGGCGGCAAAGCGCCGGCGATCACCACCAGGCAGAACAGCAAACCCCGCTGAATCCTGTTCCGGCACATGCCTCAAGCTAAGCGCCAAATCACTGATGGCGCAAGTGAAAAATCGCCACCCCGCGGCGCCCCGTTGCTGACCCGACTCCGCTGTCTGCACCGGAGCGGCCAGCGGCTGCGCCTGGCATCTGCGTCCCCCCGGCGATCCGCAATGACGACCCTATGGTTGCGGCTGTTCGCCGTTGCGGGCAGAGTGGTCGCCATGCCGAACCTGGCGGGATCACTCCGGAGTACCGATGAGCGTCAAGCCGCTGAACCCGCTGGACGTGTCGTGGTTGATGGTGGAGTCACGCGACACCCCAATGCACGTCGGCGGTCTGATCTCATTCAGTCTGCCCGATGATGCGCCTGCCGACTTTCTTCGCCAGATGCTGGCCGAGTTCCGTGCCTGCAGCGATATCGCCGCGCCCTGGAACCACCGCCTGCGTCGACCTGGCCTGAAGCGCCTGCGCCCGGTCTGGGAAGAGGAATCCTGCATTGATCTGGAGCACCATGTTCGCCTGTCCGCCCTGCCCCAGCCAGGCGGCGAACGCGAGCTCGGCCAGTTGATCGCCCGCCTGCACAGCCAACCCCTGGATCTGTCGCGTCCACCCTGGGAATGCGAATTCATCGAAGGCCTCGAAGGTCATCGCTTTGCGCTTTACATCAAGATGCATCATTCCCTGATCGATGGCATCAGCGGCATGAAGCTTCTGGTCCGCTCGATGTCCGCCGATCGCGAATCGAGTCGGCGCCTGCCGCCATTCTTCGCCGTGGGCTTTCCGGCACGGCTGCGTCAGCGCCGTGAGGCGCCGGCACCGACCGCGGCACAGGTGGTAAACGGCCTGATCGAAGCCACACGCGATCAGCTGAGCAATCTGCCTGACATCGTACGTGCCTTCACCAGCATGGTCGGATCGGCACGAAATGCCAGCGACTCCCTGGCCATACCGTTCGATACGCCGGGCTCAGTGATCAATGGGCGAATCAAGCAGCCGCGACGATTCGCCACCCAGCAATTCAGCATCGAGCGCCTGCGCAAGGTCGCCGATTCTGCCGGCGCGACGCTCAATGACGTCGTCCTGGCCATTTGCGGCGCGGCACTACGGCGCTTTCTCGATGAGATCGGCGCTTTGCCGGAAAAGTCACTCACCGCCGGAATTCCGGTTTCGGTACGGCCCAAAGACGATGAAGGCGCCGGCAACGCGATCACCTTCATCATCTCGACCCTGGGCACCGACATCGATGCGCCACTCGAACGACTGGAGGCGATTCGCAATGCGACGCGACGCGCGAAAGAACATGTGCTGACTTTGCCGCGCAAGGCGATGATGCAGTACACGATGGTGTTGATGGCGCCGTATATGCTTTCACTGCTGACCGGTATGGGCGGGCGCACCCGACCGATGTTCAACGTGACCATCTCCAACGTTCCCGGACCGGAACGCCCGCTGTATTTTCGCGGCGCGCGACTGGAGGCGGCTTATCCGGTGTCGCTGGTGACACACGGACAGGCCCTCAACATCACCTGCCAGAGTTACGCTGGAATCCTTGCATTCGGTTTCACTGGCTGTCGCGACACGCTGCCGCATATGCAGCGCATCGCTACTTACACGGGCGAGGCACTGGCCGAGCTCGAAGCGGCCCTGCGCGCGCCGCCGGCTGCGCCGACACGCAGGAAAAAACCCGCCAGGACGGCGACTGTCGAGGTGAAACCCGCGGCGCCGGCGCGTAAACCTGCGGCGAAAAGAAAGGCTGTCAGCAAAGGCAAGACCTCGTCCGCCAAGCCAGCGAAAAAGCGAAGTTGAGCCTGCGCCGGGGCTGGATCGCGATCCCGTGCCAGCACGATAACTGACTCAGCGCGGCGCAGGTTTGCCCGGGATCACCTGCCTGGACTCAAGCCGGGCAAGCAGGCGCTGTCCAATCGGCCAGTGTGAGACCCGGGAAATGCGCGCGTGCAACGCATGCACGGCCCGGCTGTCTTCGCGATCAAGGAGAACTATCTCGGCCTCCAGTCGCCAGGGCGCGAGATCGATGGCACCGATCTCATCCAGGTAGGCCAGCAGCGAGCGCGCGTCCGCTTGCGCAGCCTCCTCCTTGCCGAGGCCGAGATGCACGCGCATCGAATCGGCGAGGAACAGCATCTTTCGATTGGGCCCGCTGCGTTGCAGTTGCGCAGCACTTTCCAACGCCTTGCCCAGCAGAGATTCTGCCGCCGCCTTTGCGCCACGAAGCAACTCGGCACGCGCCGCAACGAGTTGCCCAAGTTCGCCATTGAACAATCTGGAGCCGGAGCAGTCGGGAATCGACGCGATCATGCGCTGGCTTTCCGCCAGTGCCGACTCGGCGCTCTGCTGCTGCAACAAGGCCCTGGCCAGAAAGAGTCGCGCACTGGCCTGCGAACACGGCCCGTATTCCTGGGCGTCCTGGGCCTTGATCAGTTCGCGAAGCAGCGTCTCTGCCACTTCGGCGGATTCGCGCGCCAGCGCAATCTCGGCGCGCTGCTGCAAGTTGCTCAGTCGCGGCCGATCGAGTTCGAGCGAATTGTTCAGCACGTCGGTTTCATCCGCCCAGCGCTGTGCCTGATCCAGGTCGCCCAGATACTGATCAGTCACCGCCAGCATCGCCAGCGAATCGGCGACGCTCGCCAGCGGGGCATTGAACATCCGCTTCAGCGCCAATGCCTCGACGAACAATGCTCGAGCCCGCAGCAGTTTGCCCGCACCGACCAGGACCGAAGCGAAATCGTTGATGGCCATCGCCGACTCAGCGCAGCGCAGGCCGCGCGCGCAGTCGGCGCGATACGATTGGATCATCTCCTCGCCCAGTTGCACGGCACGATCCGTGTCCGCCCGGTTGGCGGCCAGGACCATCGCCAGCTTCAGCAGCATGGCGAGTGGGACGCCGTCGGGAAGTTCGGTGGGGCGAATCGTCAACAAGGGATCGAGACGGCTGGAGGCACCGGCGTAATCGCCCTTGCGCATCAGGGTACGGGTCAACTCGATCTGGTTCTCCACGCGCAATTTCGAGTTGCCCGGCAAAGTGGCCGTGGCCTTCTCCGACTCCAGCAACAGCGCCTCGGATCTCGGCAGCTCGTTCATATGGCGCAATACATTGCCCAGCGTGTTCTGCAGTTCCGCGCGTACTTCGGGTTGGTCAACGAGGCTATCCATCAGGCGCGCGGTCGCTTGATAGACCAGTTCCGGTACTTCCGGCCGTTCTGCCGCAGGACCGGTGGGCGCAGTCTCGCGCAGGATTTGCACCATCAGGTCGCGCACCGCATTGGCCCGACGCGCCTCGTCTCTCGCCACCCTGGTCTGCCACAGCGCGGTGGCAAGACTGAACACCACGGCAATCAGCATCAGCATCGCGATGCCGACGCCACCACGATGGCGCTGCACAAATTTCCGGGTCCGGTACCAGCGCGATGGCGGGTGAGCGGCAACCGGTTGGCCATTGAGGTGGCGTTCGATGTCGTCGCCGAGTGCACCCGCCGAGGTATAGCGGCGATGCGGTTCGACTTCGAGCGATTTCAGCACAATGTTGTCGAGGTCGCCGCGCAGCGAAGCCGGCGAAAACAGAATCTCAAGCCTGTCCTCCGTCGGTACCGCCGCGCTGGCCGAGGGCCGCCGCAACGGCTGCCCGACCGGACGCGAGCCGGTCAGCAATTCGTGCAAAAGGATCCCGAGTGCATAGACATCGGTTGCGGTCGTGATCGCGGCACCACTGAACTGTTCCGGAGCAGCGTAATCGGGCGTCAACGCGGCCAGGCCCGTCGCGGTATCGGGCTCCTCACCTTCGAGTAATTTGGCGACACCGAAATCGAGCAGTTTGGCCGTGCCGTCCGCGGTCACCAGGATATTGCTCGGCTTGATATCGCGATGCACGATCAGTGCGTGGTGGGCGGCATCAACAGCTCGGCAGACGGTAAGCAGCAGACGCAGCCGGGCGCGCAGATCAAGGTGATGGTCGACGCAGTAGCGGGTAATCGCAACGCCTTCAATGAATTCCATGGCAAGGTAGGGCAGCCCGGCGTCGGTGACGCCACCATCGACCAGCCTGGCGATATTCGGATGCGAGAGGCTCGCCAGCAACTGGCGCTCGCGCCGGAACAGCCGTTGCTCGATCTGCGAAAACCATCCACGCCGCAGCAGCTTTACCGCCACCTGCTGATCGAAATCTGCCGACTCGCGACGGGCCAGATAGATCGCCCCCATGCCGCCCTGCCCGATCAGCCGCAGCAGACGAAATGGGCCGACCTGCTGACCCACCCAGCGCTCGCAATCGTTTTCGGCGCGGGCACCATCCTTCTCCAGTCGCTCGAGTCGCTCCGGTGCGGGCGCCCCGAGCGGGTTGGTTTGCGCCAGGTCGCCAATGGCCAGCATCTGGGCGAGCAGACGGCGTTGATCGGCGTCAGCACAGTGCCGCTGCAGCCAATCGGCACGCTGATCCGCTGGCAACTCGACCAGGACCTCATAGCTGGCACGCAGCGAGGAGCTCATCCTCGCAGCGAACCAGCGGACAGCACTGTCCACCGCGCAGGCGGTTGCGCGCGCCGGCCAATCGCAGGCGAGCGCTTCACTCGGCGCAGATCGCTTTCAGGAACGCACGGGCAAATTGCAGATCGCGCTCCACGGTGCGGCGCGTCACCCCGAGCACAGCGGCAATCCGATCGGCGGTCTGTCCGGCAAAGTAGTTCAACGCCAAAGCCTCGGCGGCGCGCGGATCTTCGCGCTCCAATTGACGCAAGCCGTCGTCGAGGGCCAGCGCCTCGCGCGCGTCCACCGATATGGCAGACGCATGTACATCGTCCAGCGAGACCGCGATCTGGCCACCGCCCGATTTCTCGCTCAGCCGGGCGCGGGCGCGATCGATCAACAGGTTGCGCATGGCGCGCGCGGCATAGCCGAGAAACTGGCGCTCGCTGCGAATGCTCGCGCCCTCTCCGTTGGCCAATCGCAGATAGAGCTCGTGGACGATGGCCGTCGTGTTCAACGTATCGCCCGGACCGCGCTGGCGACGCGCCAGCCGCATCAATTCCGAGTAGACAGCGGCGAACTGTTCGTCACGTGCCGGTCGCGAAGCATCCGGTGGCTCGATGTCGGTCATCGCCGTATCCACTGCCTGGAAAGGCAAGTCTGCCAGAAGCGCCGGTTCTTCGAATGCTGGCCTCTTCACTCTTCTCACCTCGGGTCGGCAATGGGCAGCGGTATTGCCCGATCTGCTGGACCATCCAGCAGCAGGCAGTGCGCATCGATGAGTGGCAAGGCGGGAAAACACCACGGATTCCGACATTCCTGCACGGGCAGTCCGTGCTTGAGCTCGCCCAACGGACCCGCCACCGGCTTAATCCGATCGCGCGCCCGCAGTCGGGCCACCGTCCTCGGCTGGCTCCCGGTCCGGATGCGCCAGTTTGGCAATGGCAGCGAGGCCGAGCCGCTCTGCTTCACTGAATCCCGCTCTTCGCCGCGCTTCCTCATTGAAAGGCGGACGGATCGCCGGCGCCGAGTAGGTCCGGACCAGGTCCAGAAAGGTCGGGTCCGGGTCCAGACCCTGCAGGGTGCAGCAGTGCAGAAACCAGCGCGTACCCACCGCAACGTGAGCGACTTCCTCGCGCAAGATCAATTGGAGAATTTCTATGGTTTCGAGGTCGCCAACCTTGCGCAGGCGTTCGATCATCGCCGGGGTGACATCCAGGCCACGGGCCTCAAGCACACGCGGAACCAGGGCCATCCGCCGCAAACAGGAATCAGCGGTCTTGCAGGCGGCCTCCCAAAGACCGTTGTGTGCGGGAAGGTCTCCGTAGGCGAAGCCGATCTGGACCAGGCGCACACTCAGCAATTCAAAATGGCGCGCTTCATCGAGTGCCACATCGATCCAGTCGCGGTAGAAATCCGCCGGCATGCCGCGAAATCGATAGGCCGCGTCGAGCGCAAGATTGATCGCATTGAACTCGATATGGGCGACCGCGTGGATCAGTGCCGCGCGGCCACTGCTCGATCCCAGCCCTCGCGATTTCAGCAGTCGTGGCGCCCCCCGCTGCGGTCGCTCGGGTCGACCCGGCACCGGGATCGGAATCGGCGCTGACGTCAGGGTCGCCGCCGGGACCGGATCGGTGATCCCCGTCCAGTCGGTGGAAAGCCGGCGGACGCGGGCGATCTTTTCCTCCGGGTCGGTACACAGGAGCGCGCCGAGCACCTGTTCGAATCCGACGGTTTGGGCTGACTGGATGCTCATCGGAGCCGAGCTATCGGCGGCGCATCGACAGGGCCAACACGCGCTCAATCGGCGTGCGCCGCGCCGAGCCCGAACGCGCCTGATAGTGCGGCCTGCACATTATGCGACACATGAAATCGCGGCTTCGACCCTATGGCGTCGTTGTGCATCTTGCCAAGGCCGCCAGCCTTGGCGGCGATGCGCGCCTCGCCCCAGTGCCGAATCCATCGATTTCATCCGTGCCGAGTAGTGTGCAACGCCACACTAGCGGTCCTTCTTGCCGAACAGGCCGGTCAGCTTGCCGAGCAGTCCAGGCGCCGGTGCCGATACAGGGGGCGTTGCCGCTGGGCTCTTGACCGGTTCGGCCGCAGGCACCGAGCGGATTTTTCCAGTGACCCGCCCCACCGCGCCGCGCAACTTGGCTTCTTCTTCGGCCTGAACAGCGGCGATCTTCTGTTCCCACTGCCGGCGCTGCTGCTCCTGCTGCAGCTTGGCCCGCCAGGCTTCGCGGTTCTCATCGGAGACCGATTCGCGCATGACGTAGTTCTGCTGATGGGCCAGATATTTGCCGACTGAATCGAGGATCTCGTCGGTCAGCGATCCAATGGCGATGCTGTGCTTGCGGGTGATCAGCGCATCGAAATTGCTGAACTCCATGCGCAGCACGTCGGAGTGCATATCGATATTGAACAGCGCAGTCATCGATATCTTGCCCACCGCCTGGAAGCGCGCCGAGATGATGGCTCCGCGCTCGTCTTTGTCGGCCTTCTGCATGGCATCGAAACCGGCACGCCGGAACACCTCGATCATCGTCGCAACGCGGCTGGCGCCGTCGATCTGGACCACCGGGCAGCTGGCCGACTCGATGATGCCGGTGACGGTCAGTTTCACCTCGCGGGCGTACATCGGCATCTGCGCCTGAACCGCCATATCGGCATCGATACGACACACCACCGTTCCATAGCCCGGAATCTCATAGGCCGCCCGACGCTCACTCTTGAGAAAATTGAGTGTCTTGGCGAGTCGCTGCAGGTAGCTGTAGATATTCTCGACGGCCGGAATGGTTACCTCATTGAACTGCTCGCGCTTGCGACGCAGCACATCTTCCTCACCCTCGCGACGCTTTTGCGCTTCCTGCTCGAGATCGTCCAGCATCCCCATGGCGGGTACCCCTGATGTCTATACCTGCATTGTGCCTCCCCGGCGCACAAAGGCAAGCGATTGCGGCGCTGATCGGCCTCCAGCAGGCACAGGGAACGCGGAACCGGCAGTGCCTGCGTCCGCGCGGACGGTATTTTCGACGCGGTTGCAGGCGCAATGGCCTGACTCCGCGGACCGGGTTCCTTCATGCGCGCGCAATCCGGCGTGAATCCGCGCCCGGGATTCCCTCCCGCTCGCGAAGGAATTGTGATGATCGATCTGCTCAGGCCACCCGGTCCATCGCCGAATTCCGCCGTCGCCGCAGCGGAGAATTCACCAGAGATCCGGCCCGCCCAGTGGAAGAGTTGCCGCCCGCGCGATCAATTGCACGAACGCGCTATCCCAAATGCGCAACATCAACTGTGAAGTATTCATTCCAACACCACTTGAAGGACTTGAAATAATTGTCGAATTCATCATTATGTTTGGGCCGCAACGGCCGGGCCGTCATGCATTGAAACCAGATGGCGCCCGTCATAATCCGCAGTTGCTTCAACCACCGGCCGATTCAGGCAGGTTATTGACGGCTACGGTGCATTCCTTCATCTCGTTACCCGGGGGTAACCAGTCACACTATGAGCATCGATCTCAAGAAATTGTCGAATTCGCAATTGAACGACCTGATCAACAAGGCAGCCAAACGCAAAGACGAGCTGGCCGTGGAAACCGTGCAGAAGGTGCGCGACCGCATCAGCAAGATTCTCAACGATGAGGGCCTTACCCTGGACGAGGTGTTCGGCAACCGTCGTGGTCGGCCCAAGACCGTGAAGTTCAAGGTCAAGCCGAAGTATCGCAATCCGGCCGATCCGTCCCAACTGTGGAGCGGGCGCGGCCTCAAGCCGCGCTGGTTCGCTGCTGCGCTGGCGGCTGGCAAGAAGGAAAAAGATCTGCTGATCGGCTGACGATCAAGCAGGCACATTCAGGAAAGCCGGCGCAAGCCGGCTTTTTTGTTTCAGATATGCCGTCGCGGCGGCAGCAGCAGATTGCCGAACAACAGACCGGCAACCAGGGAAATCAGGATCACAATCAACGAAAAGGCCTTGTCGAGTCCGAGGAAGACGTCGCGCTCGAAGACGTAGAAGAGGCTTCTGAAACCCACCGTGCCCGGCACCAGCATGATGATTCCAGGTACCCGTACGATGGCGCCGGGTCGATTGCTCAGCCGCGCATACAGGTTGGCCACGGCACCGACCACGATCCCGGACAGAAACACACCGAATTCAGGTCCGGACAGCAGACCGCCAAAGCGCGCGCAGAGATACCCGATCCAACTGGAAATCATCGCCACCGGATAGTCGCGCCGCGCCGCCTGGAACAATCCGGC
Source organism: Lysobacterales bacterium (assembly GCA_038255435.1). Taxonomy (GTDB): domain Bacteria; phylum Pseudomonadota; class Gammaproteobacteria; order Xanthomonadales; family Ahniellaceae; genus 0-14-3-00-62-12. The sequence goes on from JBBSLG010000007.1 coordinate 108,809, forward strand.
GAATGCGTAACTGCCGGCGACCAGGGCTACCCATTCGGTCCAGCCCGGCAGCGGCTGCGCCAACAAGGGCATCGCCTTGAGCTGAAACAGGCCGGCGACCTGCATGCCGGCAACCGTTCCGAAGGTCAGCTTCAGCAAGGTCGCGGTCGCCCCCATGAAGCGAACCGAACCAGCGACCAGGTGCTGGGTCGACAACTCGGTGATCGCCGTGGTCAGCATCAGGCCCGGCATGAGCACGATCACCGCGGCAATCATCACGGTGATCGTATTCAATGGCTGCACGAGTGCAGCCACAACGGATACTGCAAACATGGCGACAAAGGCGGCCAGCGCCTCGAATGAAGGCGCCAGCGCAGGGCGACGGCCAACCATAGCGGCCATGGCACCAATCAGCAGGCCGAGGATGCCGGCGACAATGACATCGGCGAGGACGCCCTTGAGCAGCGTGGCGACCGCAGCAGATGAGATCCCGAAACTGATCACCCGCATCATGGCAGCGCTCTGGCTCAGCTCACTCTGCAATTCCTCGAGCGCGCGAAAACCCGATTCGATATTGAGCTCGCCGCTGAAGACGCGTTCGGCGATGGCGTCCACCTCAACCAGTCGACGCAGATTGACCTCCCCCGGATCGACCCGCAGAACCTGGGTCGAACGCGGCAGCGCGCCCGGCCCTTCGTCGAGTACGGTGACCGAGATGATGACCGACGTGGGCGTGGCCAGGCTATTGCAACCGAGGCCGAGTCGACCGGAAACATTGTCGATGGCCTTCTCGAGTCGGCCCGCAGTGGTGCCGTACTGGTGCAGTCGGCGCGCCAGCTTGGCAATGAAGCGTACGCGGTTTTCAAAGTCGGTCTGGTGCATGGCGGTCTCCGGGCTGGGAGCGTAAACCTTCCTCGCGAGGAGACAATGCGCATCTGCGGGCAGTGGCGACGATTCGGGCCGCCACGCAATGCTCGTTCAGCCGAGCGACAGCGGAACCCCGACCAGCGCGGAGCATCAGGCTCAGCGCGCGTCAGTCGGCGCCGCAACGATCAGCCCGCGCCGCAGCCAATCTTCCAGACAGGCAATCACATCGGCACGAATGATCGTCTCGTCCTGCTCGAACTTCTGATGGACACGCTGGACGATGGCTTCGACATCGGAACCAGCAAGTAATTCGCGCAGGATCAGGGTGGCACTGGCATTGGCACCGAAGTAGGCGCCGGCGCGCGCATCGAGCAACACCGCCTCGTCGAGTGCGGTCTGCGCCAGAATACTGGGGGCGAGTCGGTAGCGCGGCGATTGTGTATTCATCGGTCGAACTCCAGACCAGGCTGGTGCACTTGCAGGCGCACGAATCGTGACACGGCCTGCGGATCCGGATCGATGATCATCTCGCCTGCCTGCACCCAGGCGTGCGCCCTCAGTTGCTGATCCACGCGCAGTACGCCGATGCATAGTTGCGCCGCCACCCCTTCGGCAGCGGCGCACTCGATCAGGACGAGCGCACGATCCAGACAGCGACTGCCCGGTACCCAGCGCGCAGTTCGCTCGATCCGGAGCAGGTATTGGCGTAGCAAGCCGACCGATTCAGCATCGCCTGCGCTGGCAACTGGCGCGACCCGACCCGCCACCTCGGCGCCAGCATCGCGCAACCAGCGCCAAGCGCACAGCGACCACCAGATACGCGGCGCCGAAGTCATGGCAAACCCAATCCACGCAAAAGGCGATAACCCTGATCAAGCATCCGGGTCTGTTGTTCAGCTTCGACGCGCGGCACGTTGAGATGCCAGGCCGGAGCGCACATTGCCAGGTCGGCGCAGAAATCAAGATGGCGCGAAAGCATTTCGGGCTCGAACAAACGCGCGGCGACGGTGTCACGCAACAGGCAGCGCGAGGCCTCGACATCACGCATGCGCGTCAGCGCCAGCGGATCCGTGCCGATTTCCACCCAGACCAGGGCCGCCAGCGGCAGCTCAAGGTCGTCGACCATCAGAATCGGCGCAAGCTTGAGTTGCGGAAACCGGGGGAGTACGCGCATGCCGACATCGAGTCGCGCCAGCGGCGTCACATCATCACTGAGCCGCAGCGCACCCTGCGAAACGGCGTACCGGGCCAGGCTCGACTTGCCCGATCCCGATGGCCCGAGCAGGACCACAGCGCCCTCTGCGCCGAGGATCGCTGAGGCATGCAACCCAAAGATCCCGCGCGCGCCCAGCGCGAGCATCAGGGCTGGTCCGAGCAACAGTTCGTCGCGATGCGGGCAGTTGTCGGCTGTGGCGTTGACACGAATGTGATCGCCGTCGGCACTCACCCAGAACGCCGCACCGTCGTCAAAAAGTACGCGTTGCCCATGAGTGTCATGCCAGCACTCAAAGGCGTGCAGCGTCTGGCCCAGCCAACCGCTGCCGACAAAATCGGCCGAAAAAGAGCCTGCCGGAATCCCGCGAATTTCATCCATCGAACCCGCTGCCGGCACAGGCCCGGAGTCAGAACTCGTGATGGGAGCCACAGCGCACAAAGGGAATCGAATGTCGGTGCGGACGATGCGCGAAACCAGACTCGCAGATCCCAGGATGCCTGGGACATCGGCATGAATTTGAATGGGTTTGAAGCGCGCAGCCGGAACCGGCACGGAATCGCGAATCAGGGGCAGCCGGGGCATCGCTGCGTCTGAGTACCACCGGAATCACCAATTCCGGGGGAAGCGCCCAGGGTGATATCCCGCAACTCGCCCAGATCCGAAAGCGATGGTGCGGTGTAAGGAAGGCGAGTCGATTTCTCGCCCCTGGTCGACCCCAGTTTTTTCACCTGCTCATTCACTAGCCAGTCTCTGAATTGTCGCTGCTTAGGGGTCGGATGCTAGCACAGCAGGCCCTAGACCCGCGTGCGCGCGCCACCAAAGTTCATAACTCACGGCCAGCCAGATCAGCAATAAATCCGACTCGGTGCCGGCTTGGGCGACGGCTGCCCAGAGCCGTTCTGGCTTGACGTAACGTGGCCATCTTGCGCCGGGGTCGCGAAGCAATTGCTGCACAACATCGCTGGCGTCCGCAAAAATTGCCTCGCGAAAAAAAGGCTCCAGGCTGCCAGCCTTTGCTCGGCTGCGGACCTGCTCGGGCAAGCGGTCACGCATTGCCTCGCGGGTGATCCATTTGTGCGTATCGCCGCGCGCGCTGAAATGCGCTGGCAACGCGGCCATGAATCGGATGACCTCGACATCGCGGTAAGGAAACCGCAGATCAAGGCCAAAACCCGTGCTGTGCCGACGGCTCAGCTCGGCATCGAGCTCCGCTTCGACGGCCAACAGCGGATGGCGGGCGCTGACATACGCGCTCTGCAGCGGTTGTTGCCAGGTTTCCGCCAACCATTGCGGCAGCACGGGATAACGGCCTGACAGCCGCCGCAGGCCACGCATCAGTGTGGGAAACCGATCCAGAAATTGTCGTGGCCGCGGCCCAAGCGCGCCCAACCACGATCGCGCAGCGGGACTGTCCGGATACAAGTGGTCGCCGAAGTTTCCCGACAAAAGGGTGTCGATGCCTTGCCCAGCTGCCTGCTCATAGAGATGATGATGCAGCCAGCGATACGGATTCGAGTGGGGCGACTCATCTTCAACCCGCCAGCAATCGAGCCGCGCCAGGGGTGCGTGCTGCTCACCATCGATGGATAGTGTGCGCAGCCCCAGCCGTGCCGCTGTCGCGCTCGAATAGGCGCTTTCATCAGCCGTCGGAAATGCACTCAATCTCCAGTAGCACGCCACCAGATTCGGCCGCGCGGACACCGAACTTGCGGCGATCGCGCTCGAATCGATACCTCCGGACAGGAGCAATCCAGGCCGCACCGACTCCGCCAACGCCCGGGAGCATGCGCCGCGCAGGATCGAGCCCCAGGCCTCGACCGCCTCGGCATCCGAAGAAAATCGGGCGGGTGCATGTGGGAGATCGAAGCTCTGCTTGCTCGAGCGCAGCCGCCGCCCTCTCCAAACCAAGCCCTCGCCCGCGGTCACTGTCCGTACGCCCAACCAATAACCGGCTCCCGTTGGCGGTGCGCGCAGCGCAAAATAGGCAGCCACGGACAGCGGATCCTCGAGCATCGGCAGGTTCGCCGCCCTCAGCAAGACGCTGGCTCGGGTTGCCACATGCAAGCGATCGCCCGCTTCGCGAACATGCAGTTCACGCTGGCCGAGGCGATCACGCAACATCCACACCTGATCGCGCCTGCGATCGACCACAACCAGCGCGAATCTTCCATCGAGACGGCTGGCTGCGCCGGCGCCCCACCGAGCGAACGCGGCAGACGCCAGCCAAGCATCCGACTGCTGCGCAACACCCATGGCCTGTTGCAGGGTACGGCGGCAGGCAGCGCTCAATGAGCCATCGAGCACAACCACATCATCACCGGACTGCTCGAATCCGGCTTGATCGCGATCGCGCGCGACAACCAGCAGCACCCCAGCAACACGGATTGACTCAAACCCGAAGGGCGCAAAGCCGCGCAACGCGGCCTGGGCGCGCAGAACGACTGCGGCATCAGCCGCCGCACCACTCCAATCCACACTGAGAAAAAATGCACCCATGCAAGCAGCATATTGAACGCCACCCGGAATGTCGCCGGTGCCGACCAAACCGGGAATCAGGACAAGGCGCGGCCTGTGCAACGACGACGCGCCAAATGCCCCATTGCTCCGCCAGCCAATGCCCTACTGGTTCAGGCGCAGCGCCGGATCGCCGAGCAAGACGCCGCCAGTACTGATATCGCGAAACTCCGGACCGCTTTGATAGAGCAATCGCTGAGAAATGCGCAGCGCATCGCCCAGCCGCACCGCGCCCAGCACAGGACCAAGCGTATTGACCCAGGCAACATCGCTGCTCACATCGGTCAAGCCACTCGCACCCACCACCGCGGCAGCGCCGCCATTCCCTTGAAGCAGCATGCCGTGCGCGATGGTGTTGTAGTACGGGTCGACAAAATAGGCTCCGTAGCAGCCCAGATTCCACACCAGGGTCGGCTTGGTCGCATTGCTGAATGCGCCACCGTAGACGTGACCGGCGGTGAGCAGCCCCTCGAACGTCCAGTTGCCCGGCGACGCATGCCCAAGGAAGGCCAGCAGGGATTGACCGCTGTCCACGGCCGTTACCAGATCGGCACGCGCCTGGGACGCTCCCCCGGCAGCGTAATTCTGGAGGGTGAGACCACTGACGTTCCAGCTGTTGCCGAGATAGTTGCCGATCGGCGCCAACTGGGCGCTATAGACCATCTCGCCTTGATCACGATCGCTGACCAGCAAGGCCTTGCCACGATGATCAGCAAGTGGATAGCTCAAGGTCTTGGAGATCAGGACATCCAGCTCCGACAATGTACGCACCGGGAATCGGCCGATCGCTAGATCGGCGAGTCCGTCGCTGTCGATGTCAGCATAGCTGCCATCGGCCGCGCCGAAACGGATGAATTGACTGGTCACCCGATATGGCGTGGGGATGAAACTGATCGAGTTTGCGCCACCGTAATTGAAATAATCGAGCGTGTCGCCGCCGACCAGCAGCACGTAGCGCGTTCCCAGGCGGGCGTAGGCATCGGCCAAGGCCAATTGGATCGCCACCGGGTCAACCACGCCGTCGTTGTAAAACGCATAGAGATCATCCACGTCGACTACGCGGACCGCAAAGCCTTCCGCTTCACGCGCGGCGATCAGCGGCGCAAGACCATCGAGGAAACTGGGGTGCGACACGATCAAGTAACTCGCCGGACCACCCGCCAACGGATCGGCTGCTGGCGCCGCCAATGTGACATTGGCATTCACGCTACCCGCAGCGGGTTCCACCCAAAAGCGATCGCCAGCCATGGTCGTGCTGGCGAAGCGCACTTCATTGCCGTCGCTGGTGGCGACGATGTTTGCAGCCAACTGAACCGTATCGCCGTTTCGCTGGCGCAAGACCACGCCATCATTGCCACTGAATCCGGTGATTCGGTAGGCGCTGCACTCAGAAACAATCGTGCAGGCGATGCTGCCTTCGTTGTCAAAGTCATCGACGAAGACGCGGTCGGCTCCAACCCTGACTGAGCCGCTGTCCTGCGCAATGGCAAAGGCGATGCGCTCATCCACAGCATGCAGCCTGCGGGCATAGTCGATCCGGATAGCTTCCAGGTAAACCACATCCGCCGGCAACCCGGTGTCATCCCAGAGCTCGATCGTCAGCGTGTTGTTGCCGCTGACCAGGATTCCTTGGCCAAGATTCGCCTGGATCACCTTGCGGGTCACGCCATCGAAGTGCGCGCTGGCGATATGGACGCCGTTGAGCCGCAACTTCACGCTATGGTCGGGGTCGGTCGGATAGTTCAGGCCGCCAAAGAGCTCCACTTCGATCCGCTCATTGCGTGACGAGGCGGACTTCTCCGGCAGCACAAAGGTCTCACTCACCGAGGCCATGGGCACGCCATTGCGCACCAGTCTCTGTGCGAACCAGGGGTCTGCGCCATCTGCCGCCGCATTGTATTGACGGTTGGGCGCATGCTCGAACCGATCAGATACGCCGGTCTTCGCTGGCAAGTTACCCGATCCTGCAAAAACGGTGGGCAATGCTGCGCCCGCTTGCGCGACGCGCAATCGATAGACCGCGGTCTGCGTGTAGAGGCTGCCGCTTATCGATTCCGCCAAAAACGCCAAACTCCCGCCAGGCCCAAACACCGCCCCGCCCTCAAATTTGAGCGGCATCGATTCGGTGCCACGCGACAGTTCGATCTGCGCTGCGGGCACGCCATTCCAGTCAACGCCCTGGCTCAGCAAGTCCTCATAGCGCACCCTCACCCAACCCGACTGGCTGATACGCAACTCCGCCTCGGCAGGCGTACCGGCACGCGCAAGCCGGGCCGACAAGTCAATGCCGCGCGCGTGCCGCAGTGCTGTCTGCTCTGAGCGGATGGACGACCAGTCGGTTGCCACAAAACCCGTCTGCGCTTCTCCAACCCGAGTGCCAACGACAAACGGACCATGAAACGTGCTCTCGCCCAGGATCGACACTTCCTCGATCCACACCCGGGTCTGGCCGCTATAGCTGCCCCGTATTTCGTAATGTTGCGGGGCCAGGATGGACGCCTGCGCCAGGCTCAGTGTGGCCACCAGCGGATGGCGTGCAGCGCTGTCAGCGCGCCCGGCATGCACGCGGAACCCGAGCGCACCATCCTCGGAAGCGGTTCCGAAGCGCACTACCAGTGCCGCATTCTCCACCTGCACCGAGATGTCCGAGAAGATGACCGGCACCGTGCCGACAATGACCGTGCCGCTGCAGCGCGCCAAGGCCGCATCGGGTGCCGCCGGACAAAACGGATCGCCGCCGCCGCTGGCGCGGGCGGTGTTATTTCCGTTGACCGTACCGACGCCCACATCGACCAACAAATCCAGTGAGGTCGAACCGCCGTTTGCCGAGAGCCTGCCGGAGAACGTGCAGCTCAACGGAATCAGTCCGTCGCAAGTCCAGTCGGTACCCGAGGCACTGACAAAAGTGATGAACTCCGGCAAGGTATCGGCAATGGTGATGTCCGCGGACGTGTTGACGAGCCCGGTATTGGTAATCGTGATGGTGTAAGTCGCCTGCTCACCAATCGACACCGGATTGGGGTTGACCGATTTGGTCACATTGAGCACGGGCGGCGAGTAGGTGATGGTGACGTTGTCCGGTGCCGAGGTAGCACCGCCCGCCGAGGCGGTCGCGACGTTGTTCACCGACCCGGCAGTGGCATCGGCCTGCACGATCGTATAGGTCGCACTGCAGGTGATCGCCTCGCCAGGATCAAAGAAATTGTCGAAGTCTCCGATCGTGCTCAGCGCTGGGCAGGACTCGTTGCTGGTGAGGTTGTCGCTGATCACCACCGGGCCACTGAGTACGGCGTTGCCCGTATTGGTGACCAGGAAACTGTAGGAGATGACCTGTCCGACAAAACCATAAATGCTGACGTCAGCGGTCTTGTCCAGAGCAATCCCGGTTATCCCGTAGCTGGCAACTGAAGTATCAGTGGACGGCCCAGTCGGACTGCTGGCTGTTCCGGTATTGACCACCCCCGATGCCACAGCGGCGATTGGACCGACCACGCAGGCATCGATGTGATTGTCATTGGCCGATACAGCCACCGGCAGCGGACTGGTCCAACCAGCAAAGCAACTGGCGGTGTCGACATTCGGTCCCGGAACACTCACATCGGTGACATACCCCGGAGAGGCCGGCATGACCAGGGCGACATCACCGGTATTTTCCACGGTGAACTGGTAGAAAAGCGGAGCGCCCAGCGGTACCGCGAGATAGGAAAACCAGGGACCAAGAGCGCTCGTGCTGACCTGTTTGAGCAATGAGATGCTCGGCGACGCCGGATTGACCAGCAAGGACGCAGTCGCGGTATTGCCGTTGATGCTGACGCCGTTGACCAGGTGCGAGACATTGCCGCTGGTGTTGTTATAGGTGCCCACCGCTGGCGAGGGCGCCAGGACGTTGACACGCACCGTACAACTGCCACCAGCGGGTACGCCAGCGCCCGTCAGCGACACCGAAGCCGCACCCGGGGTTGTCGTCCACGTGCCCAGCGGGCTGCAGGTATTGTTCGGCGCGGGCGTTGCCGCGACGACCATCGCGCCCGGTGCAACCGGGAATGTGTCCGAGAAGGCCACGCCCGCGATTGCATTGCTCGGATTGGGATTGGTGATCGTGAAGGTCAGGGTGCTGACCCCGCCAGTCAACACCGTGGAGGGTGAGAACTGCTTGGCGATCACCGGCGGCGAAATTGCAGTCAGTGACGCAGTGCCGAATCCGGTCGGCCCGGAATTGGTGCCGGTCTGCGTCGTCGAGATCGGGCCACTGATATTGGTACGTGATCCTGCCGAAGTGGCAGTCACATTGACCGAAAGCGTGCAGGATCCATTCGTGGTTCCAACGCGCGCCGGAATGGTGCCCCCGGTAAATGTGAGCGTGGTCGCACCAGCCACAGGAGCCGGACTCCATGCCCCACAGGTCGAAGTGACCGAAGGCGTTGCGGCGACTTGAATGCCTGTGGGCAGAGCATCCGTAAACCCTGCACCGGTGAGGGCGATGTTGTTTTCGTTGCCCAGGGTGAAGGTCAGGGTCGAGGTCCCGTTCACCGCAATCGTGGTGGGAGAGAAGGCCTTTGTCAGTGGCGGCTGGCGCGGCACGGCGCAGCCGGTGATGACAATGTTGTCGAGTAGGAACTGCGCCGTATTTTGCTGCTGGCCGACCACGTTGATGCGAAAGGTTGTTGTGCTCGAGCCTGTCGTCGCCGCATTGTCGGCGCGATTCACGAAGGGATCGTTCTTGGTGAATCCTGAAGTGTCACTGAGATTGGTAAACGCTCCGCCATTGGCGCTTGAGTAGACGTAGAGATGATTGTTTGCCGCGTTTGCCCAGTTGTCATCGACTTTGTAATCAAAGGCAATCCGGGCAGCCGTGAAATTTGTGGTATCGAGTACAAACTCGAAGTAAGGCGCAGCGGGATTGGGGAATCCCGTGGCGTTAGCCGGCCAACCGCCCGTAACCTGCCAATAATTTACCGCCGCCCCGGTGCGCGCCAGCGTTGAGATCGATTCGGTGCCGGTGCCGGAATAACTTGCCGTCGCGGAACTGGCCAAACTGCTCTTGAAGGTGAACAGCGGCGGCGTTGCAGTTCCCGCTGCGGGCTCCATCCTCCAAGTAGCCAGCTCCAATCCATTGGTGCAGGCAGGTGGGGCCGGCATATTGTTGACCACCAGCGAGGCCGACGCGGTACGTGTCGTGCTGATGCCATCGATCAGCAGGAATTCCGTGGTGTTGTCGTAGGTACCCGTTGCCGCACTGGTGACCTGCACCGTAAACGTACAACTGCTGCCTGCGCCGACAGTGCCGTTGGAAAACGACAAGGTGGTCGCGCCGGCCGTTGGCGCAAATGTCGGGGCGGTTCCACAACCGCTGGTGCTCGTCGTCACGGGTGTTGCGACGACTACGCCCGCGGGCAAATTGTCGATGAGGCTGTAGCCGCTGACTGAAAAAGCGTTTGGATTTCCGATGACAAAGGACAAGGTTGAGGTGCCGTTGACCGGAATAGTGCTGGGGGTAAAGCTCTTGCTGATCGTCGACGTGGTCGGATCGAGAATATTGGCGAAGCGCGCACTCGATGAGTAGTCGGCGTTGTAGTGATAGCTGCTGCCGGAGAAATCATGGAACAGTGAATTCAGGGTTTCTGTGGTGCCGCCGCCCGAGATGATCTGCACCTGATAGGTGATCGCTACCGGCGAGCCGCCGGCCTTTCCGGTTGAAAGACAGGAGAGGTAGTTTGGACTATTCGTATCGTTTTCCCAGACGCAGCCATCCAGGTAAAGGGTGTCGGTGGGACTTGAGACTGTCGCGGATGTATCCGCAGGAAACGTCGAGTCGACGTCGAGCACTCTGAACACTGTGTTTTTGAAGCCGATGAACGTCTCCAGTTGTTCATAGCCCTGCGTCGCGGTGCCGCCGATCAGCCGAATGAAGTAGGTGTTGCCCACGACCAGATTCAACGCCCCGCCCGCTGCTACCGAAGTCAGTCCGGGAATGCTGGTTCCATACTGAATGTCGCTGATCGAATTGCGGCTCTGTGAAATCAGATGCTCCACCAACATTTCCCGCGGAACCGGCGAGGAGCTCACGCCTGGGTCGGCATCATCAGCATCGATGCGATAGCTCCGGGTGTGGTTGTAAGCCGCGCTATTGCGCACAATCTCGATTTCAAAGTAAGCGTCGGCGCAGCTGTTTGCGGCCAGTGGCGCCAGGATCACAGGATTTTGTGAGCCCACCCGCAGATCGATAAAGGGGTCGGACGAAGTCCAGTTCCAGGTAACCGTCACGCTGCCGTTGCTGGGCGTAGCATCGGTACAGACGCGCGCCCCACCGGGGAAGCGATTCGGCCCGGTGTTGACGTTGTTGCTGTCCAGGCCGATGATGTTCCAGGTAATCGGCTGCACCGTGATGGTTGCCGAAGCGGTGCCTGCAAACAGAGTGCCGAGCAGCAGAACCGCCAGAGTTGCCAAGCTCGTGCCAGCCCGGAGTTCCCACACCCCTTGCTGTGCCTTCTCGCGCCCGACAAAATTCCGCGAAATCCAATCTGACAAAGACGCGAGGCGCCTCAGATGGCGAAGCCGAGTCGGCGGTCTGGCTGACTGGAATTCCGAGTTTTTCTGGACGATCACGGGCTAATACCTCTACGAAAGCAATTCACGATTCGATGCCCTAGCGCAGGGCGGCTAAGCGATTGACCAGCAACGCTGCGGCAGCGCTCCGTTGGGCGACGGCCGAGCAGCCGACCAAGGCCGACCGAGGCCGACCGGGAATGCGCGGTTACCGACTCGCGCAGAACAACCAAGCCAGGCGAGCGCCGATTTCGACAAGGCCAACCGCCGGAATCTCCGAACGTGGCAAATGCGATAATTGGCTTCACGCTCTGCGGCATGAGGCATCCCCGATTGATGGATTGTCTATCCAGGACGCGGACGCCCTGCCCCGGCTGGTCGTAGACCAACTTTCCTATGACCTGTACCACTTTGTACAGCAATCGAGCAGCCCGCGCGATCATGTTGGCGATTATTCACAAGGCTGGGCCGGCTCGAACTGGTCGTGGCTCGCCCGAGATCGAGACAGGCAACTGCACACCCGCGCGAATGGGCCGCGAAAGACTGGGCGCTGCAGGCCGCCCATCTGGTCGAATTGCTCGCGCAGGCGACCCGGGTCGAACCGCTGTGATCGCCGATAACGCGCCTCGCATGCGCAACCAGCAATCATCCATCATCGAATCAACCACGACATGGCGAAACTGCGCCCCAGCAACCCCGCTGCGCGAAGCTGCTGGGCGCGACTATGGCCAAACGCCCTTGCCGCGCCGCGCTGACCGGGTGGTAGCGCCGGCGGCAGTGTTTCCGCTGCTGGCCTAGTCCGCGGCTGAATCAGCGGATCGGCATCGCCGGATCTCCGAGCAAGGTACTGGAAATCAGGATGTCGCGATAGTACGAGCCCTCACTGCCGGCCAGTGCTGCCTTTGCCGCACGCAGCGCGTCACCTACACGTGTTCCCGGCGCAAGATGCGGATAAAGCGCGTTGCCGAGTGCGGAGTGCACTTCGGCACCGGTGAGTCCCGCTACTCCAATGACTGCAGCGGCGCCCGTGCCGGGCGAAAGCAGAAACGCATGCGCCATCGTGTCGGCATTCGGCGAGACGAAGTAACTGTTCCAGCAGCCCCACTGCACCACCAGATCGCTGACGCCGCCGGTCAAGCCAAATACCTGATTGGATGTCAGTACCGTCTGGTCGGCACTGCTCCATTGGATGGGGGCCGAGTGACCTACGTAGCTGACCATCTGCACACCGCTGTTGAGCTCGGCCAACAAATTGGCATTGGTCTGCGGTACACCAATTTCGTCCACGTAAGCTTCGCGCGTCTGCCAACTTCCGGGCAGCAAGTCAGCAAAGCCGTCGCTGATCGCAGCGAAATCAGACTCGCCATCCGATCCACCCGCGACCAGAATGACCGATCGCTGCGGGTTGCTGCCCTGCACCGCCACAATCTTGGCGCTCATTGCAGCGAGCTCGCCGATGGTGCGTACTGGCAGGCGACCAATCGCGAACTCCGGTATGTCATCGCCATTGAGGTCCGCGTAGGCGGCATCGGTTGGCGTGTAGGCGATATCGCCTACAGCGCTGTACACAGTCGGAACAAAGCTCACCGATCCGGTGCCGAGATAGTTCTTGTAATCGTAGGTGTCCGCGCCGACCACCAACACGTAGTCAACGCCCATCGGCACAGCCACCGCACGCAGGTAGGCAGCGATCGCCTCGGCTTCGGGAACTGCATCACCGTACTGCTGATATATCTGCGCCACATCGACGATGCGCGTGGTCAGTCCGCGCGACTGCTGCAGAGCGACGATGTCATCCAGATCATCGATAAACAGGCTGTGGCTGATGATCAAGTAATCGACACTGCCGCTGGAAATATTCACATCCGCCGGCAAGGCTTCCACTCGCGCCGCACCGAGGGCACTGACATTGGACACCCAATAAGCATTCGCACCCGGAAAGAAGGGAACCTGGGCGGAGCCGCCGCTGGCACTTACCGAGGAAAGTCCCGTCCAGTGATCGCCATGACCGGCGTAGGCGACTACCGGCCCCGCAATCAGCCCTGACGCGACGAAGCCCGGATGCAGGTCATCGCCCTCAAAACTGCTCAGCAGTGTGATCGTGCCGTCATCGTCGGCGCCAACATCGGCACCACTGCTCATGTCGGCATTGATCTCGCGCACATGCAGCCGACCATTGGCGTCTGCGACGGGCAGGCGCGGATAACGGAGCTCCACCTTGTCGAGATACACCAGGTCGAAGTCGAACCCAGTATCGCCTGTAGTTTCTACTCTGATCTGCGTGTTGCCGCTGTTCAATTGGGGCAGCAACGCGCTCATCGAGTGGGCACGCACGCCATCGAAGGCGGCTTCGGCAACCTGGGCACCGCCCACACGCAGGCGGACGTGATGATCCGGACCGGCGCCAGCCCAATTGGTAACGCCAATCAGATCGGCACGCAGGCTCGCCGCCATCTCGGTCGTTGCCAATGCCGTCGGCTGCAAGCTGAGGTTCACCACGGACGGCGATCCGGGGAACGCCAACATCCGCGCCGCATGCCAGGGATCGGGGGTCGGTGAGGCGAAGTTGTAAATCAACTCGGGCGAGTAGGTTTCGGTCGCCCAGTACCAGGCCGGCCGGACATCTTCGACGATGCGCGCGTCGCTGTGGATCTTGACCACGTTGACGCCATCGCTCTTCAAAACATAGGGCAACTCAGCGGTGTACAGCGAGTACCCGCCGGCTGCAAAGAAATCGATGTATGAGCCCGAACCGAACGCGCCGGTTGCTGGATGCACGCGGCGCGGTACGCCTTCGCCGCGGAAACTGATCGCGATCAGGTCAACTGGCGTCCCCGTCAGATCGACGCCCTGTGCCAGCAACTGTGCTGCGGTCACCCGATGGAAGCCGGGGGCACCCACCCAGAGTTTGGCACCCTGGATGGCACCAGCGGCTACACGGCGCGCATGATCGGCATCGACTGCGCCACGCACGGCAGGCCAGTCAACGCTGCGTTGTTGCACTTTGTAACCATACGACTGCCCAACCGAAAACGGGCCGCGCAGGGTCGTTCGCCCCTGGGTATCGTGGTCACCAATGTAGAACTCACCGGTCACCGGAACCTGCGCGAGCTGGAGCTTGTACTGGGACACGTCAGCGGTATCCACGCTTTGGCTCGGCAGCAATTGGGTGGTGATTCGTTCAAACACTTCACCCCGTTTCTCGTGGATGCTGAAGCCAACATTGTTGGTTTCTGTGGCAGTGGAGAATGAGAGACTCAATTGACCCGCCTCTACCGAAGACTCAACCCAGTTCAGCCGCACCGCCAACGTCGACGCAGGAATCCGATGGTCTTCCGTCTCACCACCCGTCAGCTGGCCATTGGGCGCCGGGTTTGCGCCCGCGCCAAGGAATGGCGCGCTGCCACTCAGGCGCAGTCGGATGTAGGTCTGCGCCGAAGTCGCATTGTTGACCCCGGTCCAGCGCAAGATGCGTGTCGCCGAGGTCGCTGCCGGGATGTTGCCGGTTGCAAAGCTGCCGTCGGCACCACCACCTGTACCCTGCCCGAGATCCGGAGAGGAACGTTCGTTGGCATCATTGAAATCGCCATCAGCGTTGAAATCCACCCAACCCACCAATTGCGCTGCACTCGCTGTGCTGTTGGTGACGCTCACTGTCACACAGTACTCGCCGACCGCCGTGAGATAGGTTCCGCATTGCCAACGTTGCACTGCGGGCGGCGCGCTGATCAGCGTTGGAAAGGTGATGCCATCTTCATCGGCGCCGTCGCCATCGGCGGCCACGGTTGGCGCACCATCTGTCTCACCATCGGCCGCAGAACCCATGAACAGGTCGCGCGCGCCCAATGTGTTGCGCGTGACCGGGCCTGCAGCAATCGTGGTGTTGTAGCTGGCCGGCGCATCGCCGTAATCAAATGCACAAAACTGGAAATCCGAAACGCCGATGAACTGGAACACCGGGTTCGAGGCGGGATTGTCGCCTTGCGCGTACTCCACGCGCAGCGAGTTGATCGGCCTGGCGAAGCGCACGGTCACATTGCCGAAGTCCTGATCGGAGGCAGAACCGGAATCTGCTTCGACCCAATCGCCGGCGAAGCTGAGCTGTGCATTGGCCAATGTCATCTGCTTCGGCACCGGGTTGCCGGCAAAGTCAAACCCGTCCACCCGGATGTAGTCCTCCCAGTTTCCCGTAGCGATATCGACATCCAGCAAGGTGAAGGTCAGCCAGTTGGCCGGCTCGGAAAATTGAAACGTGACGTTCTCGGCAGTGGTCTCGGAATCGCCGCTCGTGTTCATCCTCAGCGTGTAGAACCCGGCGTGCGTTCCTGTGGTCGTGGTTCGGGTCTGGAAGCTCGGCACACCATCGGTTCCGTCCGTTGGCGCTTCGCCACTGTTCGTAGTCTGGGTCAGCATCACTCCTCCAACCGTAAAGCTGTTGAAGTTGACGTTTTCGCCATTGTCCCCAAACTCGTAGCTCAGGTTGTTGCCGCAGGCCGAGGGCGCTGTGCCTGCTGCGTCGCGAAGGACCAGACGCGCGGCGAGGAACTGACCGTCATCGATACCGTTGTTCACACGGTCGCACATCCGCAGCGTCCAGGTGCCGACAGAGTTTCCCGTGTAGGCGTTGATCGTCGCGTTCGGGACGGGGATCAGCCTGCGGAAACTCGAGTTGGCGACGGGATCGGTATCGCCGTCATCCCCACCTTCGGCATTCGAACTGTACATCGCGCGGATGTTTGAAGAGTTGCCGTCGGTACCGCTGTTCTTGAATTGGATGACCGAGTTGTTCGGTGGCACCAGTTCGAAGCGCAAATCGCTGCGCCGGGAATGCGTCACATCCATGCCAATTGCGATATCGCCGACAGTGAAATTGTCCGAGGCAGGAACCGTAAAAGTACGAAGCAGCCCTGCGGGGCAATTGGCCAGCTGGGGGATCGCCCCGGGCGTGTTGTTGTCATAGGTGTAGATGACCTGCGCCGCCGCACTTCCAGCGAGGATCCAGAACAGAATACCTGCGAGGACGACTTTTCCAGACATGGCCAGACCAGACGTTTGCGTTGAAATCAGATTGCGCATTGCAACTCCCGAACCGCAGAGGCGGTGTCATGTCAGGGCAGGCGCGAAAACAACGCCAGCACGCCAGGCATGGCGGCTCGTCGGGCGAGACGCATCCTTGGTCGTCGCCAGCTGATCGGGCCCCTGTTCCCGGCGTGCAGCGCAGGATTCAGCGCATACACGGTTGAATCGTAGCAAGAATTCTGCCAGAGCAGGGCAATTCGTCTGATCGGGGGCACGCACGTTGCCGATTCCAGAGCCCTGCCCCGATAATCCTGGTCTTGACCAGGGAGTGCGCTGATGAGCGAACGCGATGTGATGGAATACGATGTGGTCGTGGTCGGTGCCGGCCCAGCGGGGCTGTCTTTGGCGATCCGCCTGAAGCAGCTCAAACCTGAGATCACGGTCTGTGTGATCGAGAAGTCCTCGACGATCGGCGCGCATATTCTCTCCGGCGCTGTGATCGAACCGGGCCCTCTCGATGAACTGCTCCCCGGCTGGCGCGACAACCCGCCGCCGATCTGCGTTCCTGCTGGTGACGATGAGCTCTGGTGGCTCAACAAGACAGGCGGCTTCAAGCTGCCGACGCCGCCGCAACTGTCCAATCACGGCAACTTCATTGTCTCGCTGGGGGCACTATGCGCTTGGCTTGCGCCACAGGCCGAGGCGCTGGGCGTCGAGGTCTATCCCGGATTTGCCGCTGCCGAGACCCTGCACGATGACAGCGGCGCAGTAATCGGCGTGCGCATTGGTGATATGGGCGTGGCCAAGGATGGCAGCCACAAGCCCGGTTACACCCAGGGCATCGACATCAAGGCCCCGATCACGGTGCTTGCCGAAGGCGCCCACGGCCATCTGACCAAGCGCCTGATCAAGCAGTTTGGCCTGAACGCCAACTGCGATCCGCAAACCTACTCGATCGGCATCAAGGAGCTCTGGCAGCTGCCTCCAGGCCGAGCCATCCCCGGCAAGATCCAGCACGGCATGGGCTGGCCGGCCGACAATGCGACCTACGGCGGGTTTTTCGTCTACCACCTCGACAAGGACCGGGTCGCGGTCGGCTATGTCACCGGCCTTGATTACCGTGATACCAAACTATCCCCCTTCGAGTTGTTTCAGCAGTTCAAGCATCATCCTAAATTCAAGCCATTGTTTGAAGGCGGAACCATCCTGTCCTACGGCTCGCGCGCGATTGCGTCCGGGGGCTACCAGTCATTGCCCAGGTGCGAGATGCCGGGCGCGATGCTGATCGGCGACTGCGCCGGCACCTTGAACCTGCCCAAGATCAAGGGCACCCATCAGGCCATCCGTGGCGGCATGCTGGCCGCCGAGCACATCGTGGCGCATTCCAGCAGCGTGGGCTGGGATGCGGCACTGCGCGCCTCGCCGGTGATGGCCGAGTTGAAGAAGGTGCGCAATTTCAAACCGGGTTTCCATCGCGGCCTATGGATGGGCCTGCTCAATTCGGCCTGGGAAACGATCACCGGCGGACGCTCGCCGTGGACCCTGCACAACCATGCCGACCATGCGCAGACGCGCAAGCTCGGCGAATACGAATCCCCGCGTCGTGATTTTGTCACTAATAAAACGCTGCCACCGCGTGATCGACTTGCCGCTGTGTTCTACGCCAGCACCCAGCATGACGAAGACCAACCGGTGCATCTGCGGGTCAGCGACACCAGCATCTGCGTCGATCGCTGCGCGAAGGAATACGACAACCCGTGCACGCGGTTCTGTCCTGCCGGCGTCTACGAGATGGTCGGCAGCGGCGCCGAACGTCGACTGCAGATCAATGCCGCCAACTGCGTGCATTGCAAGACCTGCGATATCAAGGACCCCTACCAGATCATCGACTGGGTAACGCCAGAGGGCGGCGCGGGGCCGAACTATCAGAACATGTAAGGCATCGCGCAAGCGGCCGCGCATGCAGCGGGCAGTGAACCGTCCCCAGTCAGCAACCCAGGATGTCCATGAAACCGATCGCCCTGATCACAGCCGCAGCTGCGCGCGAACTCGACGAGGATCTACCACCGCTGGTGGTCGCCTTGAATGAGGCCGGACTCGAACACGAAATCGTCTGCTGGGACGATGCCGCGGTCGACTGGGGGAAGTTCAGCATTGCCCTGCTGCGCTCGACCTGGGACTACGTGCCGCGCCTGGACGAGTTTCTCGCTTGGGCCGCTCGCGTTTCGGCACAGACCTGCCTGCTCAATCCGCTGGCGGTGATCCGTTGGAACACCGACAAGATCTATCTCGACGATCTGCGTCGCCAGGGCATTGCCATCGTGCCCAGTACGTTTGTTGAACCAGGCAGCGAGCCGGTGCAGGCACTTGAGGATTTTCTCGGTGAGATGGGCGACGACGATACCCATTCCTTTGCTGAGTTCGTGGTCAAGCCGTGCATCGGCGCCGGCTCGCGCGATGCCGCGCGCTATCACCGTGATGACCGTGCGCTCGCGCTGACCCATCTGCAGCGTTTGCTGGACCAAGGCCGCCGGGTTTTGCTGCAACCCTATCTCGATCGTGTCGACGCCGACGGCGAGACCGCCCTGATCTATCTCGATGGCACGTTCAGTCACGCCATCCGCAAAGGCCCCTTGCTCAGCCGCGCCGCGCAACCTACCAGCGCCCTGTTCGCTGCCGAGGACATCAGCGCACGTCTACCCGGCGCCGACCAGATTGCATTGGCTGATCAAGTCGTCGCAGCGATCGCTCGCGACCCGAGATTCGTAGCATTGATGCCGCTGCTGTACCTGCGCATCGACCTGCTCCGCCGCGCCGATGGCACGGCCTGCGTCCTGGAACTGGAAACCACCGAACCCTCACTGTTCTTCAATCACGCCGAGGGTTCAGCCGCACGCCTGGCCGCCGCCCTGGCCAACCGACGCTAAACCCGAGCCACGCAGTCGCCCTAGCGAATCGAGGGCACCGCGCCTGTTCGCGTTGGCGGGCGCCGCTCCTGCGGCGCCGGTTTGTGTTGGAGGGCGCCGCTCCTGCGGCGCCTTGTTCTGTTGGAGGGCGCCGCTCCTGCGGCGCCTTGTTCTGTTGGAGGGCGCCGCTCCTGCGGCGCCTGTTTGTGCCGGCAGGCCCACTGGCGATGTTTGCCAGTATCGCGATTTCGGGACAGATCAACAGCGGCCGCGCGGAGCGCGGCCCTCCATTGGCGTCGCCGTATGGAGGGCGCCGCTCCCCCGGCGGCTGTTTGCATTTGGAGGGCGCCGCTCCTGCGGCGCCTGTTTGTGCCGGCAGGCCCACTGACGATGTTTGCCAGTATCGCGATTTCGAGACAGATCAACAGCGGCCGCGCGGAGCGCGGCCCTCCATTAGCGCAACGGTTTGCGTTTGGAGGGCGCCGCTCCTGCGGCGCCTTGTTCTGTTGGAGGGCGCCGCTCCTGCGGCGCCTGTTTGCACCGACAGGCCCGCCCACAATATTCACGGGCATCGTCAATCGACCAAGATCAACAACGCGAGCCAAATTAACGGCACGAGCCAAGATCAACAGCGGCCGCGCGGAGCGCGGCCCTCCATTGCCGTCGCCGTTTGGAGGGCGCCGCCCCCGCCGCGCGTGTTCGCCTTTGGAGGGCGCCGCTCCTGCGGCGCCTGTTCGCACCGACAGGCCCGCCCACAATATTCACGGGTATCGTCAATCGACCAAGATCAACAACGCGAGCCAAATCAACGGCACGAGCCAAGATCAACAGCGGCCGCGCGGAGCGCGGCCCTCCGTGGTCAGGGCAGGATCATCGCTGGATCGCCGAGCAGATTGCCACCGAGCATCGATTCGGTGGAGCGGGTGCCTGCAGCCGCAAGATCAATCCGCGCCCGCAGGATCACATCGCCCACGCGGAGTCCGGGTGCAAATCCACCGAACACACCCGGCGCGAGGCCGCGATGGTTCGAGATATCGGTCAACGCCGCTGGACCATAGATTGCCGCCGCGCCATGCGCGCCCTGCAGCAACAGGGCTTGACCCAAGGAGTTGGCGGTAGGCGAGACGAAGTAGGTGTTCCAGCAACCCCACTGCGCCACCGTCGGCACCATTGGGCTGGACGCCAGCGAGGCAACATCACCGGCAGTGAGCAATGGATCGTAGGTCCACTGGCCCGGCGCCGAATGGCCAACGTAACTGATCAGGGTGGGCCCGGCGCCCCAGCCGTTGAACAATGCCGCACGCGCGGCGGCCACGCCAATAGCATCAACATCGGCGCGCTCGAGCGCCCAGTTGCCCGACAGTTGCGCAGCAAAATCTTCGTTCATGCCAGCAAAGCTGTTGCCGGGATCGCTGGCGCCGGAAACCAGCAGGGCCGAGTGCGCGGCCCGCGGTGTTTCGGCCTGGATGATCTTGCTGATCGCGGTGGCGAGTTCGGCCTCGGTGCGCACCGGCAGGCGCCCGATCGCGAGATCCGGCACGCCATCGAGATCGACATCGGCATAGACCGAATCGAGCGGTGCGTAGCGCACGACCTCACCGGTGGCACGATAGATGGTCGGCACGAAACTGACCGAATGCACACCCAGATAGTCGTGGTAGTCGTAGGTATCGCCGCCGACAATCACGACATAGCGGGTGCCGCGTCGGGCCTTTGCCATTGCGATATAGGCCTGGATCGCCGCCGGGTCGGGCTCGCCGGTTCCGTACTGGGCATAGATCTGATCTACATCGACAAGAGCGGTGCTCATGCCCTGGCCCTGGCGATGCTGCAGCAGGGGCGCCGCCGCCTGCATGAATTGGGCATGGCTGATCACCAGATAGCTGGCCGCGCCACTCTGGATATCGACCAGGACCGGTTCGCTGGTGATGCGTGGCCGTGCGATGGCCGCTGTACTGGCGACATAGACCGCGTCATTGGCTTTGACGCCGGGCAGGAAAGCGCTCCAGCCCGACCCCGCCGCCAAAGTGCGCGTGTTCGGCAGATAGCGCCAGGTCGATCCACTGCGCGCGTAGGCAACCACCTCAGCATTCGGCAGATTACGGACGCGCAGACTGTCGATGCGCGATACCTCGACGGCATCTTCGAAGCCATCGGCAAGCAGCTCACCCGACACGCCCAGCGGCGGTTGCTCGGAGGGATCATTCTGCACGCCATCATGGCGCACGGCATCGGCAAACCAGCGGCCAGACTCGGCCTGGGCAAGCCGCGGATAACGCAGCCGAACGCGTTCGATGTTGACTACGTCAAAGCTGTAGCCGGTTGCACCGGTCGCCTCGACACGCGCGTCGATGGACTGGGTTGCGGTGTTCAGCAGCATCTCGTATTGCAGATCAAACACGGTCAAGCCGTCGGCGATGACCTCGGTCACCGGCTGGCCACCGATGCTCAGTCGCACATGGTGATCGGGGTCGAGCCCGGCCCAGTTGGTGACGCCAATCAGATCGGCCTGCAGGTGCGCGACCTGGGGAACTTGAGCGATTGCACTGAGCGCCAGACTGATGTCCTTGCCCGCCGGGGTACCGGCGAAGGCCAACAAGCGGTCGGCGTACCAGGGATCATCGGTCGGCGAGGCGAAGTTGTAGGCATTCTGCGGCGCGTAGTCGGCGTTGTACCAGGCCCAAGCCGGCCGCGATGGCCCCGGCTCGCGTTCATCGCGCGTGATCGTACGCGCGAAAGCGGAATCGACCACCAGCCGATAGACCGCCTCCGCGCCATAGAGCGAATTTCTCGGCTCGGCAAAGAACTCGATGTAGCTGCCATCGCCGAACAACTCGGAAGCTCCGGCAATCCGACGCGGTACCGGTACCGCGCCGCGCAGCACGGCAATACTCGCATTGCTGACGCCACCAAGATCGATGCCCTGCGCCAGCAGATCCTCATGGCGAACCCGCTGGAATCCGCGCTCGGAAACCCAGAGGCGTGCGCTCTGCGCATTGCCGACGCGAAGCTTGGCGGCTGCCCGCTTCTGTGCGTTGATGCTTTCCCACTCGATCATCTGGCCAAGCGGCGATCTGCCGACCGGCTTGCCGATCTCATACGGGCCATGCATCTCGCGATTGCCGCGATGATCGTATTCGGCCAACCAGTAGCGGCCACCGGCAGCGGGCTTGAGCAGTGTCTGATAGCCGGTCGGTTCAGCGGCGTTTCCACGCGGACTCGGAGTCGGCTTGTCCTGCAGGGCCGACTTCGCCTGTGCATCGGCAAACCATTGGAAGCTCACCGTGTTCCGTTCCGACGCCGTTGCCCAGACCGCCTTGGTCCCAGCACCGTCCGCGCGCAGATCGACATGGGCCAAGGTCACCGGCAGGGGCGCGCACTGGAAGCCGGGCAGGATACCCGGCGGTGTTCCGGTGTAACTCGCGGACGATCCGGTCAGGCCAGGCCCAGCACCGTAGGTGTCATTGGCTGTAGTGGTAATGCCCGCCACGCCGCCGTCGAAGCTTGTGGTTCCGGTTGCCAGAAAAGGCCCGAGCAAAATGCGTCCGCCACCGCCACCGCCGCCTGGACCATGGCGCGCACCGGGAGTGCCGCCCGGCGCTTGATTTGGCCACGCATTGGAACCGGCTGCACCCGCAACCGAGATCGTGATGCCAGTGGCATCGCTGGTGGTGATGCCATCGTGATCGCGCAGCACGACCGTGCCGCCACCACCGCCACCGCCACCGCCATCGTTGTCGGGAAAGGGCCCCTGCGCGCCATTGGAGGTGATGCTGCCGGTACCGCGAAACTCTCCGGTCTGCACCAGAATCATGCCGCCACCGGCACCGCCACTGGATTGCCGGTTCGCCGAGTTGTTGCGCGCGCCAGCGCCGCCACCGCCACCGAGCACGATGCGGTCGAGGGCGGTGCCCCCGGGCGCGAAGGCGCCGCCGCCATGTCCGCCATTCACTGCATTGGACTGCCAGGCATTGCCGCCAATCCCGCCAGCACCGCCATTGGCGCCACCGCCGCCGCCACTGTTTTCGTCATTGGCAATGGCATTGCTGTCTGTACCGCCGCCGCCGGCATTGCCCGGCGCACCACGTGCCGCACCGCCGTTGTTGTAGCCCTCGTCGGCGGCGAAGTCGATCAGGGCGCCGGTCTCCTGGTTGTAGAGATAGCGCGTGGTGCCGGCGATTCCTTCGCCCTTGGCGCCATGCGCATTGAGGGTCACGGCGCGCCGGTAGTCGGTGTTTCCGGCGCCACCATCGCCACCCAGCCCGCGACCACCGCCGCCACGGAATCCACGACCATTGGCATTGAGCGTCTGGCCACCAAAGTCGAGACGGCCAACCACATCGATCACAGCGACGCCGCCGGTATTGCCATCCCAGTACGCCGCGTTTACCGCGCCACTGAAGCCAGCTGCGTTGTACTGCGGAACGCGAATGACCTGGAAAGTTTGGCGACCGGTGCTGCCACTGCGCGCGGCCGAGGTATAGGCATTGATCAAGCCAGCCGATGTACCGCGCCCCTTGATGGCCACTTGACCCGCTCCACAGCCGACACCACCACTGGCACCAACAGCGCCCAGTGCAGCGACATACTCGTAGCGTCCCGCGGTCTGATGATTGGTCACCCCACCCGGCGCACCGGCAACATTGTCCCCATAGGACGAGTTGTCGCCGTTGTTGATGGTCGCGTGCTGCATCTGGATCACCAGCAGCAAGTCCCCAGCAGCGATCGGTGTCGCTGCTCCGGTGCGTGTACCTACCGAGATGCAGCGGCCGCCGGCGGCTACGTTCGCAGTACCTGGATAGTATGAATTGACGATACCCGCGATACTGAAATTATTGCCATCATTGCCGGGCGTGGCGCAATCGGCCGCAACGGTTTGCGCCTGCACAGGCAACAGGCAGCAGGCGGCGGAGAAGCCCAATGCCAGACCAAGAGCACGTCTGCGC
Organism: Lysobacterales bacterium; assembly: GCA_038255435.1. GTDB lineage: Bacteria > Pseudomonadota > Gammaproteobacteria > Xanthomonadales > Ahniellaceae > 0-14-3-00-62-12. Next base: position 132,802 of record JBBSLG010000007.1, read on the forward strand.
ACTGATCTGAAATTTTCGGGATTCATGCCACATGCTCCAAATTCTTGATTGCAATCAATATAGCCCTCAAATTCAGTCAAACGGCAAAGAAACGTGCCGCTCGGATCAACAATTCCTACGGTGTCGCATCGAGCACAGACTGTTCAGGATTCGTTCAACCCCCAATTCTCGCCCTACGCACGACCAAGACCGAGTGCCTGCTCGGCGCGCTTGCCCGTACAATGGCGGCCCTTTGTCACCCTGATCTGGACTAAGCCATGAAGATTCTGGTCGCCTACAAGCGGGTCGTGGACTACAACGTGCGGGTTCAGGTAAAGCCTGATGCCAGTGGCGTGATTACCGATGGCGTGAAGCTGTCACCCAATCCATTCGACGATATCGCCCTCGAAGAAGCCCTGCGTCTGCGCGAAAAAGGCGTGGCAACCGAAGTGATTGTGGCCACGATTGCACCGGCCGACGCCCAGGCGCATCTGCGCAATGGCCTGGCAATGGGTGCGAACCGCGCCATCCACGTGGTGACCGACAAACCCCTGCAACCGCTGACGGCGGCGCGCGTCCTGCTTAAATTGATCGAAAAGGAGCAGCCCGGCATCGTGATTCTCGGCAAGCAGGCGATCGATGACGACTGCAGCCAGACCGGCCAGATGCTCGCCGCGCTATGGGATCGTCCGCAGGCGACATTTGCGTCCAAGGTCGAGATCAATGGCGAAGTCGCCCGCGTCACCCGCGAAGTCGATGCCGGACTCGAAGTGATCGAGGTTGATCTTCCCGCTGTCATCACCACCGATCTGCGCCTGAACGAGCCGCGTTTCATCAAGCTGCCCGACATCATGAAGGCGAAGAGCAAACCGATGGAGACCATCGCCTTCGACAGTCTCGATGTCGAAAGTGGTGATCATCATCAGACCACGGCTTACGCGCCGCCACCCAAGCGTCAGAAAGGCGTGATGGTGAAGGATGTTTCCGAACTCGTTGCCGCGCTCAAAGCGCGCGGCCTGCTCTGAGGATTGCGCCATGACCCAAATCCTGATCATCGCTGAGCACCTCAACGGCAAGCTCAATTCCAGCACCGCCAAATGTGTGAGTGCCGCCGTCCAGATGAAGGCCAGCGCGATCCATATCGCCGTGCTCGCCGACCAGGTCGACGCGATCGCGGCCGAGGCAGCAAAGATCGAGGGCGTGGCCAAGGTCATCACCGTCAGCCATGCCGTCAACGCTCATGCCACCGCTGCCGCACAGGCGCCGCAGATCGTCGCCCTGGCTGCGGGATACAGCCATGTGCTCGGTCCTTCCACGACCTTCGGCAAGGATCTGATGCCGCGCGTCGCCGCCCTGCTTGGCGAGGCTATGGTTTCCGACATCATGACCGTGGTTGATGCATACACGTTCCAGCGCCCGATCTATGCCGGCAATGCCATCATCACCGTGAAGGCGCCGACCGAGCGCAAGCTGATCGCCACAGTGCGCAATGCCTCGTTTGCTGCCGCAACGGACGGCGGCAGCGCCGCGATCGAAGCAGCAACGTTCGCGGTGTCCGCGCCGAGCCATACCCGCTTCATCGAGCTGCAGGCCGGCGCGCAGGATCGCCCCGATCTGCAGAGCGCCGCGCGCGTGATCTCTGGTGGTCGTGCACTGGGATCGGCAGATGCTTTTGAGGTGATCTACAAGCTCGCCGACAAGCTCGGTGCTGCGGTCGGCGCTTCGCGTGCCGCGGTCGACGCCGGCTATGTGCCGAGCGATCTGCAGGTCGGCCAGACCGGCAAAATCATCTCGCCGGAGCTCTATGTCGCCATCGGCATCTCCGGCGCCATCCAGCACATCACCGGCATCAAGGACGCCGGCACAATCGTCGCGATCAACAAAGACGCCGAAGCGCCGATCTTCGAGATCGCCGATATCGGCCTGGTCGGCGATCTGTTCAAGATCGTTCCGGAACTGGAACAGGCTCTGGGCTGACGGCTCCACACGCCAGCGGCGGGTCCACGCGGCAGTCAGCCGATGGACCCGCCCGACGTAAAACATTGTTTTTGCTGACCAACGGTATTCCCTGTCGCCAAGGGGGATGCCACGTTGCGTGCATCGCCGTAGCTCCAGGCCGCCGGCAACGCACGGGGTACGCAAAGGCTGCAATGACATTTGGCATGCGCAAGCGCAGCGGCAATCGCGTCGCACTGCCCCTGGGACTTGGCCTCGCGGTCCTGATTTCCTCATCATCGGTATCGGCCGGAGGCCTGCCGTCGGGCACTACCACGATGCCCCTGCTCGCCGCGCGCGGCACTCACCTCGCCTGCAATCAGGGCGACTGGGTGCATTGTCCGATCGCAGGGGGCGGCCTCGCCAGCAATCGATTCCACGCGCATTTTGTCGAAGTACCCACTGGCACCGGCAATCTCACGCTGCAGATCTTTGATCCGGATGTCGGCGCCGGCGGCGGCGCGGAAAATACCGCGGGACGCGACACCGGTGTGGCCACCGCGGCCCAGGCGGTGCAGTACAGCGTGCGCAATCCTGCTGGCACCGTGCAGACCGTTCGCTTCGACCGCGGCAATGGCGTCGCCACGGTCGGCGCCACCACGACCGGCATCGCTCTGAGCACAGCAGCCGGCGTCAGCTGCACGACGGTAGGTACGACCACCGCCGACAACAACTGGTGCACGATCATCACCGTCACCAATCCGGCTGCAGGACATTGGGAACTACGCATGGCCTCGGTCGATGGCACGCCGATCCATTATTACGGTGTGCGCGCAGTCGACACCAGCACAGCGCGCGATCTCAATATCTATGTCCGCAGCTACCTCCACTACGGCAACCAGAACGTCAATGCCGGCCGCGTCTACAACGGTGTCAACGCGTTTTATCCCTACGTCACCGAAGGCTGCCAACTGCGCGCCGCGGATTTCGATTCGGACAGCGAGGCCACCGAGACGATTCGCTACCGCAGCCGCACCGGCCTGGTCGATCAGACTTTCACCCAGGCCTCAGTCGGGCTATCGGGCAACGACAACTGGAATGAAGAGCTGCTGGCCTTCACCACCAACTCAGCCGCACGCGAATACGGCATCTGGTTGAACGAAGTGAATGCTGGCGTCAACACATCGAACCATGTGACGCCCTGGATTGGCAGCGAACTCGCCGCGGCCTCGCCGCCGACTACGCAGCCGCAGGGCGGTGCAGACCGCGGTGCACCGGCGACATCGGGTGAGAGCTTCCGCTTCTATCTGCCCAACAACAACGGCGCAGCGCCGACCAAGCCCTTCGTCGAGCAACGGCTATCGCTCGTCACCGGTTCGGCCTCGCCACCGGCCAGCAATGTGCTTTCGAACTACCGGGTGACCTTGTCTGCGGTCAATCCGACGCCCTACCCGATCAATTTTGCCCAAGCGACTGGCGATCTGGTCACATCCTTTGTGCCTGCCGATGTGGCGCAGCCCGGACCCGATCGCAACTACGCCTATGTAGGCGGGTCGTTCGCGACGAATTGCGGGGCAGTTGTGGCCGAGCCTGCCAACAATGCCGCCAATGTTTCGGTGCAATGGAATCCGGGCACGATCCCAGCCAATACCTCGTGCACCGCGGAGTACCGGGTCAATCTGACGCCAGGCTCACAGGATACGGCCGGAACTGTGCTGCCAATGACGGCCACCGGCACTGCCGGCACCGTGGCGCAATTTCTCGATGAGACCAATACGCGCTTCATCTTCGGCCCGATGTGCGCCCTGCAATTGACGGTCGGTGCCGCAGTGGCGGTTCCGGTCACGCTTTCAAACTTCTCGGCCACGGCCATCGGCGACGATGCCGTCGAGGTTCGCTGGGGCACCGATAGCGAGGCTGGCACGCTCGGCTTCGATCTCTACAGCGGAAGCAATCCCGAGAGTCTGCACAGACTCAACAGTTCAATGGTGCCCGCACGCGGCGTCTTCAGCCTGGAGGCGACCTCCTACAGTACGCGGCTAGCCAATTACGATGGCGCGCCACTGTGGCTCGAAGAAATCGCCGCCGACGGCAAACGCACGCGCTACGGACCATTCCAGACCGGAAAGTCCTTTGGCAGCGCAGAGTTGCGGCGCGCGATTCCCTGGGCGCCGACGCGGCAGGCCATTGCGCTGGAGCGCAGCCGCTCAGTACTTGGCGCACCTGCTGATGAGGTAGTGCTGCGCGTGCGCAACGATGGCGCACAGCGCCTGCGTTACGAAGACCTGGCCGCGCTGGGATTGAACTGGAATGGTCTGGATGCCAACGTGCTGGCCTTGAGCAGCGACGGTGTTGCCCAAGCGCTCGCGATCGATGGCGGCGCTGTCTGGGGTCCCGGCAGTGCGCTGCGCTTTCTTGGTCACGGGCGCGCCGACAGTCTGTACACGCGTGATCGAATCTATCGGCTGCGCCTCGACCCGGCACAGGCGCTGCGCATGGGCCGAAGCATCGCGGCGACCGTGCCGAGCCCGGCGATCGAATCATTTCAACGGATGGTTTCGGTGGCACCCAATACCGCCTGGAGCTTCGGCGCGCCGACTGTCGATCCCTGGTATGCCTTCGCCCTGACCCGGCTCGGCGCTGATCAGCCGACCTCGAGCCTGGATATCTCGGCACCTGACCGCATCGCCGGCACCGAGGCTCTGTTGCAACTGAGCCTCTGGGGCGGGCTCAGTTATGAGGAACCGCTCGACCATCGGGTGCGTATCGATCTGAATGGCCAGCCCTTGCTGGATGACCGCTTCGATGGCATCACTGCGCGGCTGATCGATCAAGTGCTCGGCAGTGCGCAATTGCAGGACGGCAGCAACACGGTGCGCTTCACGCTCGACGATACCGGTCTACCGACCGATCGCGTGCATGTCGAGGGCATCGCGCTCAGCTACCAGGCGCAACTGCTGGCCGAGCAGAACCGGATCAGCCATGGCAGCAGCGCCACTGATCGCTCCGGCGGTGATGGAATCTTCGGCGATGGCATCGGCGATGATGCGGTCGAGTGCCGGCAGAATGCGGATTGCCGTGGCTACCGCGTTGATCGATTCAACAGCAGCGATATTCTGGTGTATCGCCAGCGTGCTGGGCGCGCCGATCAACTCGGCGCCAGCATCAGTGCCTCGGCACTGGGCCATGCGGTGCTCTACGGGGCCGATGAGCAGCCCGGCGATCTGTATGTCCTCGCCACGCGCGCCGCCCACCATCTTCCGGCCATCGAACGCGCGCGTGCCCCGACCGATTTGTTTGCGACGGCCGCCAGCTATATCGCGATCGCACCGGCGTTCATGCTGCCAAGCCTTGAAACCCTGCTCGCGCACCATCGCGCCAGCGGCTTGAGCGCGCGCGCTGTCGCAGTTGAAGATATTTACACCCAATTCGGCGATGGCAGTGCCGATCCCGAGGCACTGCGGCGCTTCGTGCGCGCCGCCTACAACGAGCTCGGCACGCGCTATCTGCTGATCGCTGGCGGCGACACCTACGACTATCAGAACTACACCGGCGCCAATTCAGTCAGCCTGGTGCCGACGTTCTATCGGCCTACGCATCCGCTGGTCCGCTACGGCGCTACCGATGTGCCCTTCGGCGATATCGATGACGACGACCGGCTCGACCTCGCGATCGGACGGATGCCGGCGCGGACGACCGGCGAACTAGAGCGGCTGATTTCGAAATCGATCCTGCTCGAACAATTCACCGCCGCGCAACCCGCCTTGCTGGTCGCTGACCAGACCGGCAATGACACCGACTTCGCCGCCGTCAGTGACAGCTTCGAACTGTCAGCTGATCCGGCCTATCGGTCTGCGCGACCGACGCCCGAGCGCGTCTTTCTTACCGTTGGTGGCGATATCGCGGTAGCGCGCAGCGAATTGTTTGCCGACATCAACGCCGGCACGCAATGGGTCAGTTTCTATGGCCATGGTTCGCCGATCGGCTGGACGTTCTCCGGCCTGCTGCATGCCAATGACATCGGCAATGGGCTGATGAGCAATCAGTCTGCGCCCTTCCTCAGCACGATGTGGGGTTGCTGGGGCGGCTTTTTCGTCGACCCTTACTATCAGGGCCTGAGCCACGCCCTGCTGGTCGGCAGCGATGCCGGTGCCGCAGCGGTCATAGCCGCCTCGGGGCTGACCGAGTCTCGCCACGACGAACAGTTCGCCGCCTTGCTGGTGCCCGCGATGACCAGCCCGGGGCAGCGACTCGGCGATGCCTTCATGAATGCCCAGCGCGCCTACGTGGTTGAGAATCCGCAAGCGCGCGACGTCTGGATGGGCATGCTGCTGCTCGGCGATCCGGCGCTGCGCCTGATGCCCGCACCCTGATCGCTTGCGACCAGAAGCACCGAGGCGACACGCTACCGAACCGCTGCCTCACGCAGCGCACGCGTGCCCATACGAACTAAAACCACGACATCTCAGGATTCTGTCGATGCGCACTCAGCGGTCATCTGCGGTCCGCGCCGGAACAGCGGGCAGCAGACTGCGCGTGACCTGGTGCCGGAACGCAGCGGCATAGTTGGCAAGCACGCCGGGCGTCACCGCGCTGTTGGTGTAGCGCACTGCCAGGAAACCCTGCACCGGCAGACCGCGCAGTTGCCTGCCCGCGTTGTCCGGTCGGAGCGCGTAGTCGATGCCGTACTGCGGGTCGTACAGGCGCATCCACAGATGCCCCTGCCCGGGCTCAGGGAAATGCCCCATGGTCTGAGGATTCCCGACGCCCAGATTGACGCGTCGCGCCGAGCCCAGAATCCGCGTAGGCAGAGCCGGATCCTGCAAAAAGGTCAGCACATTGACGGCGAAGTCCAGATCCACCCTGGGTTCCAGCGAGGGCGGCCGCAGCCCCAGATACGGACAGCGTGGGTCATTGCGGTCGGCGCAGACATCGTATTGCCCGTGGCGGTCCCAGACCTGGACGCGCGCCCAGACTGCAGCCTCTCCGACACCGCCGCTCGTGCTGCCGCCGAATACCCGCGGAAATGGTGCCAGGGCAGGCGGCGATGGCAGATCCGTGTAATGTCGTTTGGTCGGAAAACTCAGCACCCACTCGGAATCAGCGCCGAGGCTGGCGGCGGTGACATAGTCATTGTGGATCGCGTCGGCCATGAACAGAGCCGACACCGCATCGATCGCACGATCTACCGGGAAGCGCAGTTGCTCCCATTGATCGCCAATGACCAGATCCACCGCTATGCCGTTCTGCTGCGCCACAACGTCACCGACAGCGGATGCAAGGTCCGGTGCGATACCCGAGGGCGGGAAATGCAGAGGCGCGGCGCTGAAACCGCTGATGGCGTCTGCGGCATAGCCGAACATGACGCCGTCGAGAACATCGACCACAGCCGCAAATCCATAGAGCCCGCCGGTGGGTGATGAGATGTCCGTGTTCGGATCGCGCAGCGCCCAGTATCCGCGCTCAGCCCCCAGATCCGAGCGCCATGCATCCTCGATCTGGCTGCAATCGAGCGGAATTCCGGCCTCACCCGGCCTGATCGCAGCCAGACTGTTGCGCGTGGTGTCGCTGATCTCACCCATCTCGATCATCTCGAAATGGCCTTCGTAGTTGCGGTTGGCCAGATTCCACGCTGCGTCGGCGTTCGCGCCTGAGTAATGGAAATTTCCGAAGGGCAGATAGCGGGCGCCATTGGCCAGGCGCGGAAGATCGGTACTGTGAAAGACTGCCGGCACCGTGCAGCTCGGATCCAGCGTGACCAGACCGGGCCGTCCAAAGCTGGAATAGAACACTGCGCCAGTCCAGACATCGTGCGGCGCCAGATACAGATAGAGACGCTGCGTGATGCGCGAGTTACTGCCCTCGCGGAAATTCAATGCGATCGCCTTGCCAGCGTCCGTGGTGTTTACCACCGAGATCAAAGTCTGCAGGCCGTCGTTGACCGTGTAGTACGGAAAAACCAGTGCATCGCCGCGACGATCCGGCGCAAGGATCATTGCATCTACTGGGACGGCACAGGCCAGGCATCCGGCGATCAACGACGCGAGGGCAACTGCGCGCCTCATTGCACACCCTCCTGCAAGGATTGCGTATCTGCTCCGAACTCGATCAAGGTCTCGATCGCGCCGCGGTGCGGAATCGCCGTTGTGTAATTGGCCAGCACACCGGGCGTGACCGCGCCATTGGTGACGCCCAGTGCCCAGAAACCGATCGCGGGCAAGCCGAAGTAGATCGCCGGGTGCCCGCCGCTGCCTGGCTGGAACAGATGTCGCGGCTCGTCGGTCCCGTGGAGCTCGTCGAACACGAGCTCCATCCAACCCTCGCTGCCAACCCCTGCGGCGACGGTATCGATATCAAGCCGCAGGCGGGACCCGAAAATTCGGGATGGACCCTCGCCCGACTGGTTGAACGAGATCAGATTGCTGGCCCAGGGGAGGGTTGGCAAACGAATCGGCGCGGGAACGCCGTTGGCTGGAGGGCAAGCGGGTTCGCCATTGCAGGTCGGACTGACGACCACGGCATGGCGATTGCCCAGACGAACATCGACCAACTCGCCCGCCTGCGCTGGTGCCGATGCAGGAACGGGAACCCGACGCACCGGCGGCAGGATCTGGGTCGCGCCGTTCGCCTGTGCATTGCTCGAGAACCTGTGGCGAAACGGTGCCCGCGCCGCGCCCTGGACCAGGTCATCATCGACATGGAACTTGCGTGTCGGAAAACTGACCACCCATTCCGAGGCACCGCCGATACTGGCTGTCGACGAAAACTCGTTGTAGAGACTGGTCTGCATCAGCAGCAGCGAGACCGCATCGACACGGCGCGAGGCGGGGATGGTTTCATGCGTCACCGATCCGTACGCCAACAAGCGGACCTCGACATCACCCGACACCGGATCGCTGATGGCCGTTGCCAGATTGGGCTCGGGATTTCCAGGCGCCGTGTGTTGCACAATCGCGCTGAACCGATCGATGGCAACGGGCTCAAAGGCCAACATCGTCCCTTCCAGTGCGTTCACGATCGCGGCATAGCCGGACAGTCCGCCGCCCGGTGGGCGCAGATCGGTTGTGCTGATCTGATGCCAGTAGCCGCCAGGCGACCAGGCCGCGCGCAATCGTGCGCAGTTCGCCGGAGTGCCATAGAGACGGACCCCACCACCCGAAATGCTGCCGTAAGGGCTCAAGTCATTGAGACTACGCTCGACGTCATCGACCACTTCACCCATCTCGATGACTTCGAAGTAGCCCTCACGGGTGCGCTCGATCAGATCCGGACCGCCATCGTCATTGGCACCGACATAGGCAGAAGCGGTGAACGAGACGATCTGGCGTTCGTTCGAGTACGGCGGTACACCCGTCGGCGTATAGAGCGCTGGAATCGTGCAACTCCAATCGGGCGAGACCAGTTGCGCGGCGCCAGAGTCGGCCTCGGCAAAGACCGACGCACTCCAGATGTCGTCGGGCGCCAGGTAGAGGTTCAGATCGAATACCTCGCGGCCATTCATCGCTTCGAGAAATCGAAGCTTGACCGCCTTGCCGCGGGCGGTGCGATTGGCGATGGAAATCAGCGTCTGATTGCCGCCATTGACGGTGTAATACGGAAACACCAGCACCTGGCCGAGCCCGTCGGGATTGACGTGCATGGCACTGCCCGCAGCCGCCAGCATGAGACCTGCGAAACCAACTCCCCAAGCAATACGCATTGTGAGATCCTTTTGCCAGTCAGTGTGCCGCGGGGTCGGGCACGCGACCCTCTCTACGGTCAGGCGAAACTTCTGGGCGGATTGCGACACTGAACTCGCTCACGCGCGAAGCCTTGCCTATTCCTTGGCGCCAGCCAGAGATCCCGTACTAGCCGACGGCGCCGGAGTCGCCGCTTGCTTGACCGTGTGCTTGATCGAATCCGAATAGTTGGCCAGCACACCTGGCGTGACCGCGATATTGGTATAGCTCGCCACCCAGAAACCCTGCACCGGCATCCCGTAAAGGCGTCGGCCGTTCATGTCATGCGCCAACGTCGGCCCCGTGCCTGCCTGGGCATTGGCGAAGCGCAAGACCATCGCGCCCTCGTGCGCCATACCACCAACATCGTAGTCAGGATGATAGATATCCAGCGGGAAGCTGCGTTCCGCGCCCAGAATCAGCGACTGAGGATGCTCGAGATCAGACTGATTGAAGCTGATCACATTGGTCACGAAGTTCAGCTGGACTGGTGGCGCAGGTGGTCGAACGCCGACCACGGCATCCTCACACAGGTACACCGTGCAGTCGGCGGCGACACCGTCACGTGTCCAGGCCTCGACGCTGAAGGGCACAGGCGCCGTGCCTCGATCACCCGCGATCGGAAACAGGCTGATGAATGGTGGAAGTGGCTGCAGACCGATCGCACTTTCGCCGACATAATAGTGCTTGGTCGGAAAATTCAGCACCCACTCGGAAGCGCCGCCGAGGCTGGCCGAGGTCACGAACTGGTTGCGGACCGACTCCGCCATGAACAGCGCCGAGACAGCATCGATTGGACGTGGCGCGAGCGGGTAGTAGAGCCGCGTCGGCGTCCCGTCCAGTATCAGATCGACGGCGATTCGCTGATTGCTGTCTCCGGCATTGACATCACTGAGATCGGGCACGCCTTGTCCGGGTGGCGAGTTCAGTACCCGAGCGCTGAAATTTTCGATCACATCAGCCTCGACAAGCAGCATCGTGCCATTGAGAACGTCGATCGGATACGCACTGCCGGCAATGCCACCGCCGGGTGGCGCAAAATTGGCCAGATGGTCCTGCGTCCAGTAACCATTCGGGGCCCAGGCATTCACCAGCTGTAAGCAGGCCGGAGGCACGCCATCGGGTGCGTGCGTCATCGCGGCCAGTGTCCCGTTGCCGCCGGGAAGGACTTCACCGAGCTCGATCAGGGTCATATAGCCTTCGCCCGTTCGCTTCAGATCGTCGGGGCCCGAATCATTGTTCCTACCGGTGTAGCTGGCGTTGCTGAAGGTCATATAGGGAACACCGTTGGCCAGGCGCGGCAGCGTAGTGCTCTCGCGCAGCGCCGGAACGGTGCAGCTTCTGTCAAAGGTGACCAGATTTGCAGCACCATCGTGGGCAACCGAGAACAGTGCTCCGACCCATGTATCGAAGGGCGCCAAGTACAGCGTGAGTTCGCCCACCACTCTTCCATTGCGCCCTTCGTGAAAGAACAGCCGGGCAGCCTTGGCCCGGTCGGTCGTGTTGACGATCGAAATCAGAGTCTGCTTGGCGGTGAGCGCGGTCTCATTGCTGTTGATCGAGTAGTACGGAAATATCAGGACCTGGCCACTGCCATCTCTTGCAAAATGCATGGCCTTTTCCGGCACGCCCGCGACCAGGCCGCCCGTGGCAAGTGCAGCGAGCAGTGACGAGCACAACAGGAGCTCTTTCATCGTGGCAATCCTCATTCGTGTACCTTCTGCTCAGGGCGTCGACACTGGGCCGTTGGAAACGCGCAGCCGCTGTGCTGAGGCGTAGTTGCTCAGCACGCCCGGCACCAGATTGAGATTGGTAAAGCTGACCGCCCAGAATCCGATCACAGGGAGGCCTCCCAGGCGTTGGCCGGACTCATCGGCACGCAGCAGATGCTGGGGCAGAGAGTATTCGCCTTCCGGATCGTAGAACGCGATCCGGGTGGAGCCCTCCGCAATTCCGAACGACTCTGCTTCAACGTACTGGTTCAGCCGGGAGCCGAACAACGCATCCTTCAGGGAAGCATCGCGAACCCCGAAGCCAAGCACATTGCTGGCCCAGTTGAGGGACGGGCTGGTGCCGACCACAGGCGGCGAAAACAGGAAACAGGGTACGCAGAATTCCTCCACATAACCCTCGCGGTTGCGCACCGCAATGGCAACCTGCTCACCGCGCGGAGCAGGACTGACCGTGCCACTGAGGAGATCGGGCGGAAAGATCACATGACTGGCAGGATTCTGCGCCGTTGTTTCGCTCTCGGAAAAACGTCGGGTAAACGGTGCAATCGCCGCGCCCTCGAGCAAGGCATCGTCGGTGTAGTAGCGTTTGGTAGGAAAGGTCAGCACCCAGCTTGAACGCGCACCACTGGCCACGTTGTTGTTGAATTCGTTCTCGATGCTGCTGGCCATGAACAGCGCCGACACCGCGTCGATGGCCCGCGACTGCGGATAGCGGGCGGTATAGGGCTGACCGTCGATCCTGATATGGGCGTCGACCACAGCCAGCGCCGGATCGGATACGGCCGATGCAAGATTGGGCAGCGGATCTCCTGGGATAGTGTGCTGCACGATGCTGCTGAAGTGGTCGATCGCCTCGCCAGCAAAGCTGTACATGGTGCCGTCCAGCGTATGCACCAGAACCACGTTCAGTGTCAGATCACCCGTTGGCGGCAGTAGGTCGACCTCTGGTGTAGCCTCCCAATAGCCTCCAAAAGACCAGGCACGACCGAGGCGTCTACAGTTCGCGGGAATTCCGTCGTCGCCAGGACTGATGTCGTTGAGACTTTGTTGCGCGTCATTGATGACCGTACCCATCTCGATGACTTCGAAAAAACCTTCACGGGTGCGGGCCAAGTCGTTCGGACCGGCATCATCGTTGCTGAAACCGAAAGAGAAATTGTAAAACGGGGCATAGCGGCGGCCGTTCGATGTCTGCGGAAGCAAGGTATTATTTAGAATTTCCGGCACCGTGCAACTGCGATCCAGCGTGGTCAGGTTGGCCGGGCCATCTTCGGACAGACTGAACACCGATCCGGTCCAGAGGTCATGCGGTGCCAGATAGAGATTGAATTCCAGTACCTGGCGGGCATTGCGCCCTTCGAGGAAACGCACTTTGAGCGCCTTGCCCTGATCGCTGTGATTGACGATGGTGACCAGGGTCTGGTGGCCCGCATTGACCGTGTAGTGAGGCGACAGCAATACCTGACCCACGCCGCCAGGGTCCAGATGCATTGCGCTGGTTTCCCCCACGAGGGTCGCTGACAATAAAGCCGCTAGTACCCACATGCGCATGACCACCTCCCGTTCAACTTGTCGATTCGACATTCTGCAGAGTGCAGACGATCGTCTCCGCTACACCGTTCCTTGCTCACGCACCTCAATCACCTGCGTTCCATCCCACACCGGCCGCTGGCCTTTTCCGACCGCGTATCCATTGCAAGCCCTCAATATTTCGAGGCGCGCGAACCAAAGCAACCGAGCCGCACGCCTGCGTCCTGGTGTACCTCGGTCATTTCGCACTGACCGCGGCTGGCTGGGCTGTACCTGGCGTTGCAGTTTGGCGGACTGCGTGCTTTACCGCTTCGGAGTAGTTGGCCAACACACCCGGCACCACAGCCGTGTTGGTGTAGCTCGCCACCCAAAACGCCTGCACCGGCATGCCGTATAGGCGCCGCCCGCTTTGGTCAGGCAAGAGCCTTGGGCCCGTGCCTGCACTCGAGTCGGCGAACCTGATCGTCATGCCGCCCTCGGGCACGGTGCCACCATCGAAAATATCGAAGAAGTCGATCGGAAAACTTTGCGTAGCGCCCAAAATCGCCGACTGTGGCAAGCCGCGCTCGTTCTGATTGATGCTGATGACATTGGTCACGAAATTCAGTTGCATGGGTTCCGACGGTGGCGGAACACCGATGATGCAGCCGCTGTAACTGTAAGGAGGAATGCAATCAAGAGGCAGTCCATCGCGCGTCCAGGCCTCGACTCCAAATCCGACTGGCGCGGTACCGCGATCTCCCTCGATCGGGAACGCATTGGTGAACGGCTCCACTGCCTGAATGCCTGTTTCTGAGCCCGTAACGTAGTAGCGCTTGGTCGGAAAAGTCACCACCCACTCGGAGGCACCGCCGAGACTTTCAGTGGCCACAAAATCGTTGTAAATGGATTCCGCCATGAACAGCGCCGAGACCGCGTCGACCGGAAAGATTCCGACATAGTTCAGCGTCGTCGGCACGCCATCCATGATCAATTCGACACTGGCAGCGCTCGGGATGGGACCTGCGTCTGTTGGGGTACTCAGGGTTGGGCCTCCGAGCGCAGGTGACTCATTCAATACCCGATCGTAAAAATTCGCGATGGCATCAGCCTCGATCAATTGCATGGTGCCATTGAGCGCGTTGATCGGATAGGCGCTACCGCTCAAGCCACCACCAGGCGGCTCCAGGTCTGCAATCCTGTTGTTCGTCCAGTATCCGTTCGGACTCCAGGCATTCGCCACTTGCACGCAAGCCGCGGGGGCACCGGTCTCGTCCGGCGTGATCGCAGCGAGCGTCTCGTTGCCGCCGGCAACGATCTCGCCCAATTCGATCAGGACCAGATGACCTTCGCGCGTGCGCGCTAGATCGTCCGGCCCGGAATCGTTTTGAGTACCGGTGTAGCTGGCATTGCTGAATGGCAGATAGTGATTGCCGTTAGCCAACTCTGGCAGGGTGTTGCTCTGGCGCAAATCAGGATCGGTGCAGCTCAGATCAAATGTGGTGATGTTGGCTGGGCCGGTGTCGGACAACGGGAACACCGCGGCGGTCCATGTATCGAAAGGCATGAGGTACAGGGTCACTGTGGCGACCGGCCTGCCGTTGCGTCCCTCGTAAAAAAAAAGCCGCGCGGCCTTTGCCCGATCTGTCGTATTGACGATCGAGACCAAGGTCTGTTGGGCACCGAACCCAGAAGAGTTGACGGTGTAGTAAGGAAACACCAGCACCTGGCCCAGACCATCGCGGGACAGATGCATGGCCCTTTCAGGTGTGCCCGCGGCAAGGCCGCTGCTGGCAAGCGCGGCGATCAGTGCCGAACCGAGTAGTGATTTCTTCATGATGGCGATCCTCTCAGGCTTCGGCTCAGGGCGTGGGCAATGGGGTGGGGCCGGTGACAATGCGCGGCCGTTGCACCGATGCGTAATTGCTGAGCACTCCGGGCAACAGGTCTCTGTTGGTGAAGCTCACAGCCCACAGCCCGATCACCGGAAGTCCGCCCAGTCGCTGGCCGGAATCGTCGGCGCGCAGTACATGCTGCGGCAGCGAAAATTCGCCTTCAGGCTCGTAGAATTCGATCCGCATCGAGCCCTCCGACATCCCGAACGCCGCTGCTTCAACGTATTGGTTCAGCCGGGATCCGAGCAGCGAGTCTCGGAGAGATGCCTCGTGAAGACCAAAGCCCAACACATTGCTTGCCCAGTGCAGGGACGGAGTCGCGCCGACCAAGGGTGGCGAAAACGGCAGGCAGGGGATGCAGAAGGTTTCGACTTCGCCCTCCCGATTGCGGGCAGAAAATGCCACATGCTCGCCGCGCGGAGGTGGGCTCAATGTGCCTAGGAGGATCTCCGGAGGAAGTATCACGTGACTGGCTGGAATCTGCTCCGCCGTTTCGCTCTCTGAAAAACGTCGGGTGAACGGTGCCACTGCTGCGCCCTGGACCAGGGCATCGTCGGTATAGAAACGCCTGGTCGGAAAGCTCAGCACCCAACTCGATCGAGCACCACTCAAAACACTGTTGTTGAATTCGTTTTCAATACTGCGCGCCATGAATAGCGCCGACACCGCGTCGATCGCGCGCGCCCGTGGGTAGCGGGCTGTGTAACTCGCGCCGTTCACCCTGATGTGCGCATCGACAATGGCGAGCCCGGGATTGGACACCGCCGAGGACAAATTCGGCGCGGGATTGCCCGGGCCGGTGTGCTGCACGATGCTGCTGAAACGATCGATTGCCTCGCCAGCAAAGCTGTACATGGTGCCCTCGAGCGTATCCACCAACGACACCGTCAGAGTCAGATCACCGGACGGCGGCAGCAGATCAACCTCGGGCGCTACCGCCCAGTAGCCCCCTGCCTGCCAGGCGCCCTGAATGCGCTCGCAATTTGCGGGGATGCCGTCAAACCCCGGACTGATGTCGTTGAGGCTGCGCTGCGCCGCATTGATGACCGTACCCATCTCGATCACTTCGAAATAGCCCTCGCGGGTACGTGTCAATTCGTTGGGGCCGGCATCATCCAACGCTCCAGTGAACTGCGCATTGCTGAAGGGCGCGTAGCGTCGACCGCTCGATGTTTGTGGAAGGCTGGCACTGGTCCGGATTGCCGGCACCGTACAGCTGCGATCCAGCGTGATCAGGTTGGCCGGACCGTCGTCGGCAAGACTGAATACCGAGCCCGTCCAGATATCGTGCGGTGCCAGGTACACGTTGAGGTCAAACACCTGGCGCGCATTGCGTCCCTCGAAGAAACGCAGCTTGAGTGCCTTGCCCTGATCACTACGATTGGCGATGGAGACCAGGCTCTGGTGCCCGGCATTCACCGTGTAATACGGCGACACCAGGACCTGTCCGATGCCGCTGGCATCCAGGTGCATGGCCGACGACTCGCACGCACAGAGCGCCAATACAAGGGCTGAGAGTGCACAAACGCGCATAAACACCTCCATTCAGCGCAACGGGTACCTGGAATACGGGGCGAGACCGCCGCGCCGACATGGCGCGAGCAGGCCGGGCCGATATTTCACCATTGGCGAGCAAAAGTAAATACGAATCACTACTACTTAGCGACTATTTAACACTCTTATGACCTCGGTTCTTCAATCCGTCGATCCGGATCAACCGAAACGAGAGAAGCGTCCTGGTTGCAGGAACCGCAGGCAAGGCCCGCCCGGCACCAAGGGCGCCAGCGAACGCGCTTTCCGGATGATGGCTAAGGCGTAGCCTGCTTCAGCTCGGTACGTACGTCGAACAATTCCGGGAAGAAGGTCAGTTCCAATGCCTTCTTGAGGAACCCGACGCCCGAGGATCCGCCCGTTCCGCGCCGGAAGCCGATCACCCGTTCGACTGTCTTCATATGGCGGAACCTCCACAGCTGGAACGACACTTCCACGTCGACCAATTGCTCGCACATGTGGTACGCGTCCCAGTGGTCGTCCGGATTCTCGTAAATCCGCTGGTAGACCGGGATCAGATCGGGGTTGCGGGTGTAAGGCTCGGTCCAGTCGCGCTCGCTGCTGGCGGCCGGAATCTGATGACCGTGGCGTTTGAGATAACGCAAAAATTCATCATAGAGACTGGGCGCTTCGAGGATCTCGCGCAATTGCGACTGCGCCTGCGGATCATGCGCGAACACGCGCAGCATGTCGGCATTCTTGTTGCCGAGCAGAAATTCGATCGAGCGGTACTGTACCGACTGGAATCCCGACGCCGGACCCAGCACATGGCGGAACTGCAGATACTCGCTCGGCGTCAGCGTCTCCAGCACCGACCACTGTTCAAACAGCTGCTTCTGGATGTGCTTGACCCGCGAGAGGATTTTCAGGCAGGGATCGAGCTCGTCCTGGCGCAGATGAACAAGCGCCGCGCGCAGCTCGTGGATCAGCAATTTCATCCAGAGCTCGGCGACCTGGTGCTGGATGATGAACAGCATCTCGTCGTGGTGCTCGGGGTTGCTCAGAGGGTGCTGTGAGGACAGCAATCGATCCAGCCCCAGATAGCCCTGATAGCTGGTGCGATCGCCGAGATCGAGCTCAATGCTGGCCTCGAGGTCGCGCTTGTTGTCGTGCATCTCAGATCCTTTGGTGGCCTGTAACAGGTAAAGCACAAGTAAGATCGCGATGGGTTGGGCGCAATGAGCGCCGCTTCGGGGCGACGCCCGTAGCCAAAGCTACAGGCGAAGCGAGAAGCAAGCTCAGTGCCCTCAGGCCGAGCGAGCTGCTGGTGATTCGTCTGTTACAGGCCACTAGTGCCCTGCGACAGACTGATTAGTTTCGCATGAAGCCTGTCTGGGTATACTTGCCATTCGATTCTGGGCACTTCGTCGCCCCACCACACTATCGGAGTGCCACAACCATGACGTCCAAGCCCTGCGCAGCCCTGCTTATCGGCGGATTTTTACTCAGCCTTGGATTGGGCGTAGCTCAAGCCGGTGTCCCCGCCTGCGTAAGCCTCGCGACTCTGGGCAGTCCGGTCTCGGAAAACTTCGATACGCTCGCTCAGACAGGCACGACCAACGCGCTGGCAATAACTGGCTGGTCACTGACTGAGACCGGTGGCGGGGCGCGGGACAACGAGCTGTACGCAGCAGACACTGGCGCCTCCAATACCGGTGACACTTACAGTTATGGCGCGGCCGCCGCATCTGACCGGGCCCTTGGCGGTCTGCAAAGTGGCACCTTGATTCCGGTGTTTGGCGCATGCTTTGTCAACAATACCGGCGCCACGGTGACTTCGCTGGATGTCGCCTACCGCGGCGAACAGTGGCGCCTGGGTACCGCCGGGCGCGCGGACCAGATTGATTTCCAGTTCAGTACCGACGCCACCTCACTGGTCACGGGCACCTGGACCGACGAGAACAGCCTGGACTTCGCCACGCCCAATCAGGTCACCGTCGGCGCAAAAGATGGCAATGTCGCCCCAAACTTTACCGCGATCAGTTCCTCCCTGCCGGGATTGACGCTGGCCGCGGGCAATGTGATCTGGATTCGCTGGAACGATCTGAATGCTTCTGGCGCAGATGACGGCCTCACCGTGGACGATTTTTCGATCACGCCACAGGGCGCAGGCGCGCCATCCGCTGACCTCGTGCTGACCAAGAGCGATTCGGCCGATCCGGTGAATGCCGGCGCTGCGCTCGACTACATGATCTCGATCACCAACAACGGACCCGATCCGGCGGCCACAGTCACGATCACCGATACGGTGCCGGCCGGCGTCAGCATCACCGGTTTCAGTTCCTTCCCTGGCTGGACCTGCATGGCGCCGGGCGCGACTTATACCTGCACGATCGCCAGCATGCCGGTGGGCACCGCCAACTTCACGCTGAATACTCTGGTTGATGCGGCCGTCGCGGCAGGAACCGTACTGAGTAACACGGCGTCGGCGACATCAGGCACGGCCGATCCGATGCCGGGCAACGAGAGCGATACCGAAACCACGACGGTCAGCACCTCGGCTGATCTTGCCGTCAGCGTGGCCGATGCGCCCGATGCGGTCAACCCAGGCAGCGCACTGACGTACACCATCAGTTTCAGCAATGCCGGTCCCAGCGAATCGGTCGGTGTGACTCTTTCCGACACACTTCCTGCAGGTACTAGCTTCGCATCCCTGGTGGTACCCGCGGGCTGGTCCTGCATGACGCCCGCGGTGGGCGCGACCGGAACCGTCAACTGCTCGGCGCTGGCAAATGTTGGCGTCGGCGTGACGGGCGATGCGGTGTTTACCCTGGTGGTCAATGTCGACGCTGCCGCAGTGCCGGGCAGCATCATCAGCAATACCGCGGCGATCAGCTCGATGACCAGTGATCCCAGCAATGCCAATGATTCTGCAACTGCCACCACCACTGTTGGTGCGGGCAGCGCGGATCTCTCGGTCAGCAAGACCGCCACACCGGAACCAGTCACTGCAGGTGCAAATCTGAGCTACACGATTACCGCCGCGAACGCTGGTCCGAGCAATGCCACCATGGCAGCGCTGAATGACACGTTGCCGGCCGGCACGAGCTTTGTTTCACTAGCCTCACCCGGTGGCTGGAGTTGCACGACACCTGCGGTCGGCGCAGCCGGTACGGTGGACTGCGGCAATCCGTCGATGGCCATCGGCAGTGCAGTCTTCACCCTGGTCGTCAATGTCGACGCAACGGTTTCCGGCGGTACGGTGATCGCAAATACGGCAACAGTCTCTTCGACGAGTACTGACCCCAATCCCGGCAATGAGAGCGCGACCGCGAACAGCACGGTGAGCGCGCCCGCCGCCATCACCGGCACCAAGTCGGCGAGTGGCAACCTGGTTCCCGGCGGTTCGGTCACCTACACAATCGTGCTGAGCAATTCTGCGATGACGAGCCAGGGCGACAACCCGGGTGACGAGTTCGTCGATGTGCTGCCAGCCGGCCTGACCCTGGTCTCGGCAACAGCCAGCAGTGGAACTGCGGTCGCCAGCATCGGCACCAATGCCGTCACCTGGAATGGCAGCATTGCCGGCGGTGGCAGCGTCACGATCACCATCGATGCCAGTATCGACGCCAATGTGAGCAACGGCAGCACGATCACCAACCAGGGCACGATCAACTTCGATGCCGATGGCAATGGAACCAATGAGTCCACGACCAGCACCGACAATCCGGCAACGGGTACAGCGCTTGATGGCACATCGATCCTTGTGCTCGGCATTGCCACGGCGGTGCCGAGTGCGAGCGACTGGTCGCGCCTGCTGCTGATGCTGGCATTGGCGCTGACCGCTGGTCTTGCGATGCGTCGCCGCATCGCCTGATCCTTCGCTATCGGCATGAATGGGGGGGCACCTTCGGGTGCCCCCTTTTTTTTGGGCATGTTATACTTGACGTACCCAGACGAAAGGCGTAACCTAGCTCCACTACCGGAGCTTTCGCCATGTCTTCCTTCCTTTCCGCCCCGCACTTCCACAACGAAGAAGCTGCATTCGACTATGTCGAAAAGCACCTGTGGGCGAATGGTCGCTACTGCCCGCATTGCGGCGTAGTTGGCGACAGCGGCAAGCTGGCTGGTAAGAGCACCCGTCTCGGTGTCTACAAGTGCTATTCCTGCCGCAAGCCGTTCACCGTGAAAGTCGGCACCATCTTTGAATCCAGCCACATCAAACTTCACCTGTGGTTGCAGGCGATTTTCCTGATTGCATCCAGCAAGAAGGGAATCAGCTCGAATCAGCTGCACCGCACTCTTGGAATCACGCTTAAGTCTGCGTGGTTCATGTCGCACCGTGTACGCGAAGCCATGAAGGAAGGCGGCTTTGCTCTGTTCGGCGCTGGCGGTGGAACCGTTGAAGTTGACGAGACCTTTATCGGCAACGACCGCACCAAGAAGCCGAAGGGCGTCAAGAAAGGTCGCGGCTACGAGCACAAGAACAAGATTCTGTCGCTGGTAGATCGCACCACCGGCCGCTCGCAGTCCATCGTGGTCGATAACCTGAAAGCCGCCACTCTGGTGCCGCTGCTGAAAGAGCGTATCGCTCCAGAAGCTCGCGTGCTGACCGATGAGGCTGGCCAGTACAAGAACCTGTCCAAAGACTTCGCTTCGCACTCTTTCGTGCGCCATGGCGCTGGCGAGTACGTTTCCAAGGACGACAAGACCGTTCACACCAACACCATTGAAGGATTCTTCAATGTGTTCAAGCGCGGCATGGTAGGCGTCTACCAGCATTGCGGCCACAACCATCTGAACCGCTACATCACTGAGTTTGATTTCCGCTACAGCAACCGCATCGCGTTGGGCGTAAACGACCACGACCGTGCAACCATCTTGCTGCATGGCGTAGTTGGCAAGCGCCTGACCTATCAATCAGCTCGCTAACGAAGAACCATGGCGAAAGAAGGCGCGAAATGGAAAAAAACCACGAACCTAAGCCAGACAATCCGGAACAGTCCAAGCGGTTCATTGACACCGCTACGGACCTTGGGACGGACAAAGAAAGCGACGCTTTAGAGCGCGCCATGGGCGTTGTCGTTCCAAGAAAAGAGGTTAGAAAGCTTTCTGCCGGAAAGTGAATGGCTCTATCATCCAATAGCCGCTATATGGGCGGCGCTTGGGAGAGCGTTATGCCTACTAATGTCCAGATAAAATGCATAAACAAGACCAACCGTCCCGATCCACATGAACGTATCAGCCATGTTGGTGGCTGGCCAGGTGCCAATACTCCGAACTGGAAATGGACATTGGACCAGGCAATAAATGGAATTGAATCAGGAGAGTGGAGTTTTTTTGTTGAGGTAAACGGTGATCGCGCTCAGGTAATCGTCGCAAGCAGAAATGGGCGAAAGTATTTGAAAACAGTGAACGACGGAGACCAGCCAAACAACCTTCTCAGCTTGCCAGAATGTCCGTGAGTGGTTGAATCTTTCCGGACAAGCATGCCCATGTTGGAGCAACCGCTACACTTGGGTCCAGGGCCCACTCTAGCGCCTGGATAGCGCCGAACATTGCTATTTCCTTTTTTGCATCACCCAAGCCGGTGACCTCAGTACGCAATCTGGAAATTTCACAACGGAACTGCTTTTCGTCCTGCATGTGTCCTCCAATGAAAAAGCCCGCGTTCGCGGGCTTTGTTTGCCTACAAAGCGTCACAAGAACAGTTGCGGTGAATTGTCGGTCGTCCAGGCTTCAGGCGTGCAAATCCTCAACCGCTTGCCGTTCGGCAAGGCGAACTTTTGATCAAGCGCAAGCATGCTTTCGCCTTGCTTGTCGTCGTAAGTCACGAGCGTGGCGGCGCCGTGTCTAATCGCCGTGGCGATAACGATTGCATCTGTTGTCGAGAGCTTTGTCGAGAACAGGGAGTACGCCTGTCTGCACAGCTCAGCAGCCACCTCGCATGTTCCGTAATCCGCCGCGCGCTTGACTAGGAACTTATGCTCTAACCATCTCTCGATGGCGCTATTCTGGTCCGCTTGTGACATCCCTTGATCTGAGAATCCCCTCAGAAAAATAGTCTCTGCCACGCAAATAGTAGAAAGCACGATCTTCAAATCACCCTGCTGCGCAAGATTCAGCATTGGGGCGATATGATCCCACCTCCACGCTGTTTTTTGTATCGCGTCGATCAGTATGCAGGTATCCCATGAGATTACTGCATCAGGCATTCAGTCTCCGGAGGTCGGCTATCACTTCCTCTGATGGACGCCCTCGCGTCAGGTCAAACTTCATCGCGTGCACACTCTCTATGCTTGGAAGATCATCCTCGTCTGGCAGCGTGCCCCAGTGATCAACGAAAACTTTCTGCGGAGAGTGATCCCTGCGCTTGTGTTCGATTCGCCCGCTTACGCGGACTCTTTTCCGCAGCGCTTCTTTTACGCGATTGAAATCTGCGGGATCAAATTCACAATGAATTTTCTTGTTCGTCAGGTCGTCATAGATGCAGAAGTCATGTGTATCGCCGTGAGCCGTGAGCTGACCAAGGGCGCCATCTAGCTCGCCATACTCAGTGTAGAATTCTGGAAGCTCAAAAGCCGCCGCAGCAATAGCAAGCTTGTGCGTTACCGTAAACACGTGAGCCTTTGAATCTCTGAACACAAGGGCCGCAAGGTTCTTACCTACGCGATTGCATATCTTTTTGACCCTGTCCAACATCGCGTCTGAAAACAATTCTGGTCGTCCGCTGCCGGACTCCAAGAATTTCAGACCGCCCAAGAAGTCGCTAACTGGATCAAGGGCAGAGCCCCTCTCGTGCGATACGACGCCATCTATTGTTAACTCGAACGGGTTGGTCTTCGTCGCATTGGAGATGTACCACCTGTGTTCGGCTTTGGCTCCGCCAAGGCGGGCTTTCTCGACATCCCGAAGCAAGCTGATCGTCTCCGATAGCACTTCCAGCGCCGCAAGCGCATCAATGTCATCACCACGGCTGTCCATTGTGATCGTGAGTTCGTTCTTTTTCATTCCGACCTCCCGTCACGCTCAGCGTGTGTGGTCTTCAGTCATCCCCATGTATGGGGAAATGTACACCTAGCCCACTGTACTGACTACGACCGAGGCGCCATGGTTCCATCCCGTGGGTACGCGAAGTATAACATGCCCTTTTTTTTACCTCATACTGGGTCACGAATCGGTGCAAACACGCGTTTGAACGGTGCGCGTGTTCAGCGCTGTCAACGGCAAAAACTTGAAGTCAGTCCGCGCATGCTGCTATCAAGTGGAATCGCGCCTTCGAGGGAATGGCGTGAAAGGAGATTTGATGAGCACGGTGGCGAAGTTCCAGATCGAGTATGTGCAGTACCTCGATAGCGATGGCAAACCCTGTCGCGACGAGATGCCGGAGTTCGCCAAAGACGGAGAACGTCTGGTCGACCTGTATAAGCGCATGAGTTTTTTGCGCGTGTTCGATGCCAAGGCCGTCGCCTTGCAGCGCACCGGCAAGCTGGGCACCTATGCCTCCTGCCTTGGCCACGAGGCCGCGCATGTGGGCATCGGCGCGGCGATGCTGCCCGAGGACGTGTTCTGCCCGATGTACCGCGAGTACGGCGTGCAGTTCTACCGTGGCGTCAAACCGCGCGATGTCCTGATGTACTGGGGCGGTGATGAACGCGGCAGTGATTTCGATGGACCGCAGCACGATCTGCCCTGGTGTGTACCGATCGCCACCCAATGCCTGCATGCCGCAGGCGCTGCGCTCGCCTTCAAACTGCGCAAGGAACCGCGGGTAGCGGTCAGCGTGGTCGGCGATGGCGGATCGAGCAAGACCGACTTCTACGGCGCGATCAATTCCGCCGGCGCTTACGCGCTGCCCTACATCGGCGTGATCGTCAACAACGGGTGGGCGATCTCGGTGCCGCGCTCGGCGCAGACCGGTGCGTTCACCCTGGCGCAGAAAGGTATCGCGGGCGGCATCGACTGCATCCAGGCCGATGGCAATGACATCATTGCCGTAGTCGCCGTTATGGAGGCTGCGATCGCCAAGGCGCGCGCCGGTAACGGCGGCGCCGTCGTCGAACTGGTTACCTATCGACTCGCCGATCACACCACCGCCGACGACGCCCGCCGTTATCGCGACGAAGACGAGGTCAAATCCGCCTGGCTGCGCGAGCCTCTGCTGCGCCTGCGGCGCTATCTCGAATCACGCAAGCTCTGGTCAGAAAAACATGAAGCCGAGTGGAAGGAAAAATGCTCGGCCGAGGTCGATACCGAAGTGAACGCCTATCTGGAAACCAAGCCGCAGCCGGTCGAGGCGATGTTCGATTATCTGTTCGCCGAACTGCCGCATGATCTGCAGGCGCAGCGTGCCCAGGCGATCAGCTGGGAGCAGCGCTGATGGCCGAGATTACCCTGATCGAGGCGGTCACCCAGGCGCTCGCGTATGAGATTCGCAAGGATCCTAGCGTCGTCGTGCTGGGCGAGGACGTCGGCGTCAATGGCGGCGTTTTTCGCGCCACTGCCGGACTTCATGCGCTGTTCGGTTCCGATCGGATTCTCGATACACCGCTCGATGAGACCACGATTGCCGGACTCGCGGTCGGCATGGCCTTTCAGGGCATGCGACCAGTCGCCGAGGCGCAATTCGATGGCTTCATCTATCCGATGATCGACCACATCGCCTGCCATGCCACCCGCATGCGCAATCGCACGCGTGGACGAATTACCTGCCCGATGGTTTTGCGTGCACCCTGGGGCGGCGGCATTCGTGCGCCCGAGCATCATTCCGAGGCACCCGAGGCAATGTTCGCGCATCTGCCCGGACTGCGCGTGGTGATTCCGAGCAGCCCGGCGCGCGCCTACGGTTTGTTGCTCGCCGCGATCCGCGATCCCGATCCGGTGATCTTCTTCGAACCCAAGCGCATCTATCGCCAGTACAAGGAAGAAGTACCCGATGATGGCGAGGCACTGCCGCTCGATGTCTGCTTCGTCATCCGCGATGGCAGCGACGTCACCCTGGTGACCTGGGGCGCACACGTCAAGGAAACCCTGGAAGCCGCCGACAAACTCGCAGCCGAGGGCATCTCGGCCGAGGTGATTGATGTCGCCACGATCAAGCCATTGGATTTCGATACGATCCATGAGTCGGTCAGCAAGACCGGTCGTTGCGTGATCGTGCACGAGGCCGCCCGCACCTGCGGCGTCGGTGCCGAGATCGCAGCGCAATTGGCCGAGAAGGCAATGTTTGATCTGGTCGCACCGGTCCAGCGGGTAACCGGATACGACGTACCCATTCCTCTGTTCCGACTCGAAATGAAATACTTGCCGAGCACAGAAAAAATCACTGCGGCGGTGCGTACCGTCATGCGCTATCAATAGCCCTGCGACCAATCGCCCCCAGCCAAGAGGCTTCCGATGAGCGAGATCAAGACTTTCTATTTACCGGATCTGGGCGAAGGTCTGCCCGACGCCGAAATCGTCGAATGGCATGTCGCGGAGGGCGATCTGGTCATGCTCGATGCTGCCCTGGTCTCGATGGAAACCGCCAAGGCAGTCGTCGATGTGCCCTCGCCGTTCTCCGGTCGGGTGGTGAAACTGCACGGCAAGTCAGGCTCGGTGATCGACACCGGCGCCGCACTGGTCGAGGTCGAACTCGATGCCAAGTTGCCACAGCGCCGTGATGCCGAAAGCACCGGACACCACCATGGTCCGCCGCCCGCTGCCGCGAAACCGGCTGCAACTCCAGCACCGGCTCCAGTCGCAGCAGCGGCCGCTCCGTCAGCGCCAAAGCCAGCAGCCACAACCGCCGCCAGCGCGCCAGCCAACGCGCGCGATGACGAAGGCACCGTCGTCGGTGCAATGCAGGCCAGCAATGAAGTTCGCAGAGACAGCTACAGCGTGGTTGGTGGCGTCAAGGCCATGCCCGCCGTGCGCGCACTGGCGAAAAAACTCGGCGTCGATCTGAGCCGATTGCAGCCCGCCAGCAAGGACGGCGTAATCAGTCTGGTCGAGGTCAAGGCGGCCGCCGCGCGCGGTGATGCCGGATTCCAAAGCGCGCCGGCGACTACGGCCACGATCAGCGCCGAGCGCGGCCCCGCGACACCAGCGCCTGGTCCGGTCAGCACACCCGCCGCGCCGATCAGTCGTCCGATGCGCACAGCGCCACCCGACGTCGCGATGCCCGGACAACCCGAACCCCTGCGCGGCGTGCGCCGGAACATGGCGCGCATCATGGCCGCCGCGCATGCCAGCGTGGTGCCGACCACACTCAGCGACGATGCCGATCTGCATGCCTGGGCACCCGGCAACGACATCACCGTGCGTCTGATCCGCGCCATCGTCGTCGCCGCACGCGCCGTGCCTGCGCTCAATGCCTGGTTCGATATGGAAAACCAGAACCGCACCCTGCACAGCCGTGTCGATGTCGGCATTGCGGTTGATACCGAGGATGGCTTGTTCGTGCCGGTGCTGCGCAACGCCGACATGCTGGACGGCAACGGCATCCGCACTGCGGTCAATCGTCTGCGCGAGCAGGTGATGAACCGCAGCATCGCCGCCGACGAACTCAAGGGCAGCACGATCTCGCTGTCCAACTTCGGCATGTTTGCCGGGCGCTATGCCACGCCGGTAGTGGTGCCACCCTGCGTCGCCATCATCGCCTCCGGCAAGGGTCGCCACCAACTGGTGCCCGTGATGGGCGGCATCGAGACCCATCGCGTGCTGCCGCTGTCACTGACCTTCGATCACCGCGCCGCCACCGGTGGTGAAGCCGCACGCTTTCTGCGTGCCCTGCTCGACGACCTCGGCTTGGCGCGGTAGAGCGAGCGGCGCGCCTCACGCCGCTGCGATTGATCCTGCTCTCGCTTTGTAGAGCGCGGCTTGCCGCGCTGCCCTCGATCTTGATCTTGATCTTGATCTTGATCTTGATCTTGATCTTGATCTTGTAGAGCGTGGCTTGCCGCGCTGCCCTTGATCTTGATCTTGATTCTGTCCCCAAGGGGATTTCATAGAGCGTGGCTTGCCGCGCTGCCCTTGATCTTGATCTTGATTCTGTC
>JBBSLG010000008.1:0-159245 GCA_038255435.1 Lysobacterales bacterium
GCGCAGCTCGGCATGCGATTCAACGCATGCCGAAAACGCTCCCGGCCGTGATGCAGACACCATCCCTGGTGCCCTACCTCCTGCCGCGCAGTCATGCGCGGCGTTCAGCGCAGCTCGGCATGCGATTCAACGCATGCCGAAAACGCTCCCGGCGGTGACGCAGACACCATCCCTGGTGCAGGGCGCCGGCCCGGCCATCCATGGCCGTGCGTTCGACGCAGCTCGCCATGCGATTCAACGCATGGCGAAAACGCCCTGCACAGCTCCGCAGTAACCATCCCTGGTGCACAACACCCGGCCCGGCCATCCATGGCCGTGCGTTCGACGCAGCTCGCCATGCGATTCAACGCATGGCGAAAACGCTGCGTCTCACCCCGACTCCACCCGATTGCGGCCTTTGCCTTTGGCGCGATAGAGCGCTTTGTCGGCGATGGCGAGGACTTCGCGGGGGCGTTTGTGTTCGTTGCTGCGGGCGGCGATGCCGAAGCTTGCGGTGACCGATACGTCCTGCGGCTTGGATAATTTCTTGCTGCCACTGACCGCGGGGCGGACGCGGATGCGGGATTTCTCAAGTGCCTGGCGGGCGCGCTCGCTGCCTTCCATGGCGTGGGCAAGATCATGCGTCTCGAAGACCACGCAGAATTCTTCGCCGCCATAGCGGAAGGCGCGGCCGCCGCTGTGTCGGCGCAGCAGGGCGCCGACTTCGCGCAGCACGATATCGCCGGCGGCATGGCCGTGGCTGTCGTTGAACTGTTTGAAGTGATCGACGTCGACCATCGCCAGTGTGTAGCGACTGCCCAGTCGATCGAGTGCCTCATCCAGTGAACGGCGATTGGGCAGGCCGGTCAGCGCGTCGATGAATGCCATCCGGTACGAGCCATAGAGGATGCCGAGCAGGATCATCACGGCCGCAGCAGCCAGAATGGTGTCGGCCTCGGCGCCGTGCCACCAGCGCAGCCAGGCAGCCGCGATCAGCAGCAGACTCAATGCCCCTGACATCTCGGCGATCGCCGCCCGCAGCACATAGCGCAGCAGACAGAGAACGACCGCCGCCATGCTGATCCAGGCGGCACCGAGCAGAGGATCGGCACCGGGCAGCGCCTCGCGGAACAGCCTGGTCACATCGATCAGGATATGTGCCGGCGCCTTGACGACCAGGGCGAGCAGGGCCGCTACCACCAGCATCAGGCTCAGTTGCGGCCGCGCGAGCCAACGCGATTCGGGCACAGCGGCAACAACCACGGACAGCCAGGGAACGAAGGCGACCGCAGCCGCCGCGTAATGCCCCATGTCAGCCTGCAAACGCGCTGCCGACAGCAGGGCAATCAGCACCGACAGGTGCACCAGGCGCTGGCGATGGAAAAAGAATCCCAGCACCAGGGCAGCGAGCGCGAGCGTCAGTGATATCCAGGGCGTGGCGGGCATGACTACCGGGGTCGAAAAACCGAACGCTAGTGTGGCGTTGCACACTACTGGGCACAAATGAAATCGATGGATTCGGCACTGTGGCGAGGCGCGCATCGCCGCCAAGGCTGGCGGCCTTGGCAAGATGCGCAACGACGGCACAGGGTCGAAGACGCGATTTAATGTGGCGCATAGCGTGCAACACCACACTAACATGCCCGATCAGGGCTACGCGGCCTCGCCACCAAATCCGCGGTGGGACTGCCACCAGGAAGCTAGTCGGCGGTCGATTCCTTTCCAGCGGGCTCGAGTTCGCCGACATCGACCTGACCGCGCGGGGCATCTACCCAGACCTGTTCCTGCCACTTGAAATATTCCTCGGGCTTCCAGTATTTGGCGGCGTAGTACTGCGAGCCATCAACTTCCATGAAACCGCCGGAGCCATCGCTGATCATGACCTTGAGCGCGCCGACGAATCCGGTGCGACTTCCCGTGGTCTGGCTGCGGGCACGGCGCAGCGCGGCCTCGATCCGCGGCTTGGCGACGGCGTCGCCATATTCGGCATAAACGGCGTCACCAATCACCAGGGCGCGCTCGCGCTCGGTCGGCGCAAGCTCGTTCCAGTAGCGCTCGCGCTTGATCAGAAGATCGCGGTAGTGACGCTCGGAGGCGAGATCCATCCAGGCGTAGGCGATAGCACGATCGGCCGCGACGCCTTCGCCGCGCCAGTACATCTCGGCCACCATCGCCTGTGAGGGCTTGTCGGCGTGACGCGCGGCGCGCTTGAACTGCTTGAGGGCATCTTCAT
The DNA here is from genome assembly GCA_038255435.1 of Lysobacterales bacterium. GTDB lineage: Bacteria > Pseudomonadota > Gammaproteobacteria > Xanthomonadales > Ahniellaceae > 0-14-3-00-62-12. The sequence continues at coordinate 2,213 of JBBSLG010000008.1, forward strand.
AGCGGCCATCGAAATAGCTCTTCGCGGCCTCGGTCCGCCAGCGCAGATCGGGATGACCCGACAGAAAACTCGCCGATTGAGTCAGCGCTTCTGGCTGCTCGGGCTTTTCGGATTCCTCAGCGGCAATGGCCAGCCCGGAGGTCAGCATGATCACGGCCAAGAGTATCCAGCGGCTACAGACGACGAAGCGAATTCCTTTCATTGCCAAACTCCTGGTGCGAACCCGTTGACCCAACCCCACCCCATTCGAACCGAACCGGCCCGGGCGTGGACTCCTTCCATGCCGGGCATCTTGCCCAAGCTCCGATCGCGGCACCACTGACAGAAGTCAGCCCGGCCGGGTGTGGGTGCGGTCGTGACCGGCCGGCAGCGCCGACGGTCACAACGCAGGGGCCCCGCCGCCGCGTACACTTCGCGCCGACATCGCGACTGCCAGAATGGATACATGAGCACACCTGAACAGCAACTGCCGTCTGCCGCTGCCGGCGCCTCCCGACCGCGCGCCGCCGCCATTTCGCTGGCGCGCTGGTTTGACAACTCGGCGCCGGAAACGGCTGACGATGCGGCCGGACCGGAGCGGATCGACTGGCTGCGCGTCATACCCTTCATCGGCCTGCATGTCGCCGCCGCCTTTGTGGTCGTGGTCGGTTACTCGTGGTTTGCAGTGGCGACCGCCGCTCTGCTTTACGTACTGCGCATGTTCGCCATCACCGGCTTCTATCACCGCTATTTTTCCCATCGCAGCTTCAAGACTTCGCGTCCGCTGCAATTCATCTTCGCCCTGATCGGTACCGCCAGCGTGCAGCGCGGCCCGCTCTGGTGGGCCGCCCACCATCGCAGCCATCATCGCCATGCCGACACCGCAGAGGACGTGCACTCGCCGGTAACGCGCAGTTTCTTCTGGAGTCATATGGGCTGGTTCCTGACCCGCGCCGGCTTTGCCACCGACACCAGCCGCATCCCGGATCTGGTGAAATTTCCGGAGTTGCGCTGGCTCGACCGCTTCGATGTACTGGTTGCCGTCTCGCTGGCCGCTGGCCTGTTTCTGCTTGGCGGTTATCTCGAGCACAACTTCCCCGCACTCGGCACCAATGGCCCGCAATTGCTGATCTGGGGCTTTTTCGTCTCCACGGTCGCGCTGTTCCATGCCACGGTGTCGATCAACTCGCTGGCGCACCGGTTCGGCAGCCGCCGCTATCCGACTGCAGACAACAGCCGCAACAACGGCCTGCTGGCCCTGATCACCTTCGGTGAAGGCTGGCACAACAACCATCATCATTTTCCTGCCTCGGCGCGCCAGGGCTTCTTCTGGTGGGAGATCGATCTGACCTGGTACGCGCTCAAGCTGATGAGCTGGCTGCGCCTGATCTGGGATCTGAAAACCGTCCCGCAGGATCGCAAGCACGCAACAGGTACGGCCTGAGTGCGCATCGCCGTCATCGGATCGGGAATCAGTGGCCTGGGTGCCGCCTGGTTGCTCGCGCGCCAGCATGAAGTGGTGGTGTTCGAGGCCAACGACTATGCCGGCGGCCATACCCATACCCACGACATCGAGCTCGGCGGACTCAACTACCGGATCGACACCGGCTTCATCGTCTGCAATCCGGAACACTATCCGCAGTTCATGCGATTCCTCGCCGATCTCGACGTGGCGACCCAGGAAACCACGATGAGTTTCGCGCTCAGCAATGAACGCAGTGGACTCGAGTACAACGCCACCCGACTCGATACCCTGTTCTGTCAGCGACGCAACCTGGTCTCGCCCAGATTCTGGCGGATGGTGCGCGACATCCTGCGCTTCTATCGCGAAGCCCCTGCCCTGCTGGCAACACCCGGACCCGGCCCTGGCCTCGGTGATTACCTGGAGCAGCACGGTTATTCCGAAATCTTTCGCGACGATCATCTGGTCCCGATGGCATCGGCGCTGTGGTCATCGCCGGCGCGCGGCATCCTCGATTTTCCGGCGCGCTATCTGGTCCAGTTCATGGCCAATCACTGCATGCTGCAGACCAGCGGACGCCCCCCGTGGCAAGTCGTCCGCGGTGGCTCAAAAACTTACGTCGAGGCCTGGGAACAACGCTGCGGCGCCGAGCTGCGCCTATCGACAGCGGTCTCGGAAATCCGTCGTGAGGCCGCGGGCGTATCGGTGTCGAGCGCTCGCGGCGTCGAGCAGTTCGATCAGATCGTCCTGGCCTGCCACGCCGATCAGGCGCTCGCCCTGCTCTCCGACGCCGATCGGCTCGAACGCGATATCCTCGGCGCGTTGCGTTTCCAGGACAACGACACCGTGCTGCACACCGATACCCGATTGCTGCCGCGCCGCCGCAAGGCTTGGGCGGCCTGGAATGCACTCGTGCTCGCTGACGGCGAAAACGCCTGCACGGTGACCTACGATATGAACCAGCTGCAACGCATCGACGCGCCGGAGACGTTCTGCGTCACCCTCAATTGCACTGACCGGATCGACCCGGCGCGGATTCTCAAGCGCATGCGCTATCGCCATCCGGTTTATGACGAGGCCAGCGTCCACGCCCGGACCCGTCGCGCCGAGATCAATGGCCGCAACCGCACCTGGTACGCCGGCGCCTATTGGGGCTGGGGATTTCATGAGGACGGCATGCAGAGCGCGGTCGAAGTTGCAGCCGGGCTAGGTGTGGGCTGGTCGTGAGTGCCGTCCAGCCGACAGCAGCAGCGAGCGCAGTAGCGGCCGATCCGATCACGCCATCGGCAACGCAATCAGCGACGACCGCAGCAAGTGCGATTTACAGCGGCGAAATCATCCATCGCCGACATCGGCCACAGGCCCATGCCTTCCGCTATCCGCTGTTCATGATCTATCTGGACCTCGCCGAGATCGACAGCGTCTTCGCGGAACGTTGGCTCTGGTCGGTCAACCGGCGCAATCTCGCCGAATTCAGACGCAGTGATTTTCTCGGAGCCGCCGACGTACCACTGGATCAGGCGGTACGCGACCTCGTCGAACAGGAGACCGGAGAGCGTCCGCTGGGACCGATCCGCATGCTCGCGCATCTGCGCTACTTCGGATTCGCCTTCAACCCGGTGGCTTTCTACTACTGCTATGCAGCCGATGGCCTGAGCCTTGCAGCCATCGTCGCCGAGATTACCAATACCCCCTGGCGTGAGCGCCATGCCTATGTGCTCTCATTGAGTGAGGCCGGAGAACAGGGCGGCATGCATACCTGGGCGTTCGACAAACAATTCCATGTCTCGCCGTTCCTGCCGATGGATCGCCGTTACCACTGGCGCTTCAAACCTCCGGGGCCTGAGCTCACGGTGCATATGCGCGTCGAAGCAGGCACGGTCACCGAGTTCGACGCCAGTCTGCGACTGCAGCGCCAGCCGCTGCACGCTTGGAGCCTCGCGCGCGCGCTGATGCGCTTTCCGCTGATGAGCCTGCAGGTGGTCCTCGCCATCCATTGGCAGGCCTTCTTCATCTGGTGCAAACGCAACCCGGTCTACGATCATCCCCACGATGGGAAACCGACATGAATGCTCCCGAAATCAATTCACAATCAAGTGGTCACACCGGCGTAGGCCAGGACGCGCTGGCGATCACGGCGATCGACAATCTGCAGCAGCCGAGCGCGCACAACGCACTGACACGATTCCTGCGCGATCGACTGTTCAAGCAACTCGGCGCTCTGCGTGACTGCGAAATTCGCATCATCGACGATGGCACAACCACCCTGCTCGGCCATGCTGCGGCCGACCCGGCCAACACATTGCGCGCCGATCTGCATATTCTGTCAGCGGAGTTCTACCGGCGCGCCGCCGGCAATGGCAGTGTCGGTGTTGCCGAGGCCTATATGGATGAGCTCTGGCATTGCGATGACCTGACCAGTCTGGTGCGTATCTTCGTGCGCAATCGCGAATTGCTCGATGCGATGGAGACCGGCACTGCCCGTATCGGCGGTTGGCTGATGAAGGCGCTCAACGCCCTGCGCCGCAATACCCGCAATGGCAGCCGGCGCAATATCGCCGAGCACTATGACCTCGGCAATGACATGTTCCGCCTGTTTCTCGACGATCGCCTGATGTATTCGTCAGCGATTTTCCGCAGCGCCGATGAGTCGCTGCAAATTGCCGCCACCCGCAAACTGGAGCGCATCTGTCAGAAGCTGAACTTGCAGCCCGGCGATCACGTGCTGGAGATCGGCACTGGCTGGGGTGGATTCGCGCTCTATGCCGCCCAGCATTACGGCTGTCGCATCACTACCACGACAATCTCGCGCGAACAGCACGCACTGGCCTCCGAGCGGATCGCACAGGCTGGGCTTTCCGATCGGGTCACCCTGCTCACCCAGGACTATCGAGATCTTCAAGGCAGCTACGACAAGCTGGTATCGATCGAAATGATCGAGGCCATTGGCCATCAGTACCTGGAGACCTTTTTCGCCAAGTGCAGCAGTCTGCTCAAGCCTGACGGCATCGCCCTGATCCAGGCGATCACGATCGAGGATCATCGCTATCTGCAGGCGCTCGGTGCGGTCGACTTCATCAAGCGCTATATCTTTCCGGGCAGTTTCATTCCATCGATATCGGCGATGCTGTCAGCTGCGGCGCGCGTATCCGATCTGAAACTGTTCAACCTCGAGGACATCGGCCCCAGCTATGCACTGACCCTGCAACTCTGGCACCGGCGCTTTGTCGAACAGATCGGTCAGGTGCGCACGCTGGGCTATTCGGATCGCTTCATCCGGATGTGGCGCTGGTACTTCGCCTACTGCGAGGGTGGTTTCGTCGAGCGCTCGATCGGCGATGTCCAGATGCTGATGGTCAAACCCGGCGCACGGCCGCGCCAGTATTTGCCCGACCTGTCGCCGACGCTATGAATATTCGGAGAACTTCCGGATACGTCCGGAGCCGCGAGCCCCTGAGTCAGGCGGCGAAAAACCGCAGGTTTTTGGCGGTTTGGCAAGTAGTGAACTGTGTAGCGGAGGCGTTCCGATGACACATTCAGGGAATTCCTGGGCCAATTTCATTGGATTCCAGCTGGTCTGGCTGGCCACGGTCGCCGGTGCCGGCCATGGGCTCTGGTGGGCCGGCGTTCCCGTGCTCGCACTGTTTGCCGCCTGGCAGTACCGGGTCAGCCGAGTGCCGCGCGCCGACTGCAAGCTGGTCGTGCTGGCCGCCGTGCTGGGATTCGGAGTCGATAGCGCTTTCGCCGCTTCGCGTTGGCTGGAGTACTCATCGGCACAACCCTCAGCCCAGCTCGCACCGGTCTGGATCATCGTGTTGTGGATGGGCTTTGCGCTCACTCTGAATCACTCGATGCGCTTCCTTCGCGGTCGCTATCTGCTCGGAATGCTGCTCGGCGCGCTATCGGGCCCGCTCGCCTATCTCGCCGCGGAGCGCCTTTGGGGCGCCGTGCGCTTCGAGGCGCCACAAGGCCCGGTCTTGCTCGCACTCGCGATCGCCTGGGCCGTGGTCACGCCCTTGCTGGTGGCGATCTCGTTGCATTGGGCCAGCGCCGAGAATCCGACCGCCATCGGAGTGGGCGCATGAGCCAGGCACTGTCGCCGTTGCCAGGATTTGCCGCCTTCGCCCTGCTGGTGATGCTGGTTGTCTGGGAGCTGCAGCGACGTACCCGCAATGCCGGCTATGTCGATGTGGCGTGGGCGCTGATGCTGGGCTGCGCAGCGCTTTACTTCGGCTGGATCGGTTCGGGAGATATCGGCGCGCGCGCCATGGTCGCTGCGATGGGCGGACTCTGGGGCTTTCGCCTCGGCCTGCACCTGTGCGCCCGTGTGCTCGGCGAACCCGAAGATGGCCGCTACGCGCATCTGCGCGCGCACTGGAACGGCAATCAGATGAAGCTGCTCGGCTTCTTTGTATTCCAGGCCGGCTTGACTGTGCTGTTCGCCCTGCCCTTCCTGGCCGTGGCGCAGAATCCGCAGGCGCCATCGATGATGGCCGCTGCTGCAGCGCTGATGCTTTGGCTGATCAGCTGGCTCGGCGAATCTATCGCCGATCGCCAGCTTGCCCGCTTCCGCAGCAATCCCGCCCATCGCGGACAAACCTGCCGCGCCGGGCTCTGGCGCTATAGCCGGCACCCCAATTACTTCTTCGAATGGCTGCACTGGTTTTCCTATCTGATTCTTGCGATCGGTTCGCCGCTGTTCTGGCTCAGTGTCGCCGGGCCCGTGCTGATGTTCCTGTCACTGCGCTTCGTCACTGGCATTCCCTATGTCGAGGCGCAGTCACTGCGCTCGCGCGGCGATGACTATCGCGAATACCAGCGCACGACCAATGCCTTCTTTCCCTGGTGGCCGCGCGATCCCGCGCGCTGACTGGCCCCTCCAACGCATCGCATCGAGTCGCCCATGAGCACCACGCTGGAACAGTTGCATCAACTGAGCGGACCGGAACCCGTCTGGTCCGGCATTGGCCTCGCCGAACGCGGCCTGCTGCCCGATCCCCTGCTGCGCCTTGGTATCCGTCGCCTTTGCGCCGAGCGCCTGGGCCAGGAATACGCTGGCGACTGGTTCGAGCGAATGCGCGGCCGCATTCATGAACTACGTCAGAGTCCGATCGCGATCCACACCGATGCTGCCAATACCCAGCACTACGAAGTGCCGGCGGCGTTTTTTCAACTGGCACTCGGTAAGCGCCTGAAGTATTCGAGCTGCTACTACCCGACCGGCAACGAGTCGCTCGACGAAGCCGAAGTCGCCATGCTTGATCGCTACTTCGAGTGCGCCGAACTGCGTGATGGCCAGGATATTCTCGAACTCGGCTGTGGCTGGGGCTCGTTGACGCTGACCATGGCTGAGCGCCTGCCCAATGCGCGGATCACGGCGGTGTCCAACTCGCAGCCGCAACGCGCCTTCATCGAGGCCGCCTGCCGCGCGCGCGGCCTGGCCAATGTGCGCGTGATCACCATCGATGTGAACCGGCTCGAGCTCGACGCGTCCTCCTTTCACCGCGTTGTCTCGATCGAGATGTTCGAGCACATGCGCAACTACGAACATCTGCTTGCCCGCATCGCTTCCTGGCTGCGGCCCGGTGGCAAGCTCTTCGTGCATATCTTCTGTCACCGTGAGCTCTGCTATCCCTTCGATACCGATGGCAACAACGACTGGATGGCGCGCCATTTCTTCACCGGCGGCCTGATGCCCGCGGCCGATACCCTGTTCTGGTTCCAACGCGATCTACGCATCGAAGAACACTGGCGACTCGACGGTCGCCATTATCAGCGCACTGCCAATCACTGGCTGGCCAACCAGGACCGCCACCGTGATGCGGTGCTCGACATCTTTGCCGATGCCTATGGCAAGGAGCGCGCCCATCTCTGGCACCAGCGCTGGCGCATATTCTGGATGTCCTGTGCCGAGTTGTTCGGCTATCGCGACGGCAGCGAGTGGATGGTCGGACACTACCGCTTCGGCAAGCCCTGACCGCGCCTGGCGGCGCTACTGATATGAACAGCCTGCGGTAACCGATCGCGCGGCAGCCGTGGCATGCTTGCGCGATGACCTGTCCGCTCTCCGCCGCCCTCAGTGCCTTTCTGCTCAGCCATCCCTGTGGCGAGCGGGGACGACTGATTGTTGCCTTCAGTGGTGGAATGGATTCGACGGTGCTGCTGCATGCGTTGACGCGCCACGACCTGGTGCAGCGCCAGCGCCTGCTCGCTGTCCATATCGATCATCAATTGCAAGCCGCCAGCGGGCAATGGGCCGAGCACTGTGCGCGCGTTGCCGATACGCTCGGCGTGGCCTTCGTCGCGCGCAGCGTGCAGGTCACCGAGGTAGCCCGCTACGGTCCCGAAGGCGCGGCGCGACGCGCGCGCCATGCCGCGCTGGAATCGCTATCGGCCAGTGGCGATCTGGTGCTGACCGCACACCATGCCGACGATCAGGCGGAGACCTTTCTGCTGCGTGCACTGAGGTCTGCTGGCCACGAGGGTCTGGCATCGATGCGGCCGCTGCGTGCGTTCGGCCCGGCCCAACTCGGGCGGCCATTGCTGGATCTTCCACGGTCCAGCCTGCATGCGTATGCACGCCGACATGAACTGCACTGGGTTGAGGATCCGAGCAATGCAACGAGCGATGCCGACCGCAATTTTCTGCGCTTGCAGGTCATGCCGGTCCTGCAGCGCCGCTGGCCACAGGCACGGCGCTCGCTGGCCGAAAGCGCGCGCCATCTGGCCGCCAGCCTGCCCAATCTGGAATCGGCACTGGATCGTCAACTGATCATGGCGCAGGCCGAACGTCCCGATTGCCTGCGACTCGATGCTCTGGCTTCGGTGCCATCCGATCAGGTCTTTGGCCTGCTGCGGCATTGGCTGTCGCGTCTCGGCCTGCCACCTGCCCCACCCCGCGTGCTGGCTGATCTGCAGCAGCAGATACTGCGCGCTGCCGATGATCGCAATCTGCGCGTGCGCTGGACCGGCGCCGAGATTCGTCGCTATCGCAACCTGCTCTATGCCATGCCGCCAGTACACGCTGCCCCGTTACTCACGCTCGACTGGCCAATGGCTCAGGCGCAGCCACTGGGCGACGGTCGGGTGCTGCGCGTCATCGCGCCCAGGCCACTGCAGCGAACCTTGCAGCTGCGCTCGCGGGTCGACGGCGAGCGGCTGAAGATTGCGGCCAATCGCCCACAGCGTCCGCTGCGGCTGTTGTTCCAGGAGCACGCGATCACCCCTTGGGATCGCGACCGGATGCCCTATCTCTATGAGGACGGCGCCCTGCTCGCCGTTGGCACTCGATTTCTCCGCCACGACTTCCGTGACTGGCTGGAACAGCACGCTGCCCAGCTCATCATTGAACCCCAGCTCGAAGGAAACCCGCACATGGAAACTGTCGTCCAGCATCGCCCCGATCAGCATCGCTTCGAGGCCATCGTCGATGGCGTCCGCTGCGTGCTCGATTACAGCCTCAACGAGCGGGTGATGAGCATCAACCATACCGGCGTGCCCAGCGCAGTTGGCGGCCGCGGCATCGCTGGTGCCTTGACGCGGGCCGCACTCGAGCACGCACGCAGCGCCGGCTGGAAAGTGATCCCCGCTTGCAGTTATGCCGCGCAATTCATCGGGCGCCATCCCGAGTACAGCGATCTGCTGGCAGGCTGAGCGCCGTTCGACACGCTATCGACTACAGCATCGGCTTGAGCACCGACCAGACATGGGCGGTCAGCAGCGGCTGAGCCGCCGCAGTCGGGTGCAGATTGTCATCGAGAAAATTTTCGCGACGGGTGGCCACGGGCTCAAGCAGAAAGGGCAGCAGCACGGTCTTGTGATTGTCGGCAAGTCCACGGTACATGGCGACAAAGGCCTGCGTGTAGTCGGCACCATAATTGGGCGGTATCTGCATGCCGACCAGCAAGACGCGCGCGCCCGTCTTGTGCGCGGCCAGGATCATTTTCTCGAGATTGGCACGCGCGATGTCGAGCGGCAGACCACGCAGCCCATCATTGGCGCCAAGCTCGATGACCACGAGTTCGGGGCGATGGGTAGCCAATTCGGCCTCGATGCGTGCCGCACCGCCGGCCGTGGTCTCCCCACTGACGCTGGCGTTGACCACGGTCCAGTCCGGGTGCTCGGACTTCAATTGCTCGGCAAGCAGGCTGACCCAGCCCTCCTCGCTGCGCAGGCCATACGCAGCCGACAGCGAGTCACCCATGACCAACAGGCCATGCGCCTTGTCATTGGCCGCCAGCGGCCCCACGTAGAGCAGGGTGAGCAGCGCGAAGGCGAACCCGTGCAGTGTCTTGACGATTTCTTGTCGCACTGGCCTACAGACTGTCTGGCGCAAGGTTTCCGCTCCGCTGATTGATGCTCAAGGATAGGGTCGGAATTCGGCGGATCAAGGTCTGGCTGAAGACCGTTAATGTTGCAGCCGGTCAAGCATCGGTCCGCGACGCTACAGGAGTGCGGCATGACCGAAGTTTCAGCTGAACCCACAGACACCGATCTGGGCGCCACCATCGTGCTTGAGGTCGATCACCTGGGCAAGCGCGTACCGCTGCCGGATCGGCAGCTGACTATCCTCGACGACATCAGCTTCTGCGTCCAGGCCGGTGAGGCTGTCGCCATCGTCGGCGCTTCGGGCTCGGGCAAATCCACCCTGCTCGGTTTGATGGCGGGCCTCGATCTGCCCAGCTCGGGCGGCGTCAGCCTTGCCGGCGAGGCACTCAATACGCTCGATGAAGATGGCCGTGCCCGTCTGCGTGGACAGAAGGTCGGCTTCGTGTTCCAGAGCTTTCAGCTGCTGCCCTCGTTGACCGCGCTCGAGAACGTGATGCTGCCGCTGGAACTGGCCGACGTCGCCGATGCCGCCACACCTGCACTGGCTATCCTCGACAAGGTCGGACTGGGCGATCGCCTTGGTCATTATCCGAGGCAGCTTTCCGGCGGCGAACAGCAGCGCGTGGCACTCGCGCGCGCCTTCGTGACCCGGCCTGCGGTGCTGTTTGCCGACGAACCGACCGGCAATCTCGATACGTTGACCGGGGCCCAGGTGATCGAATTGCTGTTCGATCTGAATCGACAGAACGGCACCACACTCGTTCTGGTCACCCATGACGAGAAGCTCGCTGTGCGCTGTGACCGCAGCCTGCGCCTTGATGGCGGACGACTGGTGTCGGACTGATGCGCGCACTCCTGCAATCCTGGCGCCTGCTGCGTCGTGAGCTGGTCGCGGGTGAGGTCCGCGTGCTGCTGGCGGCACTGATCCTGGCGGTGACCGCGGTGACCGCGGTCGGGTTCATCACCGATCGCGCCGAACGTGCGCTCGCGCTTGAGGCCAACCGCCTGCTCGGCGGCGATGCCGTGCTGCGCGCCGACCAGCCGATTGGTGATGCACCACGGGAGCTCGCCGCAAGGGAAGGACTCGCGATTGCAGAGACGCTGTCGTTTCCGAGCATGCTCCGCCATGGCGATCAGTTCCGGCTTGCCGATCTGCGTGCCCTCGGCAGCGGTTTTCCGTTGCGCGGCAGTTACCGTCTGCTCGCCGACGATGGCCAATCCGATCGGCTCAGTGCCGGCGTTCCCGGACGCGGCGAACTCTGGCTGTCGCGCGCCGGTGCCGATGCCATCGGCGTGAAGATTGGCGATCGCCTATCGGTCGGCGACAGCGAGCTGGTGCTCGCGGCCCTGGTAACCCAGGAACCCGATGCCTCCTTCGATTACTTCAATGTGGCGCCACGTGCGTTCATGAATCTCGCCGATCTGCCGGCCACCGGCCTGGTGCAGGAGGGCAGTCGAATCAGCTATCGCCTGGTCGTGGCTGGCGACGTCGCTGCGGTATCGCGCTTCAACAGCGCGCTGAAATCCTCGCTCGGTCGCGGCCAGCGCCTGGAGACCATCAGCGACGCCCGTCCCGAAATTCGTTCAGCGCTGGAACGCGCAGATCGCTTCCTCGGGCTCTCGGCCCTGCTCAGTGTGGTACTGGCGGCGATCGCGGTGGCCATGGCCTCGCGTCGGCATTGCGCGCGCCATCTGGATGGTTGCGCGGTGATGCGCTGCCTTGGCGCCAGCCAGGCTCGTATCACCACGATCTATGTCGGTGAGATTGCCTGGCTCGGCTTGATCGGCAGCAGCATCGGGGTCCTGCTGGGCCTGTTGATCCAGGCCGCACTCGGCAGCTGGTTGGCACGCGTGATGGGGCTGGCGATTCCGCCGCCTGGCCTGTGGCCGGTGGCAGAGGGTTTTCTGGTTGGGTTCACGGTGCTGCTGGCTTTTGCCGTGCCGCCGATCCTTGGTCTGCGCGGGGTGTCGGCGCTGCGGGTACTGCGCCGTGATCTCGCCGTTGCCGAGCGCAGCGCGGTGTTGAGCAGCATTGCCGGACTCGCCGGATTGGCCGGGCTGCTGTGGTTGAAAGCTGGTTCAGCGAGCCTGGCCTTCAGCATGCTCGCCGGTATCGTGCTGACGCTCCTGGCCTTGGGTCTGCTGGCTGCCGCGCTGATCGCTGTGCTGCGTCGCCTGCGTGGACGACTGCGCGGTCCATGGCGTTATGGCCTGGCCAATGTCGGGCGACGGCCGCTCTCGAGTGCCGCACAGATTTCCGCGCTGGGTCTCGGTCTGATGGTGATCCTCTTGCTGACCCTGGTGCGCACCGATTTGCTCGATCGTTGGCAGCGCTCGTTCCCTGCCGATGCGCCCAACCGCTTCATCATCAATGTGCAATCCGATCAGGTTCAGCCGGTACAGGATTTTCTGCGTGCGGGCGGCGTCGACTCGGTCGAGTTGTATCCGATGGTGCGCGGTCGACTGATCGAAGTGAATGGGCAAGCGGTGACCGCAGCCGACTTCGCCGCCAGGGGCGATCGCGCCCGGCGACTGGCGGAGCGCGAATTCAATCTCAGCTCCAGCGCTGAATACCGCAGCAGCGACAACAAAATCGTTGCCGGACGCTGGTGGCCGCAGGGCGGTCCGGACGAGACCGAGATATCGGTCGAACAGGGACTCGCCACGGCGTTGGGCTGGAAGCTTGATGACCGCGTCGCCTTCGATATCGCCGGACGTCGACTGGAGGCGCGGATCAGCAGTCTGCGTGAGATCGATTGGGAGAGTTTTCGCCCCAACTTTTTTGTGGTGGCATCGCCGGGGGCATTGCAGGGCTATGCCAGCAGCCATATCACCGCGATTCGCCTTCCCGAGGCGCGGCCGGCGCTGGCCAACGAACTGGTCGGCCAATTTCCGAATCTTTCGGTCATCGATATCGATGCGGTCCTGGCCCAGGTCCGCAATACCGCCAATCAGGTGACCACGGCGGTCGAACATGTTTTCTATTTTACCCTGCTCGCCGGCATCCTGGTCCTGCTGGCCGCGGTCACCGCCAGCCAGGACGAACGCCTGCGCGAGGGCTCGGTGATGCGCGTACTCGGCGCACGCCATTGGCAACTGCGCATGGCGCATGCTTCGGAATTCATCACCATTGGTCTGCTCGCCGGACTCACCGCAGCAACTGCAGCGACCATCCTTTCGGGCGTGATCGCCGAGCAGGTGTTCGATCTGCCCTGGTCGGCCAATTGGCCGGTTGCGCTCGCCGGGGCCCTGGCGGCGACGCTGGCCGTCACCGTATCGGGCCTGCTGGCAACGAGACGCGTGCTGCGTGCGCCGCCCGATCAGACCCTGCGTGCCCTCGCCTAGCCGCACCTCGGCAACGCAGAGGCCACGGTCGCACCGAATCGGAGAGGCTTGCACCCGACACTGTGACAAATCTTGCCCTGTACCGCGTATTCCGTAAATCTACGTATGGAGTGAGACGGTCGGACGCGCAATACTCAGGGTAAGCTCAAGCCTGTCCTGGCAGCGGCAACGAGGATTCTCGGATGCGGGAAAGCACAAAACTGCGTGTGTTGTTGGTTGACGATGATCCGGACGATCGCGTCCTCGTCGCGGACCTGTTCGATTCGATGACGCGCGCTGCCGACTACGTCGTGGAGACCGCGGCCTCTTACGGAGAGGCCGTGGCCCTGCTGGCCCAGGCGGCATATGACGTTGTACTGGTGGATTATCTGCTCGGCGCGCACACTGGCGCGGATCTGCTCGCCGTGGTCGCGGATGATCCGCAGCGCCCGGCGATGATTGTGCTGACCGGACACAGCACCCCGGAAGTCGATCAGCTCTGTCTCGATGCAGGCGCCTCGGATCTTCTGGTCAAGGATCGCCTCGACGCGGTCTCGCTGGAACGCAGTGTGCGCTACGCCGCTGAGCGCCAGCGTCTGGCGAGGCTGGTCGCTGAACGCGAGCTCGAGTACCGCACCCTGTTCGACGCCAGCCCGATGCCGATGTGGGTCTACGATCCGGAATCGCTGCACATCCTCGAAGTGAACGCCGCCGCCAGCCGTCAGTACGGCTACAGCCATGAAGAGTTCAGCGCCTTGCGGGTGTCTGATCTCGGCGCTGACGAGAACCAACAGTCATCGGCAGCGCGTGAAGCTGGCACGGTCAGCGCCGCGGTCTGGCAGCACCGCCGCAAGGACGGTCGCGCGATTGATGTCGAGGTCGTGCGCAATGACATCCGACTCGGCACGACACCTGCGCGCATGGTGCTTGCGCTTGATGTCTCCGCGCGTATGCGTGCCGAGCAAGCCCTGCGCGCCAGCGAATCCACCTTGCGCCAGGTCCTGCACGATGTGGCCGACGGCCTGTTGGTCATCGATGGCAATGACACAATCCTGTTTGCCAATCCGGCCGCCGACGGCCTGCTTGGTGGGCCCGGACGCGAACTGGTGGGGACAACAGCGTCAAATCTTCTGGCCCTGGTCGAGACCCGCAGCGTCAAGTTCAAGGACCCGAGCGGGGCAACCCGGATTGCCGATCTTCGAATCAGCGACACCGAGTGGAACGGCGCCGACGCCCGCGTGCTGGTCCTGCATGACGTGACCGAGCAACGCGCTTACGAGCATCAGCTGCAGTTGCTGCAACGCGCGGTGGAGTCCTCCAACGATGCGGTGCTGATCTCCGATGCGCGCCGCCCCGAAATGCCGCTGATCTATGTCAACCTGGCGTTCGAAAGGCTCACCGGATACCCGCCGGAAGAAGTCCTCGGTCGCAACTGCCGATTCCTGCAGGGCGAGGATACTAGCCAGACCGAACGCGAAGATTTGCGTTTGGCCATCGCTGAATCGCGTAGTTGCGTGGTCGTCATGCGCAATTATCGCAAGGACGGCAGCATGTTCTGGAACCGTCTGACCATTTCGCCGGTGCTTGATGACGAGGGTCAGGTCAGCCAATACGTCGGCGTGATGTCAGACATCACCGACCAGAAAAAGATCGAAGCCGAGCGGCAGTTTCATGCAACTTATGACAGCGTTACCGGGCTGCCGCGCTACGGCGGCGCCGAGGCGCGCATCGAGCAGATGCTGGTGCGCATGCGCGAGGCTGGCACACATCCGCTCCAGCGGCTGGTGCTGCTGTTCGTTGACATCGACAACTTCAATTCGATCAATGACACGATGGGATTTGCCGCCGGCGACATCGCGCTGCGACTGATTGCCGAGCGCCTGCGCGAAGCTGCCGGCGTCGATGCCGAAGTCATGCGCTATGCCGGCGACGAGTTTGTCGTGGCCCTTGATGGGGTACCTGCCAGCGAGGACCTGCTCCAGCTGGCCACCCGCTTCTGCGATTGCATTGCCGAGCCGATGGCGGTTTCCCCGGTTGCCACCCTGTATCTGACTGCATCGGTCGGGGCCTCGGCCTACCCGGATACCGGCGACAGTGTGCTCGATCTGACCCGGCAGGCGGAAATCGCCACCAATCGAGCCAAGCGCGGAGGCCGCAATGGCGCCTTCGTGTTCGGTGTCGAACTGCACGAGATGCTTGATGATCGTATGGCGCTCGGCGGTCGCATGCGCGATGCCCTGACCCGTGGCGAGTTTCTGTTGCACTACCAACCCCAGGTCAGTGCACAGGATGGCGCCCTGGTCGCACTGGAGGCGCTGGTACGCTGGAACAGTCCGGAATTTGGCCTGCTGCCGCCACGTCGCTTTGTGCCAATCGCCGAAGACAACGGGATGATCCTGCAACTGGGCGCCTGGGTGCTGCAGAGCGCCTGCAAGCAGGTGCGCGTCTGGCTGGATCAGGGATTCAGCAATTTTCTGGTCAGTGTCAATGTGTCAGCCGCGCAGATGCAAAGGCCGAACTTTGTCGCCGACGTCCGCCGCGTGCTCAGCGAGACTGGCGTTCCGGCCGGCATGCTCGAACTCGAGTTGACCGAGAGCGTGCTGATGGATCACGCCGACCGTGCCGTCCGCCAGATGCAGGAACTGAAAGCGCTTGGCTTGCGATTGGCGCTGGATGATTTCGGCATCGGCTATTCCAGCCTGAGCTATCTGCGGCGTTTCCCCCTCGACAAACTCAAGATCGATCAGAGTTTCATCAGCGATATCGCGCACGACGGCAGCAGCGCTGCCCTGGTCCGCGCCATCATTGCGATGGGCCACCACCTGGGCATGCGCGTGGTCGCTGAGGGCGTCGAAACAGCCGCACAGTATGGGTATCTGAGGCGCAACAACTGTGATGAGTTCCAGGGCCATTATTTTGCTGCCGCGATGGCGGCCGAGCACATTCCCGATCTGCTGCGTCGCCGCTACCTGCTGCCGGCCGGGCTGGGCCAAGAAACCCACGCGCGCACCCTGTTGATCCTCGACGACGAAGAGAACATCCGCCGCTCACTGATGCGATTGTTGCGCCGGGATGGCTACCACATTCTCGAAGCCGGTTCGGCGACCGAGGCATTCGAGTTGCTGGCGACCAATCCCGTGCAGGTGATCGTGTCAGACCAGCGCATGCCCGGCATGAGTGGCACCGAATTCCTCAACCAGGTCAAGGAAATGTACCCCGACACCGTGCGCATGGTGCTCAGCGGTTTCACTGATCTGGCCAGCGTTACCGATGCGATCAACAAGGGTGCGATCTACAAGTTCCTGACCAAGCCCTGGGACGACGAAGCCCTGCGGGCCCAAGTACTCGAAGCGTTTCGCCGGTACGAGCAACCGGCCACGACGCGCTGAGCCCGCCATGACCGGACACCACCCCGCTTGCTCAACTCATCTCAGTGTCGGTTCACGTCGCGCGAGCGAGCGCGTTGCGCCAAGTACCTGCGCATGCAGTGAGGGCGCCGGGACCAACGGTTTCCCAACGGCGGCCCACGTTGGTGGGAGCAGCAAGTGAATTGGCGACAGCCCGCAGTCGCGGCGACCTTGCTTGCGCTCTGGTTGATTGGCACCGCGCTAAGCCTGCTCGGCGATCCGCTGTTTCCGCTGGCCGGCGTCGATGACGCCACACATTGGCTGGTGCTGACACCGGCCCTGATCATCGGGCTTGAGTTGATCCTGCCGTCCGAACGGATGCTTGCAGGCCTGGGAATTGCAACTTTGCTACTGGTGGGCCTGGCCCTGAGCTGGGGCGCTCCCTTCGATGCGAGCGCTTTGAAGGCAAGCATGGTCGCCGTTCTGCTGGCTGCAGGCGGCATGTCGTTACACGCGCTTGGAGCAGGGGCGGGGCGCGATCTACTCCGGCAGGCGATGGCGCTGTCGATGCTGATGCTTTTGCTGCTCAGCATTGGCGTGGTCAGCGCCGAGCCGCGATTCGAAAGCAGCACGCAACTGCACCCGCTGGGCGGGCTGGCCTTGCTCTGTGGCAGCATTTACTGGCTGTCGAGGCCGACCGCCAGAACCGCGGTCCACCGGGCTACTCAACTGAGCGCTTCAACCGTGCTTGGAATCGCCCTGCTGGCGCTCTGCGGCTGGGCTGTCGGCGATGAGCAGATCACCCGCGGAATTCCAGAATCGCTGCCGATGCAGACCAGCACGGCGATCGCGATGATCGTTACCGCCGTGGCGATGCACCTGTTCGCCCAGGGCCAGCGGGGGCACGCCCTCTGGTGCTTTAGCCCTGTTGCGGCGCTTGCCCTGAGCGTTGTGGTCTTGGATCTGGCTGGCTGGTCGCTGCCTTTTCAGAACTGGCTGAGCGCTGTTGCCGCGGCCGATTTTGTCACGTGGCGTCCGTGGATGGCGCCCAACACCGCCGTTGCGCTCCTGCTCGGTGGCCTGGCAGTGTTCTCCGCTCCCCCCGACCCCAAGGCGACATCGCTACGCTGGTCGATCACCTGGGTCCTGGCCTTCCTGCTCGGCCTGATCGCCGCCCTCGCGCTCGGCGGCTACCTGTTCGATGTCCCAACGCTCAAGAGCTGGGGGCCACATCCTCCGATGGCACTGCCGGACGCGCTCTGCCTGGCTGGCCTGGCCTTCGGGTTGGGTTTCGCCGGCATCCGACACCAGCCGACCTCCAGGCACCGGACCCTCCTGCTACCGATCCTGGTCGCAGTCGTCAGCGCCATGGCCAGCACCGCGACCTGGATCGCGATCAAGCAGGAACAGCAGCGTCAGCACCAGAAGGTCGGGGTGATGCGGCTGGACAGTCTCATCCGCACCATGGAACTCGGCACCCAGCTTCGGCAGTCTGCGATCACGCGACTGGCCTTGCGCATGGGCGAGCTCCCGACGGCCGACGAGCCCGCCGCGTTCGCGCGTCAGGCGCACCAGCTGTTGCTCGACTTCCCGGCCATACAGCGGATCGCGCTGGTCGATGTCGATGGCCGCGTGCGCGTCGCGGACGCGCGCGAAGGCCCTCAGCAGGCCTGTGTCGCCGAGGCCTTTGCAACGGGGCAGACAATGCTTCGGTCCAGTCCAGAAGATCGCCCGAGCGCCTACGCCGCAGCGATGTGCGGCGAACAGTTCGGCCACCTGCTGAAGTTTCCTGTTCGTGACGGTGCCACGGTGTCCGGCGCGATCCTTGTGCTCTCCGACCTTGGCCTTCTGCTGAGGACGATGCTGGCCGGCGTCCCCGACGACGTCGGCCTGCAAGTCTCCAGCGATGGCCAACGCATCATTGAGCTGGGCATTCGTGAGGCCGCAGCCGCGGCCGTAGCGACCTATCCCGCGACGGGGATCGACCTGCGCGTCGAACTCTGGTGGCAGGACTCGAAACGACCCGCCCAGTTGGCCAAGGCCCTGTTGCTGGTCGGCCTGTTGACCGGCGGCTTGTTGGCGCTTGCCTTGCGCTTGGCCGCGCTGGCACGTGAGCGCGCGGACCTCGCCGAACTCAGCGGTCAGCAACTGCGCACGCATATGGCCGAGGCGGAACGCCTTCAGTCGGCGCTGAGTGCAGCGGAGCGCGAACTCGGCGAGGTCATCACCACGATCAGCGATGCACTGATCGCGGTAGATCGCGACTGGCGCATCCAGATCGTCAATCCGCAGGCGGAGCGCCTGAGCGGGCGCGCACAGTCCGATCTGCTTGGCAAGGATTTTTGGGTTGAGTTCCCGCTCGCAGGCGCGTCGGAATTGCCGCAACGATTCCAGCACGCTCTGGATCACGGCACCATCCTGACACTTGAGCACTGGAGCCAGGCGCTCGGCATCTGGGTGGAATTCCGCGCCTTCCCGCATAGCAAGGGGCTGGCGATCTACTTCCAGGACATCAGTGAGCGCAAGCGCGCCGAGCTGGCATTGCGTCAGGCTCAGGATTCCTCCGAGCGTGCCCAGCGTCTGGCCCAGCTCGGCAGTTGGCAGGTCGACCTGATCACCGGCGAGCGCCTGTGGTCCGAGCAGGCGATGCAACTGTTTGGTGTGAGCGCCGACGAAGTGGCACTGGGTCTGCCTGCGATAGTCAGCCATGTGCATCCGGATGACCGCCAGCTGGCGATCGATGCTTCCGCGACCTTGCAGGCGGGCACCTCCGATATCGATATCGAGTACCGCGTCAGCCGTGCCGATGGATCGGTGATCCATGTGCACGAGCTCGGCACCGTGTTCCGCGATGATGCCGGCAAACCCGTCCTCGCTGCGGGTTCGCTGCAGGACATCAGCGATCGCCGCCGCGTCGAGGATCAGCTGCGCGATTTGACCAAGCAGCTTGAACTCTCACTGACCTTGAATCGACTGGTCATGCAGCACTCGCTCGACGTGATCTGCGTGATCGACGGCAATGACCGCTTTGCCCTGATCAGCGATGGCTGCGCGCGACTCTGGGGCCATGCACCGGCCGAACTGCTGGGCAGTGCAATGGCCGACCTCGTCTTGCCCGAGGATCGAGCCCGGACCGAGGCCACGCTCGCTACCGTGAAAGCGGGTCAACCGACGCTGGATTTCCGCAACAGATTGCTCAGCAAGGAAGGCGTGACGCTTTATCTGCAGTGGTCAGCAGTCTGGTCGGAGCGAGAGGAATTGATGTTCTGCATCGCCCGCGATATCGGCGAGAGTCGACTGGTGGCCGCTGCACTGCGCAGGAGCGAAGCCCTGTTGCGCAATGCCCAGCGCATCGCCAAGGTCGGCAACTGGCAGAACAACCTGATCACCGGAGAGATCTTCGGCTCGCCGGAAGCGCACCGCATCTTTGGCACCCGTGAAGACGCGGAAAGCCCGACCTTCGAGCATTTCCTGAGTCATGTACACCCGGATGATCGTGCCCTGGTGAGTGCATCGCAGCGTCGCCTGGTTGCCAGTGGCCACGCACTCGACATCGAACACCGTATCGTCCATCGCGATGGCAGTACGCTCTGGGTACACCAGCGCGCCGAGGTGGAAACCGATTCCAACGGTGCCGCAGTCGCCGTCGCCGGCACCGTACTGGACATCACCGAACGCAAGCAGGCCGAGCTCAGTCTGGCCAGGAGCAATCGCCTCTACGCCGTATTGAGCCGGATCAACGAGGCCATCGTGCGACTGCACGATGTCGATGCGCTGTACCGCGCCGCCACTTCCATCGCGGTCGAGGAAGGTGGCTTCATCGTCGCCCGGATCTATACCGTTGATGAGGACCGCATCGCCAGGTCTGCCGCCATCGCCGGCGCCGATTCCGCGGATTTCGGTCTAATTGAAATCCCGCTCGATGATCCCGTGCTCGTCCAGGGCACGATTGGCACCGCCTTGTTGACCGGCGCGCCGTCCTACACCAATGACATCAGCACTGACCCGCGCATGCAGCCCTGGCGCGATGCCGGCCTGCGCAATGGCATCCGCGCCACGGCGACGTTTCCTCTGCTGGTCAATGCGCAAGTGGTCGCGGCAATCAGCTTCTTCGCCGCCGAGGCCGAGTATTTTCTGGAGGATGAGCTGCGACTATTGTCCTCGGTGGCTACCGATCTTTCATTTGCGCTGACTTCGATTGATGCGCAGCAACGGCAAGTTCTCGCCGAACAGCGCAACCGCCGCTTGACGCGCCTGCATGCGGTATCCAGCAGCGTCAACGCGATGATTGTCCGCACACCCGAACCCATTCAGCTCTATGCAGGCGCCTGTCAAATCGCGGTGGAACAGGGCGGCTTGCTGATGGCCTGGATTGGACTGCATGACCCCGACACCGATGAATTGGTACCTGCCGAGTACGCGGGCGCCGGCGAGGGCTATCTAAAGTCGATTACCATCCTCAGCCGCGGTGGTTCGATCCAGGGCGCAGGCCCGGGTGGCGAAGCTTTCCGTTCGGGCAAGGCCGCGGTATGCAACAGCATCGAGCAAGCCGCTGCCACCTTTGCCTGGCGCGAAAAGGCGCTGGAACGCGGATTCCGCAGTTGCGCCGCATTTCCGCTCAGCCAGCAAGGCGAGGTAATCGGGATTCTGGTGGTTTATGCAGACACCGTCGACTACTTCGACGCCGAGGAACTGGCACTGCTCGGCGCCCTCTGCGACAACCTCTCGTTCGCTCTCGACCTGCATGCCCGCGAGGCGCTCCGTCGGCGCGCCGAACAGGCATTGCGCGAGAGCGAGGCAAGTCTGGCCAATGCACAGAGACTGGCCCGCCTGGGAAGTTGGGAGTGGCAGATCAGCAGCGACCGCCTGAGCTGGTCCGACGAGGTTTATCGCATCGTCGGTGTCGATCGCGCCGATTTCTGCGGAACCAGCGCTGACTTTCTGGATCGGATACACCCTGAGGACCGCGCCGATGTCGAGCAGCTCATCCGCAATGCGGTTGTCTCCAGAACGAATTTCGAGCATGAGTATCGCGTCATCTGCCCCGACAACAGCGAGATCGTGTTGCTGGAAATGGGCGAGCTGCATTTTGACGGCAATGGCCGGGTCGAGCGCATCGCCGGTAGCGTGCTCGATATCACCGAACGCAAGCGCGCCGAGCTCGCGGTACGCGAGAACGAAGAGAAATTCCGCTCGGTATTCGATCAGAGTCCGATCATCATCTGCCTGTTGACCTACCCCGAAGGCAAGGTAGTCGAGATGAATGCTGCGGGGCTGAAGGCATTCGGTTATACGCGCGAACAACTCGTCGGGCATACCTCGCTCGGAACCGATGCCTGGGTCAATATCGAGGAGCGCGATCGCTACTTGGAACTGCTCAGCAGCCAGGGCAGTGTGCGTGATTTCGAGGCCGTGATGCGGAGCGGGGCTGGCGCTCCAATTCCCGTGCTGTTCAACGGCAATCTGGTCCGGGTCGGCGGACAGCTGTGCAGCCTCAATTCCCTGCAGGACATTTCCCAACGCAAGCAGGCCGAGGCGGCGTTGCGCGCCAGCGAGCTGCAATTCGCCAATGCCTTCGAGTATGCAGCCGTGGGCGTTGCCCTGCTCTCCCCGGAAGGTTGCTGGTTACGGGTCAATCAGGCGCTGTGCGACATGCTGGGTTACACCCCCGACGAGCTCCTCGGCTCAAACTTCCGTGACATCACCCATCCCGAGGACATTGCGCGCAATGTTGAATCGGTGGAGGGCCTGCTCAATCGGGAGTCGGACAGCTATCAACAGGAGAAGCGCTACCTCCACAAGTCCGGTCGCGTGGTCTGGGCAACGCTCAGCGTCTCCCTGGTGCGCGACGCCGAGGGCGCGCCAATCAATTTTGTTACCCAGATCCAGGACTCCACCCAGCGCAAGCTCGCGGAGCTCCGTCTGGAGGAGCAGCGCGCCCTGCTGGAAGGTATCGCTGCGCGCAAGCCACTCGACCATAGCCTGGCCCGACTGATGCGATTGGCCGAGCAGATGGTGCCCGAGGCGCTCTGCTCCATCCTGATCCTGGACGACAGCAGCACCGTTCTTGAGCGTGGCATCGCGCCAAGCCTGCCGGCTGAATTTTGCGATGCGATTACCGGCGAACCCGTAGCCGAAGGTGCCGGCTCCTGCGGCACCGCCGCCTATCGTGGCGAACGGGTAATCGTCACCGATATCGCCAGCGACCCGCTGTGGAAGGACTATGCGCCACTGGCACTCCAGTACGGCCTGCGCGCCTGCTGGTCGGTTCCGGTCCGCTCTTCGGCAGGTGCCGTCCTGGCAACGTTTGCCATCTATTACCGTGAGCCACGCGCACCGAGCCCTGGTGATCTGGAATCGATCGACGCCCTGATTCCCATTGCCGCCGTCGCCATTGAGCAGGCACGGGCCTTTCGACAGATCAAGACCAGCGAGCAGCGTTTTCGCTCCTTGTTCGACGAACATCCCGATGCGGTCTATGCGATGGACCGGGACGGGAGCGTCACCGACTACAACGGTGGATTCGAGGCCTGGACCGGTGTCCGCTATGACCAGATCGTGGGCAGGCCACTGGAAGCCAGTTTGTTTGCCGAGCACCGCGACTTCGTTCGTGCCCAGTTCGAGGCGGCGGCGGCGGGCGCGGCGAGAACCTACGAATCGATCGCCGTCGGCGTCGATGGTCGTCACCACGATGCCCGCGTGACCAATCTCCCGATCATCGTCGAGGGCCAGGTCACGGGCGTGTTCGGTATCGCTCATGACATTACGCCATTGCGCCAGCGCGAACGCGAACTGGCCGCCGCCCTGGATATCACCGAGCAGAAGAGTGAGCAGTTGCGCGACGCCCTCGACGCGCTCAATCAGCGCAATCGCGAACTGCAGGATTTCGCGTTCGTCGCCTCGCACGATCTGCAGGAGCCCTTACGCAAGATCAGAACGTTTTCCGATCGCCTGCTGCAGGGTCACGCCCAGCAGTTGGACCAGCGCGCACGCGACTATCTGGAGCGCAGTCTGCAGGCCGCGCAACGCATGCAGACTCTGATCGACGATCTGTTGGCCTATTCGCGAATCGCTTCACGCAGCAACCCGGTCACGCCCGTCGATCTGAACGTCGTGGTCGCAGGCGTGATCGACGATCTGGAGGCACGTATCGAGAGCACCGCGGGCAAGGTCGAAGTGCCGGCCCTTCCGACCCTGCTCGCCGACGCCACCCAGATGCGCCAGCTGTTCCAGAATCTGATTGGCAATGCGCTCAAGTTTCACAAGCCGGGCGAGGCACCCGTGGTGCAGATCGGTGTCGAGTCAGCACTCATGGCGGACGGAGCCAAGGCATGGAAATTTCGGATATCCGACAACGGCATCGGATTCGAGCAAAAGTATGCCGACCGGATATTTTCGCCATTTCAGCGCCTGCACGGGCGAGAACAATATGCCGGCACCGGAATTGGCCTGGCCATAGTCAGGCGAATTATCGAACGCCACGGCGGCACGGTAGACGCAGTCAGCTCGCCTGGCGAGGGAGCCGTGTTCACCCTGGTGCTGCCGGATCGGGTAGCTGCCCGCGCGAACCCGGCTGACGATGCGGTGCCGGAAGCGTAATCGAAACAGACTTTCTGATGGGTTCCGATTCCCAGCCGATTGGATGCGCTCGACCCTGCTGCTTTTCAGCTGCTGTTGTCACCAAGGGGATTGACGAATGCGAGGCATGCCGCGCTGCTTTCGCTACGTGTGCCAAAGATCAGGAACAGCGCGGCACGCCGCTCTCTACAACGGCACAACAGCGTAAGCCGCCGCGACGGCCGCCTGAATCAACACGCACTACCGAACTGTTCGGTAAAGCACAGCCGCGACAGACGGTCTGGACTACAGTCTCCGCAATGCCCGCGCTACGTGGTGCATTTGTTCACGATGAAATCCTGGGCCAATGCCGGTCCGCGCCAAGGGTATCGGTACAATTGCCGTCGCAACTTGAGTACTTCCAATCCAGTGGCCTATGGCGAGCCATGGTATTAGCGAGCATAATTGATTGCGTCACTTTGCCGAGGTTTGACGATGCGTCCCAGCCAGCGAATCATTGCGATCGCAGAAGACGATCAGGATGACCGGGTACTTACCCGCGATGCGTTTGCGGAAAGCCGGCTTGATCCGGAACTGGTATTTTTTGGCGATGGCGAAGCGCTGATGACCTACCTGCGCGAGGCGATCGCCTCGGAACGCGGGGCGGCCGGCCTTCCGGCCATGATCCTGCTTGACCTCAACATGCCGAAGGTGGATGGGCGCGAGGCCCTGGCTGCGATCCGCTCCGAAGCCGGCTTGCGCCATCTGCCGGTGATCGTGATCAGTACATCGCGCGCGGATCAGGATGTGCTGGATCTTTACCAACGCGGAGCGAATGCCTTCATCCGCAAGCCGTCGAGTTTTGAGCATCTGGTTCAGGCGCTCAATTCCCTCGAGAAATTCTGGTTCAGGACCGCCAATCTCCCGATGATCGACTCGAAGCCACGCTAGCTCGGCGATGCTATGCTGGCGAACGGGCTTGGCGGTCTGCGTCCGCGTCCGCGTCCGCGTCGACGCGAAGCGAAGGTGCGGGTGATCGGTTAAATATCCTCGCCCAGATCGAGATCGATCGAACCGTCGGCACAGCGCTTGACCTGGGTCAGACCCGGATAATTTTGCTCCAGACGTTGCAGCTCGAGTTCCTGACGACTCACGATGCTGTCTTGAATGCGTATCCGATCGGCCAGCCGAACATTCTCTTGCTGCAAACGACGATGCTCGAGCGCCTGGGCGATGGATGCGCCGAGGTCATAGTCGTCCCAGGGTTTGGCGATGAAGCGGAATATCTGCACATCATTGATGGCGGCAACCAGGGCATTGAGATCCGCGAAGCCACTCAGGATCAGGCGACATGCCGCGGGTTGAATCTTCTTGAATTCGGACAGGAAAGCCACGCCATTCAAGTGCGGCATGCGGTAGTCGGAAAGCACCAGATCAAAGGCACACTCACTGGCGCGCAGCAGAGCCAGCCGTGGATCCTCGAAGGTCTCGACGATCGGCTTGCCACCGAAAAGCGCCGGAGGCATCGAGTTGAGCGCACGGCGAAGACTATTGAGGATGTTCGGCTCGTCGTCGACCAGGAGCAGGCGCGGCGGGTTATGCGCAGCCGGCTTACAGTACTCGATGCTGTCGTCCAGACCTGCGGATGCGGTCGAGAAAGTATCAATGGCGTACATGGAATCAGCGGTCATGGCGGCGGTCCTGGCGGATACAACGGATGGGATGAGCCGGTCGGGTTCCGGCTGGGCAGAAGGCGTGGTGTTACGGCTTGATGCGACGCACCGGCAGAAACACCTGGAACGTGCTGCCCTTGCCCGGCGTACTCTCGACCTCGATACGGCCGCCGTGCTTCTGCACGATGCCGTAGGAAAGTGAAAGGCCAAGTCCCGTGCCCTGACCCACCGGCTTGGTGGTGTAGAAGGGATCGAAGATGCGCTGGACCTTCTCCGGATCCATACCCGCACCGGTATCTGCGATGCTGATGCAGACTTCGTCGCCATTCTGTCGGGTAGTGATCGAAATCGTGCCCTGGTTGCTGATCGCCTGGCCGGCATTGACCAGCAGATTAAGAAAGACCTGGTTGAGCTGAGAGGGCAGGCATTCAACCATCGACAGCTCACCAAAATCGCGGTGCACCTCGGCCTTGTACTTGATCTCGTTCCAGACGATATTGAGCGTGCTCTCCAGCCCACGATGCACGTCGGCAAGTACCCACTCTTCCTGCTCCGACTCACCGGAGTGCGAGAAATCACGCAGATCGAGCACGATTTTCTTGACGCGCTCGATGCCCTCGCGGGATTCCTCAACCAGCTGCGGAAGATCCTGCTGCAGGAAGGGATAGTCGAAACGACTCTTGATTTCTTCAATCGGATCGATCAGGTGTCGTTCCGCCGCGGGCAGCGCTGCAGCCAGACGATCGTAGGCCTCCAGCAACAGCAGCAGGCCGCGCGAATAGTTCTGCAGGGTACCCAGGTTCGAATGCACGTAGCCGATCGGATTATTGATTTCGTGCGCAACACCGGCAGCGAGCTGACCGATGGACGCCATCTTTTCGGACTGCAGCAGCTGCATCTGGGTTTCCTTCAGACGCGCATAGGCCTGCTCGAGCTCGACATGGCGGTCCTGCAGGAATTGCTCACGCCCCCACTCGCGACTCAGATCGCGGGCGTGCAGTGAGATACCGGTCGCCGCGCCGAGGCTGTCGCGCAGCACCTGCATTTCCATGCCGATACTTTGTGCGGAATCCTCATCGCGGCCGTCGGCGTCCTTGAACAGGTGATACTCGCTGAATGCGTGGCTCATCCGCAGCAGTTGCGAAAGCTTGTCGGCGCCCATTACCAGGTCATGCATCGAGCCGATTTTGCCGCCGCGCTGCCAGTACAACTGCTCCATGGCCGCAGCGGCGGCGTTGCGATAGCGGACTTCGCCGTCGACGCTCAGCGCCCAGACGCCGTCGACAAGGGTTTCAAGCGCCAGCAACTCGAGTTCGTTCAGTTCGGACGTCCCTGCACCAGCAACTGGCCGCACGGGCTTGACTGTATTCATCTTCGCCTCCGTGATGCAGCGGATGGTCGATGGACGCAACGATAGCGCAGCTGCGTCTTCTTCGGCGATGGGCTGACGGGGTTCACCTCCGCGCAGACGCACTCCGACCGTATTTGGCTGGCGGCGTTCCATCATGCAGGCATTGAGCATGCCCAGTGGGTCTGATGGACCGATGACCAGCGTTTCAGCGGATTCGTTGGAGAAGAGGATGCTCATGGTCGGCTCCGGTCGGTGCGGATGGTTCAATCGGTTCAGGGATTGCTGGCGACGGCCGTGTTGCCGGCAGCAGCCTTGACTACGGCAAGGTGATAGTCATTGTTGCTACTGACCAATTCGACGTTGTGCAGCGCTTCGGAGAGCTTGCAGACCTGGTCGCAATGCGGCAGCGATCCGTTGTCGACGGCGAACCACTTGCCATCCACCCGGGCACCGACAAAGGTGTGCATCAGTTGCGACTGCGCGCCTGCGGTCTTGAAGCCGCCCGCATTGACCGGGTTCAGCCGGACCACGAAGCGGCGCGTTTCGACGCCTTCACGCTCGAGGATGCGCTCGGCACGTTGTGCATTGAGCTCGCACAGGGCGGCGTCGTTGACCGCGAGGCTCAGCACTGGCGGGCGATCTTCGATCAGTACGCGGCAGAGTGCCGACTTCGCGCAGGAAGTCGCTTCGGCGCGCAATTCCATGTCGGTCATCGGCTGGGTCAAGCCGGCGCAGGCAGCCAGGCCGAAGATCGGCAGGATGATCAGCGAGCGCAGCAGCAAATTGATGCGTTGACGCAGGGCGGTGCCGTCAGCCATCACATCGGCAATGGTGCGCCGTCCGCTCTGGGTGCCCTGGGCAACCGGCCGCGAAAAATCGATGGCCGCGGCGACTCGGCCGCTGACCGAGCTTGGCTCGATACCGGCCTTTGCCGAGACCGTCGAGTCCAGCTCGGGACTGGCCACCATGCCAAAGCGCATCGAACCGGGCATTTCATTCGTGGCGGCCTGGCGCTCACTGGAACGGATCACCAAGCGGGGCAATGCCACCAGGTCACGGTGATCGAAGGACTGCGAGGGCTTGCGGTTGTTGGCGTTCATGATGTTCTCCTGATCGATGTGGCCTTGGCCTGGAGTGGGGAAGGCGATCTGTTCGCCTTCTGCCCCGCTCCTGCTTGGGTGAGATCAGGTTAGGTTTCGCGCCCTGCCGTTCCTATACGTGCGAATACGTAGGCAGGAAGACAGGGGTGATGCGCCGCGACCACGGCCTATGGACGCGATGAATGCAGCAGGACGGCTCGTCTACGCCGGTGTTGCGCATGGAATGCAGGGGACGCAGGACCGTCAGCCGAAGCGTCTCGCGCCGCGCAGATGCAGCACGGTTGGCGGCTCGGGCTGGGGCGAGAGATCGGCGCCTGGCGTCGCGTCGAGGGAAAAGGTCGGACTAGGCCGGACCTTCCGACAGTCGGATCCTGACCAGGTCGGCCAGTGACTGTGCACCGGTTTTTTCCATCAAATGATTGCGATGGATCTCGATCGTGCGATGGCTGGCGCCAAGTACCCGCGCGATTTCCTTGCTGGTCTGGCCGGTAACGACGAGTTCGAGCACTTCGCGTTCGCGCGGGGTGAGGCTGGCCATGCGCTTGCTCAATTCGGCGCGCTCGGCGTTGTCGTTGCGCTGGAGCAGGTGATGCTCAATCGCGTGGCGGACGCGGGCGACCAACTGGTCGTTCTCGTAGGGCTTCTCAAGAAAATCGACGGCGCCCGCGCGCATTGCCGCCACCGCGATCGGCACATCGGAGGCACCGGTCAAGAAGATTGTCGGAATATCGACGCCACGCTGATTCAACGCCGCCTGCACCTCGAGACCATTCATGCCGGGCATCTTGACGTCGAGCAACAGGCAGCCCGGTCGATCAAACCGCGCGTCCTCCAACAGGGCTACGCCCGAGGCATACATCTCGACCTGGACGCCCACACTGAAAAAAAGTCGGCGCAAGGCAGATCGCATATTGTCGTCGTCGTCGACGATAAGGACTACCGGCCCGGCCTTGCTTGTAGCTGACTGCTGTTCCCGCATCGGCGTTCCCTGTGTGCGAGCTTTGTCGTTTGTCCGCAGAGGCAAAACAGCTCGGAGCCTCAGGGACAAGATAGCGCGCGCTGCGTCAAGACGAAAGCCACGCGGCTGTGCGGAACCTCAGAACCCGTTGATAGGAAGCTTCAGATAACTGACACCATTGTCCTCGGCTTCGGGCAAGGCGCCCGCGCGGATATTCACCTGGAGCGATGGCAGGATCAGGGACGGCACCGCCAGAGTGGCGTCGCGCGCTTCACGCAGCGCAATGAAATCCTGCTCGGATACCCCTTCGCGCACGTGAATGTTATGCGATCTCTGATCCACGATACGGGTCTCACAGGCGTGCTCGCGACCGCCCGGCGCATAGTCGTGGCAGACAAACACCCGGGTCACGTCCGGCAACTGGTACAGGCGCTGGATCGAGCGATACAGCACCGAGGCACTGCCGCCAGGAAAATCGCAGCGCGCGGTGCCGCCATCGGGCATGAACAGGCTGTCACCGGTAAACAGCGCATCGCCAACCAGGTAACTGACGCTGTCGGGCGTATGTCCTGGGGTTGCAATCACCCGGACTTCGATGCGCCCGAGCATAAAGCGTTCATCGTCAGCGAAAAGCTGATCGAACTGCCTGCCGTCGGCCGGACAGGCGGCGCCGAGATTGAACACGGCAGCGAACTTCTCCTGCACCCTGGTAATTCCCGCTCCGATCGCCAGCCTGGCTTCGGGACACTGCTGCTTGAGCCAGTGGCCGGCGCTGAGATGGTCGGCATGGGCATGGGTTTCCAGTATCCAGCGCAGATTCAGTCCACGGCTGCGCACTGCCAACCACACCGCCTCGACACTGTGATCAGACATCTGGCCCGAGGCAGCGTCGAAATCGAGTACCGGATCAATGATGAGGGCGTCCGCGGTCCCGGCGTCATGGACCAGATAGGTCCAGGTGCCACTGACTGGGTGAAAAAACGGGATCACGACCGGTTTCATGACGATCTCGATTTGTGCTGACTGGACGAGGCACGCGCTGCGCTCCGACGGTCAAGGATACGGGCAAGCCATCCGCTTGGCGATGTTGACTGGCACCAGGTCTGCGGTCACCCAGTCGGCGAACGCCACGGAGCACAGGGGTGAGATGGACGCCCCGCGTTCGATCCATAGCGGAGTTGCGCGCTTATGCACAGATTGCATGGATGAATACGTATGCAGCACATTGTTGAACTTTGTATCGCGGCCTAGTCTTGTTGCAGCCGGGATTATCCGGTGCGTGTCAGCAGCAGAGAAAGGCATCCCTGATAAAGGATACGTACTCGCGTCACCACACGGCGCGCGCGGAACCCTGCGCGCTTGCAAGCCAATCAGACTTGGGAGGGTATGATGAGCACCAGCCATTCGCACAACGGCCGCGAGCAACAGGGCCGCAGCAAGACTGCATGGCACGCAGCGTTCGCTATCGCAATCCTGTCGGCACTGCTGGCCCTGCTGGTTCTGCCAGCACTGGCTTCGGCGCAGGCACTGCGCCCCGGCTATAACCGCGACGTGATCTACCAGGTATTCGTCGATCGCTTTTTTGACGGGAGTACCGTCAACAACATTGCCAGCGATCCGCTGTTTGACCCGGCCGGGACCAATCTGCAGAAATATCTCGGCGGAGATTTTCAGGGCCTGACGTCGCAGATCAATTATCTGAAGAATATGGGCGTCAGTGCGATCTGGATCACCTCGCCTCTCGACAACCGCAACTTGCTGGCGGTCGGCGGCTCGGTCGCGCCTTACCATGGCTATGAAATGCGCGACACTCTGCTGCCCGACGAGCACTTCACCAATCCGGCGCGGTCATGGCAGATCTTCGACGATTTCGTCACCGCGGCGCACGCCGCCGGCATCAAGGTGATCGTCGATTTCGCGCCGAATCATTCCAACATCCGCAATTCCGGTGAAAACGGGGCGCTCTATGCCAATGGCGTGCTGCAGGCCAACTACAGTACGAACCCCGGCGGCTTTTTCCAGACCGGCGCAAACATGGGCGGCGGTCAGTTCGATGCGCCTTACGAGACCCAGTACTACACGCTGTATGACCTGTCCGACCTGAATCAGCAGAATGCCACCGTCGATGCGCTGTTGAAGGCGGCGGTCAGCAATCTGCAGAACCACAACGTCGATGGATTCCGCATCGATGCCACCAAGCACGTCAACTGGGGCTGGCAATACACCCTGGCCAACAGCATCTACAGCAATCGGCGCAGCTTTGTTTTCGGCGAGTGGGTCGCTGATGACAGCAACAACCCGCTATATGCCGATCTGGTCAAGTTCAGCAACCGCAGCGGCATTGCCGAACTGAACTTCCCGCTGTTCACCCGGATAAGCAGCGTGTTCGGTCAGGGCGGTACGTTTACCTCGCTCAATGACGTGGTCACCCAGCAACAGACCGATTTCCGCTATCAGAACGACCTGGTCAATTTTGTCGACAACCATGATCGCAAACGCTTTCTCAACGTCGACACCAGCGCCGACGAGCGCAAGCATCTGCATGCCGCCCTCGCCTTTGTGCTCACCGCACGCGGCATTCCCTGCATCTACTACGGTACCGAACAGTATCTCGAAGGCGGCGATGATCCGGACAACCGCCGCAAGATGCCCGGCTTCAGCCAGACCACAACCGCGTTCAATCTGATCAAGTCGCTGTCGACACTGCGCAAGGACAATGAGGCACTCGCCTTCGGTTCGATAGGCCAGCGCTGGATCAACAGCAATGTCTATATCTATGAGCGCAAGTTCTACAACAGCGTGGTCGTCGTGGCGATCAACAAGGGCACCACCAGCCAGGCGGTCAGCGGCCTGGTCACTTCGCTGCCGACCGGCACCTATACCGATTATCTCGGCAACCTGGTCTCCGGCATCAGCCTCACCGCCACCGGCGCGACCAGCGGCGGCTACAACACGGCCAGTCTCAGCCTGCCCGCCAATAGCGTTTCGGTCTGGCAGCGCGATCCGGCCAATAGCGTGGCGCGGTTGGGCAACCTGACGCCAACGGCAGCGCAGCCGGGCGTCAAGGTGGTGATTGCCGGACACGGCTTCGGCACCAGCACCGGCACGGTGAAATTCGGCACAACCAATGCAAGCGTGGTCAGCTGGAGCGATCAGGAAGTCGTCGCCAATGTGCCGGCCGTTGGCCAGGGCACGCATGCGGTCAGCGTCACCCGTTCGGGTTCAAGCACCGCATCGAACACCTTCAATTTTGATGTCTATCAGGCCAAACTCATACCGGTCACCTTCACCGTCAACAATGCGGCGCCCACCCTGCCCGGCGACAACATCTATCTGACTGGCAACAGTGTCGAGCTGAGCAACTGGGCGACGACGAAATCGACAGCAGTCGGCGCGATGCTGACCACGGCCAGCACCTATCCGAACTGGTGGCTGACGGTCGGCGTACCGGCCGGCAAGACCCTGCAGTTCAAGTTCATCCGGATTGCTGCCAATGGCACAGTGACCTGGGAGAACGGAAGCAACCACAGCTATACCGTGCCTGCCACGGGTGTCGGCACCAGCAATGTGAACTGGCAGTACTGACCGAGCCGCTTGCGGCACCCGTTGGAGGCGCAGGCGGCCAACGGGCGCGGAGGACCGAGTACGACGAGCCCCGGCACTGCATCAGTTCGAAATTCTGGCGATGAACCCCTTCTCCCGTTTACGGGAGACAGCCGCAGGCGGATGAGGGAAACGTGCGGTAGCGCTCGGGGTCTGCCGCGCGCATCGCAACAAATTGCCAACACCATCGAAGGTTTCCCCTCATCCGGCCCTGCGGGCCACCTTCTCCCGCAGGCGGGAGAAGGGGACCGTTGCCAACATTCAAACTGGTGAAGTACCCGAGCCCCCGCGTGATTGGCCGCTGCCCCGCCAGCTGCCATCATGGGGTATGCAAACGCCCAATACGCTCGCCTTCAGCTCACTCGCCCTCGCCCCGAATCTGGCGCAGGGTCTCGATGCCCTCGCCTATACCAGCATGACCCCGGTGCAAGCCGAGGCGCTGCCGCTCATTCTCGCCGGTCGCGATCTGATCGCGCAGGCCCCGACCGGCAGCGGCAAGACCGCCGCCTTCGGGCTGGGCTTGCTGCAGCGACTCGACCCCGCCCTGATCCGCTTGCAGGCACTGGTGCTCTGTCCGACCCGCGAACTGGCCAATCAGGTCGCGAAGGAAATTCGCAAACTCGCCATCGGTATTCCCAATCTGAAAGTGCTGCTGCTGACCGGCGGCGTATCACTGCGTCCGCAACTCGCTTCGCTTGTGCATGATCCTCATGTCGTGGTCGGCACACCCGGCCGCGTACAGGAACTGATGCGCAAGGAGGCCCTGCATCTTGGCGGCGTGCGCACCTTCGTGCTCGACGAAGCCGACCGTATGCTCGACATGGGTTTCGAAGAGGCCATCCGCGATATCGCGGCGCGCGTCAACAAGGAGCGTCAGAGCCTGCTGTTCTCAGCGACCTATCCGAAGGCGATCCGCGATATGGCACGCAGCCTGATGCGCGACCCGGCCGAGGTCAGCGTAGCCGCGGTCGCCGAACAGCCGATCGTTGCGCAGATATTCCACGAGAGCGAGCTCGCGCAGAAACCGGCCGCGCTGGCCGCGCTGCTGATGACCCACAAGCCGGATTCCGCTGTGGTGTTCTGCAATACCCGGCGCGATACCGAAGACGTTGCCCAGGCCCTGCAGGGCTTTGGATTTTTCGCCGCGGCCCTGCATGGTGATATGGAGCAGCGTGACCGCGACGAAGTCCTGGTCTGTTTCGCCAATGGCAGCTGCAATGTCCTGCTGGCCAGTGACGTTGCCGCACGCGGTCTCGACATCAAGGATCTATCCGCAGTGATCAACTACGAACTGCCGACCGATCCCGATGTCTATCTGCATCGTATCGGACGTACCGGTCGCGCTGGCCGCGGCGGGCTGGCGCTAAGCCTGGTGACACCGCGCGAAATGCCGCGCGCACATACCTTGGCCGACAGCCATGGCCAGAAATTCCGCTGGGCCACGGTGACACCCTTGGTCGGACGAACGATCAGCCCGCCGCAGCCCAAGATGGCCACCCTGTGCATCGACGCCGGCAAGACCGACAAACTGCGCGCCGGCGATATTCTCGGCGCGCTGACCGGCGACGCTGGCCTGCCCGGCGATGCGATCGGCAAGATCGATATTTTTGCCACGCGATCCTACGTCGCGATCAAACGCGAACTGCTCAATCAGGCGCAGAAGCAATTGAGCTCCGGCAAGATCAAGGGACGCAGTTTCCGTGTGCGCAGGATCTGAGCGAGCGCTCGGATCCTGCACGGATTGGATCGCTTAGGGCAACCTGCATCGTGTTGACGGTGCAGGCCGAGCCTTGCGATCCGCAGTCAGAAACCAATCTGCGCGCGAAACTCGAGGATGTCCGGATTGTCGCTGATACCGCGGCGATCGCTCTTGACCGAGATCGCATTGGCCATCAGGCGCGCATTCGGGTGCGCCCACCAGGTCAGCCCCAGGGTCCAGTTGGATTCGACACCACCAAGCACGGCACCATCGTCCAGATCGAGATGGCTGTAGCGCAGACCGAGCTCCCAGGCACCGCGCGCGCCATCGAGCTTGGGCGCATCAATCGTTCCGTTCTTGTAGCCACGTGCATGCTCGGTCAGGAACCAACCCGCCTGCAGATAGTAGCCGTCGCCGGAAAAATCGGCGCTGCCCTCGCGCTGAAAGCTGCCATGGACATACTCGGACTGCAGCAACAGCGGTCCATCGACATAGGCCACTTCGAGTCCGAGTCGCTGGATCGAGTCGACATTGGCGAGCGATCCGGTGTCGGCGAAGC
Source organism: Lysobacterales bacterium (assembly GCA_038255435.1). GTDB lineage: Bacteria > Pseudomonadota > Gammaproteobacteria > Xanthomonadales > Ahniellaceae > 0-14-3-00-62-12. The sequence goes on from JBBSLG010000008.1 coordinate 37,153, forward strand.
GGCGCGGTGACAGACTGGCCTCGGGACGCGTTGAAAAACGGCCACTATCGGATTTCGGGTCTTCGCTGGCGATGGCCGTTGCGAGATGCAGGAAGCGCCCCTCGGCCGAAACCGGCAACCAGGTTGCCCGCGCTGCCAACCCGGTGCCCTTGTTGAGGCCTTCGAGGGTCTGACCGTAGCCGCTGACCGTCACCGACCAGTTGGGCCTGCTGTAGGCATATTCGCCGCCGAGGCGCCGCGCAATGCCCATCGCCGACGGCAAGCCCTGTTCCATGAACAGGGAATTGCGATCCGAGGTCAGCTCCTCAAGAAAAAAGGGTTGCTTGAATTGACCGGCGCGCAGCGAATGGCCGTCAGCAAAATGGTACTTGGCATACGCGTCGGTCCATTGATTGCTGAACAGGTCGTACTCCGCCTTCAGCTCAAGGTCCTTGGCGTGCTTGGCGGTCACACTCAGTCGCATCCGGCGAAAATCAGCCGCGTCTTCCAGCGTGCTGGCGTCGGACTGAAACTCCGCCCAGTCATGCTGGAAGTTCATGCCGGGCGCCACCGACCAATCCGCGGCGCGCGCATCCGCATTGACGAGCACGGAAGAGACACAGGCTGCCAGCGTCAGCAAAGACCGTCTGGGGTAATTTTGATGACGATGGCATGTCACAGAGATGCTCCGGAAGCGACAGGAAGGTGACGATTATTTAGCCTGGACATGACACTCTGATGACAGCCGAGGCCCGTTTCAGCCCATCGCAGCGCCGCAAATACGCCAAAGTGCGGGCGCTTGGGCCTTGCCGGCTAGCGAATGGCCATTGTCACAATGCTGCAACATGATGGAAATAGCATGCACTCCAACTTCAAACGAGTCGGAGCCCATGCAAACCCTGTCCCTGAAACCCAGTCTGCAGCTTTCCATCCTTACTTCCGTCCTGTTCGGCCTCGCCGCCTGTGGCGAACAAGCTGGAAAAACGTCCGAAGCGGGATCGGTTGCCAGCCCGAGCGCCGCGGTCGCCGAGACCACGTCGGTGATCCAGATCGACGGTTCGAGCACCGTGTATCCGCTTACCGAAGCGGTCGCCGAGGAATTCCAGTCATCGACCCAGGGCAAGACCCGGGTCACCGTGGGCGTTTCGGGCACCGGCGGCGGATTCAAGAAATTCTGCCGTGGCGAGCTCGACATCTCCGGTGCCTCGCGGCCGATCCAGCGCGCCGAGATGGACATCTGTGCCGCTGCCGGCATCAAGTACTTCGAAATTCCGGTCGCCTATGACGCGCTGACCGTCGTGGTCAATCCGCAGAACCCGCTGACCAGCATCACCGTCGACGAGCTCAAGCGCATCTGGGAGCCCTCGGCCCAGGGCAATGTCAGCAAGTGGAACCAGATCAACCCGGCCTGGAGCGATGCTGACTTCACCCTCTATGGCGCCGGTTCGGATTCGGGCACGTTCGACTACTTCACCGAAGCGGTGGTCGGCAAAGCAAAATCCAGTCGCGGCGACTACACCGCGTCGGAAGATGACAACGTGCTGGTCCAGGGCGTCGCCAACGATGTCAACGCGATCGGTTATTTCGGTTACGCCTACTTCGCCGAGAACCAGGACAAGCTCAAGGCACTGGCCATCCAGACATCGGCCGACGCCGCTGGCGTACTGCCGTCAATGGAGACCGTGATCGACGGAACCTATACGCCGCTGGCACGGCCAATGTTCATCTATGTCAGCGACAAGGCCTGGTCGCGTTCGGAGGTAAAGTCGTTCATCGAATATTATCTCGCCAACGCCGATACGCTGGCCCGCGAAGTCAACTACGTTCCGTTGCCGGCCGAAGCCTATACGAGCATCCGCGGAGATCTGAGCGAAGGCAAGCTCGGCACCGTGTTCAACGGCGAGCCGGCCACTGCGGTCACCATCGAAGACCTGCTCAAGCGCGAAGCCGCGCTCTGAGCTGAGTCGCGGGTATTGCGCGACCCGGGCGTCAGCCGACATGATGGCGGCGCCTGGCTAGGGACCGTCCCCGGGCTCGCAATTTGCGATATCTGAAATGGGAACCCCGATGCAGCCGGAGCAAGTCCGGCTGCCCTTGTGCGACGGCATGGAGAAGGTGCAATGAGCAGCACAGCTACGGGTACCGCGCGCGCTGTCGTGGGTAACCGGATGCGCTATCAGGCCAGCCGGCACATCAAGGAGCGCATCGTCGAGTTGGTCTTGCTGCTGTCGGCGATGGTGGCGGTATTCACCACGCTCGGCATTGTTTACGTACTGGTCAAGGAATCCCTGGTCTTTTTCCGCGCTGTACCGATCTGGGATTTCATCAGCGACAGCCAGTGGACTCCGCTGTTCAGCGATGCCCACTTCGGCATCGGCGTGCTGCTGTCGGGCACCCTGACCAGCTCGGCGATTGCGCTCACTGTGGCAATCCCACTCGGCACCATCATTGCGATCTATCTTTCCGAGTTTGCCAGTGAGCGTGTCCGCGAGATATGGAAACCTGTGCTCGAACTGCTGGCCGGCGTACCGACCATCGTGTTCGGCTACTTCGCGCTGTTCTTTGTTACGCCAATGCTGCAGCAATTCATTCCTGGGCTGCCGGGATTCAACCTGCTCTCGGCCGGTCTGGTGATGGGCGTGATGATCGTGCCCTACATCAGCTCGATCAGCGAGGACGCCATGCGCGCGGTGCCAATGTCGCTGCGCGAAGGCTCGTATGCGATGGGCGCGACTCGGCTGCAGACGGCGTTGCGGGTAGTCGTTCCGGCCGCATTTTCCGGCATCGCCGCGGCCTATATCCTCGGTATTTCGCGTGCCGTCGGTGAGACCATGATCGTCGCCGTTGCCGCCGGCATGCAACCCAACCTCACGCTCAATCCGACCCAGCCGGCAGCCACGATCACCGCATATATCGTCCAGGTTGCCAAGGGCGATCTGCCGCACGGCAGTGTCGGCTATCAGACCATTTTTGCCGCGGGACTGACCCTGTTCCTGGTCACCCTGGTGTTCAACCTGCTCGGCTTCTGGCTGCGCCGCCGCTACCGCGAGGTCTACTGATGAAGGCGCTCGATACCTCGGCACGAGAGGGAATGCGCGCCAGCATCGCTACGCAGAAGCGCCGCGAACTGCTGTTCTCCGTACTCGGATTCGCTGCCCTGTTCCTGATGTTCGTAACCTTTGTCGCCTTGTTCGTCGACATGATCAGCTCCGGCATGGACCGCTTGACGCTCGACTTCTTCACCCACTTCGCCTCGCGCCGTGCCGAGCAGGCGGGCATCCTCGCTGCCTGGGTTGGCAGCTTCACGGTGATGCTGGTTACCGCCTTCGTCGCTGTGCCGATCGGCGTCGGCGCGGGCATCTATCTTGAGGAATACGCACCGGCCAACAAGCTCACTGCGATCATCGAGATCAATATCAACAATCTGGCCGGCGTTCCCTCGATAGTCTACGGGCTGCTCGCGCTCGGCATGTTCGTGCACACGCTCGGCCTTGGTGCCACTGTGCTGACCGCGGGGCTCACGCTCGCACTGCTGATCCTGCCGATCGTGATCGTGTCCACGCGCGAAGCGATCCGCAGCATTCCGGGAATGATCCGTGAGGCCGCCTATGCGCTCGGCGCCACCCGCTGGCAGGTGGTACGTCACCATGTGCTGCCCTACTCGCTGCCCGGCATCCTGACCGGTGTCATCATCGGACTCTCGCGTGCAATCGGCGAGACCGCGCCGATCGTCACCATCGGAGCGGTCACCTTTATCGCATTTCTGCCGGAATCTCCGATCAGCAGCACAGCGCCGTTTGTCTCGTTCGACTGGTTGATGTCGCCGTTCACGGCGATGCCGATCCAGATTTTCAACTGGACCTCGCGGCCCGAGGCCGCGTTCCAGCAGAACGCTTCCGCCGCCGCCCTGGTGCTGGTGGCGATGACCCTCGTGATGAACGCCCTGGCGATCTGGCTGCGTTTCCGCCTGCGCCGCAACCTGAAGTGGTAAGCCGACCATGTCCAATAAATCACCAAAGCCCGATCTTGCCAGCCTGCCGATAAAGGCCGAGGCACGCGCCCTCAATTTTTTCTACGGCCAGTACCAGGCGCTGAAGAACATCAATCTGCCCATCCATGATCGTCGCGTCACTGCGCTGATCGGACCCTCCGGCTGCGGCAAGAGCACCTTTCTGCGCTGCTTCAACCGGATGCATGATCTGTACCGAGGCAATCGCTACGAGGGCGAAATCCGCTTCCATCCGGATGACATCAATCTGCTCGGCGCCGACATCGATCCGATCGAGGTGCGGATGCGGCTGTCGATGGTGTTCCAGAAACCCAATCCGTTTCCGAAATCGATCTATGAGAACGTGGCTTATGGCCTGCGTGTGCGTGGCGAGAACAAGCGCAGCGTGCTCGATGCCAAGGTCGAGGAAGCCCTCACCAATGCGGCGCTGTGGAACGAAGTGAAGGATCGCCTGCACGAACAGGCCAACAATCTGTCGGGCGGCCAGCAACAACGCATGTGCATTGCGCGCGCGCTGGCTTCGGATCCGGAACTGCTGCTGTTCGACGAACCGACCTCGGCACTCGACCCGATTGCAACCGCCAGCATCGAAGACCTGATCCACCAGCTCAAAGACAAAGTGACTATTCTGATCGTGACGCACAATATGCAGCAGGCGGCCCGCGTTTCCGATTTCACGGCCTACATGTACCTCGGCGATTTGATCGAGTTCGGCTGGACGGATGACGTGTTCTTCAGTCCGAAGCACAAGCAGACCGAGGACTACATCACTGGCCGATTCGGCTGAGCACAGGGCACTAGGGAGCGCACCATGTCCAACGAACACATCAGTAGCCAATTCAATATCGAACTTGCCGCGTTGCGCGCCCGCGTCGTCGAGATGGGCGCCATGGTCAGCGACCAGTTCCGGCTCGCGGTCGATGCACTCGCCTCGGGCCGAGCCGAACTGGCCGACCAGGTCGTGCAAAACGACAAGCGCGTCAACGACCTCGAGGTCGATATCGACGATGACTGCGCCCACCTGATCGCCAAGCGCCAGCCGGCGGCGGGCGATCTGCGCATGGTGCTCGGCATCAGCAAGATGGTGACCGATCTCGAGCGCACCGGCGACAAAGCGCGCAAGATCGCGCGCCTGTCGGGTGCGATCCGCTCGAGCGGCGTAGCCGACAGCGACTGGTTGAGCAGTACGCGCCGGATCGCCGACGTCACCCGCAAGCTGATCGACGAGGCGGTGCAGGCCTTCGCCGCAAGTGATATCGAACTGGCCATCGCCGTCATCCGCGGTTCGCGCGGCGTCGGCCGCCAGGTCAATGCGGTCTCCGCTGGACTGGTCAAACGCATCGGCGACACTCCGAGCCAGGTCGCGGTGCTGCTCGACATGATGGCGGTGACCAAGGCGATCGATCGCGTCGCCGACCACGCCAGCAACCTCGCCGAGCATCTGATCTATATCGTCAAGGGCACCGATGTACGCCATGCGACCCTGGACCAGATCGAGCGGGAGACCTTGCAGCGCTGAGTTGCTGCGCGACAGCGCGCCGAGCATCGTGAACGGCTACGGAACTATCAGTTGGATCATCGGTCCCAACGCCACCGCAACCAGCGGGGTCTGGAGATCGTGATATGCGTTGTGCAATGGGAGTGCTGCTGTTTCTGGTTGGATATTCCTCGCTGGTGTCTGCCGAGGATCATCCGCGTATCCGCGAGGCCTTGACCCGGATCGCCCCGACCGCGCAAATCGATTCGATACGTCCCTCGGCGCTGCCCGGATTATTCGAAGTCGTCGCCGGCGGTGAAGTGCTGTACTTGAGCGCTGATGGCAACTACCTGCTGCAGGGCCGCCTGTTTGATACGCGCAATCGTGTGGACGTCACCGCCGATACCGAAAAGGGTTTGCGTGCGGTCGCGCTCGACAAGATCGGGCCGGAAAAGCGGCTGAGCTTCGAGGCCAAGGATCCCAAGCACCGCATCACCATCTTCACCGACGTCGATTGCGCCTACTGCCGCAAGCTGCATCAGGAGGTCGCCGAATACAACCGCGCCGGTATCAGCGTCGACTATCTGTTTTTTCCGCGTGCGGGATTGAACTCCGCCTCATTCGACAAGGCTGCCTTCATCTGGTGTTCGGATGATCCGAAGCAGACCATGAACCAGAGCATGACCACCGCGGGCATCGCCCACGCTCCGGCCACCTGTGCACACCCGATCAACGAAACCCTGGCGCTCGCTCAGCGCATCTCCAAGAGCGGAACGCCGAACATTTTTGCCGAGGACGGCAGCTTTCTGGGTGGCTATCAGACCGCTGCGGAACTCGGAAAGCGCTTGGCCGCGCTGGAAACTTCCGCAGCACCTTGAGCTCGATTGCAGATGCACAGAGGCGACATCGGTACACCCGATGTCGCTTCGACGCGCTATTTGTTGAGCCGCAGCAGCCGCCGTCAACCGCGCGCCAGTTGACCCAGTGTGTGCAGGGCTGTCTGCACGCGCGGATTCCATTCGCCGGCGCAGCTGAGCCGCACGCAATCCCGATAGGCACCGCTGGCGGAAAACAGGGTGCCGGGGATGATGCCGATGCCGGCGTCGAGGGCTTTCTCGAACAGGACATGGGCGTCCTGCCCAGGCGGCAACTGCACCCAGAGCACCACGCCACCACGTGGCCGCGACACCCGCGTGCCGGCTGGCCAATCGGTGGCGATCTGGGCGTGGAAGCGTCCGACATTGGCGGCGAGACTGGCACGCAACCGGCGCAGATGGCGATCAAGCTGGCTGCCCGCAAACATTTCGGCGACCACGTACTGCGAGAGCGTCGGTGTCGAGCACGAGGTGAACGACTTTGCGCGGATCAACTCTTCGCGCCAGCGCGCACTGACTGCCCAGCCGATCCGCAGTCCAGGCGCCATGATCTTGGAGACCGAGCCGCACAGGATCACGCCGCCGCTTTGACCTTCGTAGGCTTTCATCGGCTCCGGTCGGCGTCCATCGAATCCGAGTTCACCGTAGACATCGTCCTCGATCACCGGCACCCCATGACGCGCACAGGCCTCGACCAGGATGCGCCTGGCCGCGGACGGCATCGTGGCACCGCTCGGATTGCTGAAGCTTGGGATCAGCACCGCCGCGCGAATCGGCTGGGTCGCCAGCGCCTTCAAGGCGAGTTCGATGTCCGGACCGTCATCGCAGCAGTTGGCAATTTCCACGACCTTCAATCCGCGCGCTTCGATCGCCTGCATCAGTCCGTAGTAGGTCGGTCGTTCGACCAGCACCGCATCACCGGGCCGGGTCAGCACTTGCAGGCTGAGTGTGATGGCCTCCATGGCACCGGCGGTGATCACCACATCATCGGCATCGACGTCGACACCGGCGAGGCCAAGTCGTTGCGCCACCTGTTGGCGTAGAGCCAACAGACCCGGCGGATGCGCATAGGCGTTGACGCGATCGGGGATCCGCCGCAGCAGATCGCGCGCGATGTTCGAGATGCGAGCCGTGGGCAACAGGCTCGGTGATGGTGTGGCCGAATGCAGGGGCACCAGATCGTCGCGCGCGTACACCGCGAGCACCTGGTCGAGCATACTGCGCGACAGGCTGCGCGGCCGCGGCGCCGCACCTTTGCGTGGCGGCGCGATCCCCGGCAAGCGGGACGCGCGCACGTAGTAGCCGCTCTGCGGTCGCGATTCGATCACGCCCTGTGCTTCGAGTTGCTGATAGGCCTGAACCACGGTGCCGATGCTGACTCCGGCTTGTTGACTCATCGCGCGTACCGAAGGCACCCGGGCACCGGCGATCAGGGCGCCGGTCTGGATGCGCCGATGCAATTGCAGGGCGAGCGTTTCGTACAGAGATGCTTCGTTGGACATGCAACCTCCTCTGGATCCTGTTATCGGCAAGTTGCCCGCGCGAGGGCGCATGGCAAATTCGAGGCGGGCAACTGTACCAGTAGAGATTGGCATAAAGTGAATCTGTACCAGCTACCGTCCTCGGCCCTAGGATGCGCTCATGAACACACCGAGCCGTAGCGCCCTGATTGCCGCCTTCGCCACCATCTACCTGGTCTGGGGCACGACCTATCTCGCCATTGCCCTGGTCGTGCGCAGCATGCCGCCGTTCGCCAGCGGTGCCTTGCGCTTCGCGCTGGCGGCCGCGTTGATGTATGGCATGCTGAGACTGCGCAATGCGCGTCCGCTCGCCGGTCTGCACTGGCCATCGGCGATCCTGGCTGGCGTACTGCTGTCGGGTATCGGCAATGGCTTTGTGATCTGGGGACAGCAGACCGTGCCCTCGGGCATCGCCGCCCTGCTGGTCGCCGCCCTGCCGCTGTGGATCATGTGTTTTGACAGCGTGGCGTTCGCGCGCAGACGTCCGGGCCGCAAGGACATCATCGGCAGCGTGATCGGCCTGCTTGGCGTGGTGTTGATCATCACCCGGACGCGCAGCTTCGATGGCACGGCGCCGCTGTTCCCGATGCTGATGATCGTGCTGGCTACCCTGGGCTGGTCGATCGGAACGCTGATTCAACGTCACGCGGTAAAACCCGGACAACTCGGCGCCTTCGCCTGCGCGCAGATGATGGTCGGCGCCCTGTTCCAGGCCCTGTGTGCGCTGGTGCTTGGCGAGTGGTCCGAATTCGGCTGGAGCGCATTCACCCCGACCTCGGTCGCCGCCCTGCTCTATCTTTCCGTGTTCGGCAGCATCGTCGCCTTCAGCGCCTACCTCTGGCTGATCACTCGCGTGCCGACTTCGGCGGTGGCCACTTACGCCCTGGTCAATCCGGTCGTCGCGATGGCGCTCGGCGCCTGGCTGCTCGGTGAGCACATCGAGCCGAGCGCGATCGTGGCCAGTCTGCTGGTATTGGCCGGCGTTGCCCTGGTGCTGTGGCCGACACGCAAAACCGCGCCCGCCGCCATCGCGACACCTGAGCTGGCAATCTCGGCAACGCTTGCAGCGAGCAAGCCGCTGCCATGAACGGCGTGCGGATACACAGCTACCGGCCCGAATACGCGGACGCTTTCGCGCGCTTGAATCTCGACTGGATCGAACAGCAGTTCAGCGTCGAGGAAGCCGATCGCAAGAGCCTGCATGAGGTCGAGCGCCATATCATCGCGGCGGGCGGCAACGTCCTGCTTGCCGTCGATGCGGATGCGCGCGTGGTCGGCTGTGTCGCGCTGAAGAGCCTGCGACCGGGCGTGATGGAGTTGACCAAGATGGCGGTCCACGCAGATCGGCGCGGCCACGGCATCGGCGCCGTCCTGATGCACGCTGCACTCGAAGACGCCCGCGTGCGCGGAGCACAGACTCTGGTGCTCGATACGCATTCATCACTGCTGAACGCGATCAGACTCTATCAGCGCTTTGGCTTCCGACATGTACCGTTGCGACCGAGTCCGTATCAACGATCGGATGTCAGTATGGAACTGCACTTGCCAGGCACGGTCACAGCGGCAACTACAATGGGAATCACGATGGAAGTACAGAAGTTCGCAGCATTTTCCGATGGCAATGCGGGCGGCAATGGCGCCGGCGTGTGGATCGGCGACGCCCTGCCCGATGCGGCGACGATGCAGGCAACTGCCGCCGCAGTCGGCCTGTCCGAAACGGCATTTGCCGCGCGCGAGGGCGAGCGCTGGCGGGTGCGCTACTTCGCGCCTGAAGTGGAGGTCGACTTCTGCGGCCACGCCACCATTGCACTGGGCGCGGCGCTGTCTCTCCGCCACGGCGAGGGGCGTTATCAGCTGAGTCTCAACCACGCCGAGATCAACGTGGATGGTCGCCGCGAGGGTGCCCTGCTGACCGCGGAACTGTCGTCACCGCCGACACGCAGCGCACCAGTCGACCCCAGAGTGGTTTCCGAAGTGCTCGATCTGTTCGGCTACAGCGCGCGTGATCTGGATGCGCGTATCGCTCCGGCGCGCATCCACGCCGGCGCCGATCATCTGGTGATCGCCTTGCACAGCAGGGAAGCCCTGGCGCGCATGCAATACGACATGGAAACCGGGCGGCGCCTGATGCAACGCGAAGACTACGCCACCATCATGCTGGTGCACGCCGCATCGGATCGCCAGTTCAACGTGCGCAACGCATTCGCCGTTGGTGGAATCTACGAAGATCCGGCGACCGGCGCATCCGCCGCCGCGTTCGCCGGCTATTTGCGTGATCTGGGCTGGCCGCATGGCGGCGCGATCGACATCGTGCAGGGCGACGATATGGGCAGCCGTTCCCTGATCCACGCCGCCTTCGGCGAGCAGCGGGGCAGTGCGATCAGCGTTTCTGGAACGGTGCGGCAACTCGTCGACTGAGTTCCTGCTCAGCCGCTGTCCGCCTGGTGCACTGCAGTCCCGGTGTGCCTGACTGAGCCACTTTTCGAGAACTGTGTCGCCCGCAGCAGTCCCGATTCGCGAGCGAGCTGGCGTTCGACGCTACATTCCAGGGGCCGTCGCGGATCCGTCGCCAAGCGCCAACTCATCAACAATCATGTCATGAAGCAGTGGTTTGCCTTGCGGCGGACGCTGCTTCCGGCTAACTTGCGCGGCATGTCCTCGCCCAATCCCGCACCAGCTGCGCCGACCGCCAATGTGGCCGAGTTCGAGCGCTCGCTGGACGAACTCGAGGGTTTGGTCGGGCGGATGGAAAAAGGCGATATGAGCCTGGATGAGTCATTGCAGGCTTTTGAACGTGGTGTCTCGCTCTATCGCAATTGTCAGGGCGCGCTGGAACAGGCCGAGTTGCGCGTGCGCATGCTGATGGATCCGAACGACCCGGCCAGTGCGGTTCCCTTTGACCCCGATACGCCCTGAACTGACACCGGAACTGCTCGCCTGGGCGCATCGTGCGGAAGCTGTACTGGATCGCCAACTGCCCCCCGCCAGCCAGATGCCCGAACGCCTGCACCAGGCGATGCGCTACAGCGTGCTCGGCGGCGGCAAGCGCCTGCGCGCCCTGCTCGCCTATGCGGCCTGTAAAAGCTCGGGTGCACCAGCGGAATGTGCCGATGCCAGTGCGGCTGCGCTTGAGATCATCCACGCCTACTCGCTGATCCATGACGATCTGCCGGCAATGGACAACGATGATCTGCGCCGCGGCAAGCCGACCTGCCATATCGCGTTTGGCGAAGCGATGGCGATCCTCGCCGGCGATGCCTTGCAGGCGCTTGCCTTCGAAGTGTTGACCGAAGAAAGCCAGTCACGCGCCGATGCCCAGACCCGATTGCACATGCTGCGCACACTGGCCCAGGCCTGCGGCGCGCACGGCATGGCGGGTGGCCAGGCATTCGATCTGGATGCGGTCGGCCAGCGCCTGAGCCAGTCGGAACTCGAGCGTATGCACGCCTACAAGACCGGCGCACTGATTCGCGCGGCGGTACTGCTCGGCACCTTGGCCGCGGGTCGCAACGATCCGACTGAGCTGCAGCGAATGGCTGAAGTCGGCGCGCGAATTGGGCTGGCGTTCCAGATTCGCGACGATATTCTCGACATCGAGGGCGACACCGAGGTAATTGGCAAACGTCAGGGCGCAGACATTGCCCGCGACAAACCGACCTATCCCTCGATCATCGGCCTCGATGCCTCGCGCGCGCTCGCAGCCTCCCTTCGTGCCGAAACCCTGGCCTTGCTCGCTGGCTGCGGACCGGAAGCGGAATCACTGCGTGATCTTGCCCACTACGCCGTGGATCGTCTGAGCTGAACTCAGCTTGCAAGGCCCGGATATCAGACCTTCTGCAGGCGCGCGATATCCGCTTCGACCAGTGCCTTCATCGACGGTTCGAGTCGCAGCGCGCGTCGATAGTCGCTCAGCGCCTCGGCCTTCTGGCCCAGCTTCTCGTGAATCTGTCCGCGCCGCCAGTGCAGTCCACCCGCGGAGAAATCTTCCGGCTTGATCGACGCCGCCTGTACACGCTCGAGTGCCTCAAGACCGCGCGGCAATTGCTGGCCGGATACGGCGACCAGCCGGCCGAGTTGATAGACCACGCGCAGGTCATCGGGCGCCGCTCGTTGCGCAGCATCGAGCACGGCGAATGCATCGGCCCAGCGCTCGACCCGGCTCAGATCCAGCGCGTACATGATGCGGTGACGCATCTCGGTCGGATTGACAGCGATGGCCGCCTTGGCCTCGGTTTCGTAGCGCGCGTAATCTTTGTCGACGCGCGCCAATATCCCACGCGCTATATGGCCCCAACTGACATCCAGTCCGGCAATGCGCGCCGCTTGAGCGTCCGCCTTGTCACGACCACCGCCGGCGATCGAGGGCGCAGCAAGGTAGAACTGCATCAGGTCCAGATGGGCGACATACCGGGTCGGTTCGAGTTCGACCGCCTTCTGGTAGGCGGCAAGACATCTCTTCGCCCAGGACAGCTTGCTGAAAATACTGGCGGCCTGCGCCATCCGCCCGTAGGCCCCGGCGGCCAGATGCCAGGCTTCGGCATGACTCGGCAGGCTGGCCACGGCTTTGTCGGCGGCAGCGACCGCAGCATCGGGATCGTTGGCGCGCAGCGCGGCGACGATGGCCTCGACCACAGCGGGTCGCGCAGGCGCAGCGCCGGCTGCACCCGAGCCCAAGATCAAGACCGAAAGCAACAGCAACAACCCAACCAGGTTCGCGCGCATGCAGGAGACTCCGTGGAAAGGCGCGACCTTAGCTGCTGGATCCTGAGAGTTTGGTTAACGACTGCGCGCGCTGCCAGACCCGGCGTCAGGACCCTGCCACCGTCATCCGCGACAGCAGGATCGATCCGGTCAGGATGTGCGAGCGTGGATCAATGTCCGTGCCGACCAGGGCGATGTCCTGAAACATCTGACGCAGGTTTCCGGCAATCGTCACTTCATCGACCGCGTAGGCGATCGCACCGTTCTCGATCCAGAATCCGGCAGCGCCGCGAGAGTAGTCGCCAGTCACGGTATTGACGCCCTGCCCCATCGCCTCGGTGATCAGCAGTCCCTCGCCCATGTCACGGATCAGGCTGTCGAGGTCGCCAGCATTCGATTTGACCAGCAGATTATGCACGCCGCCGGCATTGCCGGTGGTGGCAAGCCCGAGCTTGCGCGCTGAATAGCTGCCGAGCACATAGCGACTGAGAATGCCATCGCGGATCAGGTCGCTCTGCCGTGATGCCACGCCCTCGGCATCGAAATTGCCCGAGGCGTGACCACGAAGCACGAACGGATCTTCGAGTATCTGGAACCACTCCGGGAGGATGCGCTTCCCCTGCTGATCGAGCAGGAAACTGGCCTTGCGATACAGCGCACCGCCACTGATCGCACCGACCAGATGACCAATAAGGCTGCGCGCGACCTCGGGCGTGTACAGCACCGCGCAGTCGCGGGTGGCAAGCTTGCGCACACCGAGGCGGCGCACGGCGCGCTCAGCGGCCCGGCGTCCAATCGCGGCTGCCGATTCGAGTTCATCGGGGTTGCGCGTACTGCTGTACCAGTAATCGCGCTGCATGCCCTTGTCGTCTTCGGCGATCATCGAACAGGAAATCGAGTGTCGCGTGGTGCGCTCGCGGCCGACAAATCCGTGCGAATTGGCGTACACCGAAATGCTCTGCCCAGTGCCGACGCTGGCGCCGTCGGAATTGCTGATCCGATCATCGTACGCACGGCCGGCCGCCTCGCACTCGATACCCAGGGCAATGGCGCCGCTGGCATCGATGTTCCAGGGATGCCAGAGATCGAGGTCGCGAAATTCGGTCGCCATCAGATCGGCATCAGCGAGGCCGGCTGCCGTATCCTCTTCGGTGTGGCGCGCGATCGCGCAGGCCTGTTCCACCGTGGTGATGATGCTTTCCGGCTGCAGATCCGCCGTACTCGCCGAACCCTTGCGATTGCCGAAATAAACCGTGATCGAAACGCCGCGGTCGCGAGTGTGCTCGACTGTTTCGACCTCGCCCATCCTGACGTTGACGTTGAGCCCCTGGTCGAGGTTCAGGCCGACTTCGGACTGGCTGGCACCTTTCTTGCGGCAGCGTGAGATGACGTCACGGGCCAGCGTGCTGAGGCGGTCCATATCGGCCCGGGCGGTATCTGGATTCGTATCGGAGAGGCTCACTGGGTATCCTTGCAGTTGAATCAGGTAACAGGTGTATGCAATGTCTACAGAAGATGTCGATTGGGACGAATACTACGGAGGTCCCAGCCGCAGCATCCAGCGCCGTGAGGCCTTGGACATTCTCGCATTGGCGAAGGAACTGGTTGCGCTGCCCGAGGGCGACCTCGATCAGATTCCGCTCAACGAGTCGCTGCGCCAACAGGTGGACGAAGCCCGCCGGATCACCCAACCAATCGCACACAAGCGCCAAGTACAGTACCTCGCCAAGCACCTGCGCAAGCACGAAGACGATATCCCGGCGATCCGATTGGCTGTCGACGCGCCCAAACAGGAGAAGCGCCGCGCCACTGCCCAACTGCACCATGCCGAGGCCTGGCGCGATCGCCTGGTTGCCGAAGGCGATGACGCCATCACCGCACTGCTCAGCGAGCATCCTCAGGCCGATCGCCAGCAGTTGCGCCAACTGGTGCGGCAGGCAAACTCCGAAGCCAAAGCCGGCAAGCCCCCGGCCGCCTCACGTCAGATTTTCCGTCTGGTCCGTGAATTGATGCCCTGAGCAATCTCCGAACCAGTCACCACATCATCGTTGCTGCACGGCTCGGTGCTGGCCGGCCTCGCCTTCAGCAGCGAACCTGGTCAAGACCTGAGGTTTTTCGCCCGCCGACTCAGCTGCAGCGCCGCTCCGCACTTGCTCAGAGGACCGCCAGGGATCGCGCTGCTTGCACCGCGCGATTTCGCTGCAGTGCGTTGTTCCGCATCTCGAAACCCAGGTGCCCGCGCAACAGTCCGCCTACTGCCTGGTGCCTCCGACCGTCATCGCATCGATACGCAGCGTCGGTTGTCCGACACCGACCGGCACACTCTGGCCATCCTTGCCACAGACCCCGACACCGGCATCGAGCTTGAGGTCATTGCCGACGCGCGAAATCCGCTGCATGACTTCAGGACCGGAGCCGATCAGGGTGGCACCCTTGACGGGGCGGGTTACCTTGCCGTTCTCGATCAGATAGGCCTCACTGGCCGAGAACACGAACTTGCCCGAGGTGATGTCGACCTGGCCACCACCGAAGTTGACCGCATAGAGCCCCTTGTCCACTGAAGCAATGATGTCGTCCGGCGCGTCCTGCCCGGGCAGCATGTAGGTATTGGTCATGCGTGGCATTGGCAGATGCGCGAAGCTCTCGCGGCGGCCATTGCCGGTGGCGGCGACACCCATCAGACCAGCATTGAGCTTGTCCTGCAGGAAGCCTTTCAGCACGCCGTTCTCGATCAGGGTGGTGCACTGGGTCGGCGTGCCCTCGTCATCGATATTCAGCGAACCGCGGCGTGCGGCCAAGGTACCGTCATCGACGATCGTGCACAGCGGCGAGGCAACCAGTTCGCCCATGCGACCGGAAAATGCCGACAGACCCTTGCGGTTGAAATCGCCTTCGAGCCCATGACCGACGGCCTCGTGCAGGAGCACGCCCGGCCAACCCGGACCGAGCACGACGGTCATCTCGCCAGCGGGTGCATCTTCGGCTTCCAGATTGACCAAGGCCTGACGCACCGCTTCGCGCGCCTGGGCAAACGGAAAATCTCCTTCCAGCAATTGCGCATAGCTGATGCGTCCGCCACCGCCGGAAGAACCCTGTTCGCGACGACCGCCCTGCTCGGCAATCACCTGCACATTGAAGCGCACCAGGGGCCGCACATCGCTGGCCAGGCTGCCATCGCTATGCGCAATCAGAATCGTATCGACCGCTGCACTGATACTGATGATCACCTGCTGCACACGCGAATCGATGGCGCGCGTGTATTTATCCACTTCGCGCAGCAGTTCGAGTTTCCGCTCGATCGGCACGGTATCGATCGGGTCGACCGGGGCGTACAGGGCATGGCCGTCAATCCGCGCCAGCCGCTTGGCCTCACCACTGCCGCCGCTGTTGGCAATCGAGCGTGCGGCGCCGGCTGCGTCGAGCAGGGTCGGCAAGACGATCTCATCGGAATAGGCAAAGCCGGTTTTCTCGCCGCTGATCGCGCGCGCGCCAACACCTTGTTCAATCGAGTGGGCGCCATCGCGCACGATGCCATCTTCGAGCACCCAGCTTTCGCTGCGGGAGTGCTGAAAATACAGATCGGCCGAGTCCACGCTCGGACCCATCAGCCGCGCGAAAACACGGTCGAGGTCATCAATGGCCAAGCCTCCCGGTCGCAGCAGTCTGGTTTCAGCAAGTTCAAAGGCTTGATTCATGGGTTATGCCTGAGTCTGTTCCGTGGGGTTCGAAGTGCCGGCCGATACAGACAGGCAGCGTGGGTATGCACCGCAAAGTAGCAGTGCGACTGTGAAATTCGCTGTATCGCCGGCGGTGATCCTGGCGGTGCCGCGCGGACGCGGCAGGGCGACCATAACCAGCAAGCATGGAGGCGAATGGCGCATTCTCAAGCCCGCCGCAGCACATCGAGGCCCGGGATTGGTGCAAAAGTGGAGTCATTGAGCGTGCCAGTCATGCCTGAAGCGCTGGATCGGGCATGCGCTGCTGATAAAAATCCTCGGCGAACTGCTCGAAGCTGCCCGCTTCAATCGCGGCGCGGATTCCGGCCATCAGTTCCTGGTAGTAGTGCAGGTTGTGGATGGTGGCGAGGGTCGAGAACAGCATCTCGCCGCAGCGGTCGAGATGTCGCAGATAGGCGCGTGAAAAATTCTGGCAGGTGTAGCACCGGCAGTGCGCGTCAATCGGCGCAGTATCGCGTTCGTAGCGGGCGTTGCGGATGCGCACCTGGCCGAAGCGGGTGAACAGATGACCATTGCGGGCATTGCGGGTCGGCATCACGCAGTCGAACATGTCGACACCACGACGCACGCCTTCCACGATGTCTTCCGGACGACCGACCCCCATCAGATAGCGCGGACGATCTTCGGGTAGATGCGGCAGTGTCTCATCGAGCATGTGATCTCGCTCGGCGGCGGGCTCGCCCACGCTCAGGCCACCGATAGCATAACCATCGAATCCAATGCCACGCAGGGCAGCGGCCGATTTGTGACGCAGATGCGGATGCATGCCACCCTGGACGATGCCGAACAAGGCATTCGGATTGCCTTCGAAGGCGCGCTTGCTGCGTTCGGCCCAGGCCAGGGACAGCTCCATCGACACGCGCGCTTCGACTTCGGTCGCCGGATATGGTGTGCACTCGTCGAAGATCATCACGATGTCCGAGTTCAATGAGCGCTGGATCTGCATCGATATCTCGGGCGACAGGAACACCGGCGCGCCATCCACCGGTGAGGCAAAGCGCACGCCTTCGGCGCTGATCTTGCGCCGCTTGGCCAGACTCCAGACCTGGAACCCGCCGGAGTCGGTAAGAATGGGCTTGTCCCAGCCGATGAATTCGTGCAGCCCGCCGTGCGCCTCGACCACGGCAGGGCCGGGTCGCAACCAGAGATGGAAAGTATTGCCGAGGATGATCTCGGCGCCGATCGCATGTACGTGCTCGGGCGTCATGCCCTTGACCGAACCATAGGTACCGACCGGCATGAAGGCCGGGGTCTCCACGGTTCCGCGTTCGAAACGCAATCGACCGCGACGCGCGGCCCCGGATTGGCCGAGTTTCTCAAACTGCATTGGAACCTGCCTCAGTGTCAACGGGCGGCGGAAAAATCAGCATCGCATCACCATAGGAAAAAAACCGGTAGCGCGCCTGCACGGCATGTCGATAGGCGGCGAGCACACGCTCGCGCCCGGCAAACGCCGAAACCAGCATCAGCAGGGTCGACTCCGGTAGATGAAAGTTGGTCAGCAGGGCATCGACGCTGCGGATGCGATAGCCTGGAAAAATAAAGATGCGGGTCTCGCCGGCGAAAGGCTGCACCTGGCCATCACGCATCGCCGATTCGAGCGCGCGCACCACGGTGGTGCCGACCGCGACCACACGACCGCCAGCGGCGCGCGTGCGATTGATTTTCTCGCACGTTTCGGCGCCGACATTGAGCCACTCGCTGTGCATGCGATGCTCGTGCAGGCGATCCACGCGCATCGGCTGGAAGGTGCCGGCACCGACATGCAAGGTGATGTGGCCAAACTGGATTCCTTCACTGGCCAATCGCGTCAGGATCTCGTCGTCGAAGTGCAAGCCAGCGGTCGGTGCAGCCACCGCGCCCGGCTCGCGCGCATAGACGGTCTGGTAGCGCTGCAGATCATCGCCATCGGCGGCCCGGCGCACATAGGGTGGCAGCGGCATGCTGCCGATCCGCAGCAGAATGCGCTCGACCGACTCGGTGCCCGAAAAACGCAGCCGAAAAAACTCATCGTCGCGGCCCAGTACTTCGACCCGGATGTCCTCGGCAAGCAGCAGGAAACTGCCCGCGCGCGGCGCCTTGCTGGCGCGGATCTGCGCCTTGATCTCGTGGTTGCCGAGCAGCCGTTCGACCAGAATCTCGACTTCTCCGCCACTCTCCTTGCGTCCATGAAAACGCGCGGGCAGCACCCTGGTGTCGTTGAACACCAGCAGGTCGCCCGGCCGCAACCAGGTCGGCAGTTCGCGAAACATGCGGTCTTCGCAGCGGTCCGAGCCGGCGTCAACCAGCAATAGCCGGCTCGCCGAGCGCTCCGGCAGTGGCGCCTGGGCGATCAGTTCGGTCGGTAGCTCAAAATGAAAGTCGGATTTCTTCACGGCGGTGTGACTGATTGCGGGGCCCCATTCACTGCATGCGGGCTGAAGTGGCCGACCAGTTTATCGCGACTTGACACTGGATTGCGGCGGCGCAGGGCATAATGTCGATTGCGAGCTGGGCACCGGTTCGGGCAAGCTAGGGAATCCGATGGATCCGGCAGCACAATGAAATCAATACGCTTCGCCATCCTGCTGAGCCTGGTGGCTCCGGCCTATGCCGACACCACCTCCTGCACGATTGCAGCTCCGTGCATGGCCTGCGCGAGCCCACTGTTTCCAGCTGAGCCGGTCGATCCCGCGACCGTCGGCCGCGATGGCGCGGATACCGATTTTTCTGCTGACGACATCAAAATTCTCGCGGAGAACCGCTATCGAGCCGATGGCGACGTCCGCTTCGCGCGCGCCGATCAGCGGCTCTGGACCGAGACACTGAACTACGATGCAGATGCTGGCATTGGCAGAATCGACGTTCCGCTGCGCTTCCAGGACCGCGATCTGCTGGTGCGTGCCGAGCGCGCAGAGTGGAGTGAAGAGGGATCCAGCACGCTGGAATCGGCCCAGTTCCAGATGCGCAACGGTCGCGGCAACGGCAGCGCGGATCGGATCACGGTCACCCCGGAAGACCTGACGCGCCTGGATCGGGCGAGCTTTACCAGCTGCGATCCCGAGAATCCGGCCTGGACGATCCAGTCCAACAGCATCCAGATCGACAACCAGCGCAACCTCGCCACCGCGCGCAATGTCACCTTGCGCCTTGGCAGTGTGCCGGTTTTCTACTTTCCGTGGCTGCAGTTCCCCACCAACGATGACCGCGCCAGCGGTGTGCTCGCCCCCACACTGGGCAATTCCAATAGCGCAGGTGTTGATCTGGTCGTGCCGGTGTACATGAACCTGGCACCGAACTACGACGCAACCCTGTACCCGCGCTGGATTTCCGATCGTGGCGGCATGCTCGGCGGTGAATTCCGCTACCTCGGCGCCAGCCTTGGCGGAATTCTGGAATTCAGCTATCTGCACAACGACGACAAGATCACCGGCGCCGAGAGTGATAATCGGTACTCGTTCGAATTCAGTCACCGCCAGCGTTTTGGCCGGCACTGGTCGCTTGCGGCCGACCTGCGTGATGTCTCCGACGACCGCTATTTCGAGGATTTCGGCGACTCGCTGAGCTCGGTCGCAACCAGCTTGCTGCCCTCCTCGGCCTATATCAATGGCCGCGGCAATGGCTGGAGCCTCAGCTTCGGCGGCGATCGGGTCGAGATCACCGACCCACGCTTCCAGGCCGGGGCCGAGCCCTATCGACGCCTGCCCCGCGTGACCGGCACGCTGAGCTCAACCAATCTGCGCGGACCGCTGATCGGCATCGATGCCGAGTGGGTGCGCTTCGCCAAGACCGACTATGTCGGTGCTGACCGTTACGACCTTACGCCCTGGATCACCTGGCCGCTGGAAGGGGCCAGCTGGTTCCTGCACCCGCGCTACGCCTATCGCAGCACCGGATACAAACTCGACGCCGGTAATGACCGCAATCTCAGCCGTACCGTCCCGATCGCCAGCCTCGACGCCGGGCTGATTTTGGAACGCGCCTGGGGCAGCGGCGGATTCACCCAGACGCTGGAGCCACGGCTGTTCGGTCTGCATGTGCCCTATCGCGATCAGGATGATCTGCCGCTGTTCGACACCCAGGAGCTGACGTTCGGCTTTGCCCAACTGTTCCGCGACAACGTCTATACCGGCGCCGACCGCCAGGTTGATGCCAGCCAGGTCGCGCTCGCCCTGAGTTCGCGCCTGCTCGACAACAATGGGCTGGAACGTGCCCGCTTCGGCATCGGCCAGATCCATTATTTTGATCAGCCTCGAGTCGCTCTGCCCGGCACCTTGCCGCGCAGCGTTTCAGGATCGGCCTATGTGGCCGAACTGGGCATGACGCTCAATGACCGCTGGTCGTTCAATGTCGCCCAGCAGTGGGATCCGGAGATTGACCACGCCATCCTTGGATCGGCCGGGGTCCACTACAAGTTCG
This sequence comes from Lysobacterales bacterium, assembly GCA_038255435.1. GTDB lineage: Bacteria > Pseudomonadota > Gammaproteobacteria > Xanthomonadales > Ahniellaceae > 0-14-3-00-62-12. Next base: position 57,849 of record JBBSLG010000008.1, read on the forward strand.
ACAACGGCAGCGCGGTCAACCTCGCCTATCGCTACCGGCGCAATCTGCTCGAACAGGTCGACTTTTCAACGTCGATTGCGCTGAATGAGCGCTGGAAGCTGGTCGCCCGACTCAATCGAAGCCTGCGCGATGACGCCCTGCTTGAGGCCTTCGGCGGATTCGAGTACGAGACCTGCTGCTACGCCGTGCGCGTGCTTGGCCGCCGCTATGTGCGCAACCTCGAAGGTGAGCTCAACAATGCCATCTTCTTCGAGCTGGAACTCAAGGGTCTGGCACGGATCGGTCGCGACACCGAGGACTTTCTGCAGCGTGCTATTCTGGGTTATCGATGATTCATGCCGGTGCTGCTGTCATGTGCCCCGGCCCCTTCCGGAACCGATTTCGAATGAAACAACTGAGTCTGCTGTTCGCCCTGGCCAACTGTCTGGCCGCCCCACTCGCCTTCGCCCAAGCTGTTCCGGTCGAAAAACTCGACAAGATCGTCGCCGTTGTCGATGAGGACGTGATCCTGCAGAGCGAACTCGATCGCGCGGTGTCCAATATCCTCGCCCAGGCCCAGAGCTCCGGCCAACTGCCGCCGCGCGATGTGATCGAAAAACAGGTCCTTGACCGGCTGATCCTGAGTCGTGTCCAGATCGAACGCGCGACCTCGACCGGCATCCAGGTCGGCGATGTCGAGGTCGATCAGGCGGTAAGCCGTATCGCGACTCAGAACCAGATGAACCTGGATCAGCTGCGGCAGTCGCTCGAGCGCGACGGTTTCAGTTTCGACGAATTCCGCAAGACCATGCGTGACGAGCTGACGGTGCAGCGTTTCCGCCAACGCTATGTGCAATCTCGTGTGCAGGTCACTGACACCGAAATCGATATCCTGCTCGCCAGCGACAGCCTGAAGACCGGTGAAGTACGCCTGCAGCATATTCTCGTTGGCGTACCTGATGGATCACGCCCGGACCAGGTCCAGGCCGGTCGCGAGAAGGCCGAGCGTGTGGTCCGTGAAGTTTCCGCGGGGCTCACGTTCGAGCAGGCCGCCATCAAGTATTCCGAAGGTCAGCAGGCCCTTGAGGGCGGCGATCTCGGCTGGCGGCGCTACGAGGAAGTGCCGACAGCATTTGCCGATCTGGTCGCCGGCATGAAGAAGGGCGATGTCTCACAGCCCATTCGTGGTCCAAACGGTTTTCACATCATCCGTGTTGCCGACCAGCGCGAAGACAACAGCGCCAAGGCAATTCGCGAATACCGTGCCAGTCACATCGTCATCCAGCCGAGCGAACTGATGACCGAAGATCAGGCCATTGTGCGCATCAACAAGCTGCGTGACCAGGCCATCGCCGGCGCAGATTTTGCCGAGCTCGCACGCAAGCATTCGCAGGACGAGAACACCGCCAACCTCGGTGGCGATCTCGATTGGTTCGTCGCCGGCGAGTATGGCCAGCGCGTCACCCAGGTGGTCGAATCACTGAAGAACAATGAAATTTCCGAACCCTTCCGCACCGAACTCGGCTGGCACATCCTCAAGCGCGTTGACGTGCGCGAGCGTGATCGCACCGAAGAATATCTGCGTGCCCAGGCCCGCGAAGCCATCATGCGCCGCAAGGGCGAAGAAGAGTTCGACAACTTCCTGCGCCAGATCCGCGCCGAAGCCTACATAGAAAACCGGTTGGGGGGGTGAGCCGAGCCGCTTCGACGATGCCCTCAGGCATCGTCGGGCGAGGCGAACGCACGCGCATGGCGAGCCCATGGATGGGCGAGGTAGAGCAACGCAGGAGCAGTTGCCGAATGCGCGGGCCGGCGCCCTGCACCAGGGACGGTTCCTGCCCCGCATTCCACCGAAACCCGGGCCGCGTGGCACAGCCACGCGAGGGCCGCACGCACGCGCATGGCGAGCCCATGGATGGGCGAGGTAGAGCAACGCAGGAGCAGTTGCCGAATGCGCGGGCCGGCGACGTAGACGGATGTATCCCAAGGGGATTCCCTTCGGTCATAAGTGTCGCGAGAGGCAGGATGCCGAAAGCGACCGCCCTGCACCAGGGACGGTTCCTGCCCCGCATTCCAACGAAACCCGGGCCGCGTGGCGATGCGCAGAGTGGGTTTCGGCCAACCCCACCAACGAGCCCGCATCCCGCCCTACGCGCGCGGATGCTCCAATGCGACACTAGGCGCCGAACCCGTCCGCACGCAGCAACTCCATGAGTACTCCCACCATCGCGATCACGGCAGGCGAACCCGCCGGCATCGGACCCGAACTTCTGGCCCGACTGGCGCAGCTTGAATGGGATGCGGCTCTGGTCGCCATCGCCAGTCGTGAGGTGCTGCAGCGGGCGGCGGCAGCGCTCGGTATTCCGTTGCAGCTTGCCGACTTCGATCGAAGCCATACACCCGGCCGGCATGTCCCCGGCCATTTGCATCTGATCCCTATCGAGCTGCCCGGCGCCCACCAGTTCGGCGTACTCAATCCGGCGAATGCAAAACATGTCATCGCGATGCTGCACCGCGCCGCCAGCGGTGCCGCAACGGGCGAATTCGATGCCGTGGTAACGGCGCCAGTACACAAGGCCGTGATCAATGAAGGCGGCATCGCATTCACCGGCCACACCGAATTCTTTGCCGCCGAAGCCGGCTGCGACGTGGTGATGCTGCTCGCCGCGGGCGAACTCCGCGTCGCGTTGGCGACCACACACCTGCCCCTCGCAAACGTTTCGGCCGCGATCGAGCACGATGCCCTGAGCCGCACGCTGCGTATCCTGCACGCTGATCTGATCGCAAGGTTCGCCATTGCGCAGCCGCGCATCATGGTGCTTGGTCTCAATCCGCATGCAGGAGAAAACGGGCATCTGGGTCGCGAGGAGATCGATGTGATCATTCCCGTGCTTGAGCAGCTGCGCGCAGAAGGCATGCAGCTGCGCGGCCCACTGCCCGCCGATACCGGTTTCCTGCCGCGCGAGCTCGCGCAGTGCGATGCCGTGCTCGCGATGTATCACGATCAGGGCCTGCCGGTGCTGAAGCACGCGGGCTTCGGCGAGGCGGTCAACATCACCCTGGGCCTGCCGTGGATCAGGACTTCGGTCGATCACGGCACCGCGCTCGACCTCGCCGGCAGCGGACGTGCCGATGTCGGCAGTCTGATCGCAGCAACCCGACTCGCCATCCAGTTGGCCAACACCCGCAACCCGGAGATCAGGTGAGCAGAGGCAAGCACGTACCGCGCAAACGCTTCGGGCAGAATTTTCTGCACGACCGCAGCATCGTTGATCGAATCATCCGTGGCATTGCGCCGCGCGAGGGCGATCACATCATCGAGATTGGCCCAGGTCAGGGCGCATTGACCTATCCGCTGCTGCAGTCGATTGGCGCGATGCGCGCAATCGAAATCGATCGCGACCTGATCCCGCGCCTGCGCGCTGACTCACCGCGCTACGGGCAGCTGGAGATCATTGAAGCCGACGTCTTGAATGTCGATTTCACCGCGCTGGCGGCGGGTACGCCGATCCGACTGGTCGGCAATCTTCCGTACAATATTTCGACGCCGATACTTTTTCATGCGCTTGAGCATGCCGGCGCGATCCGCGATATGCATTTCATGTTGCAGAAGGAAGTGGTCGATCGCATGGCCGCCGCGCATGGCAGCAAGGACTATGGTCGACTGACCGTCATGCTGCAGGCCAGGGTGCAGGTCGAGCCCCTGTTCATGGTACCTCCGGGCTCTTTCACGCCGGCACCCAAGGTCGATTCGGCCATCGTCCGCCTGATTCCGCTCACCCCAGATCAGATCACGCCGCATTCCAGCCAACGGCTGGACGAGATCGTGCGCGCGGCGTTCTCGCAGCGACGCAAGACACTGCGCAATGCGCTTTCTGCTGTCTTCAGCGCCGAACGATTGCAGGCGGCTGGAATTGACCCCGGCCTGCGTGCCGAGCAGGTTTCTGTATCCGACTATCTGCGACTCTCTACCCTGACCGAGTAGTCGGAGTGATCCGGGCTATGCAGCAGGCTTGGCCGGCTGCGGCTGCTTCATCATCAGGGCGAGCAGATCGGCCAGGCGATCACGCATTTCACGACGATCGACGATCATGTCGATCGCGCCGTGGTCGATCAGAAATTCGCTGCGCTGGAAGCCCTCGGGCAAGGTCTCGCGCACGGTCTGCTCGATGACGCGTGGACCGGCAAACCCGATCAGCGCCTGTGGCTCGCCGATATTGATGTCACCCAGCATGCCGAGGCTCGCCGATACGCCACCCGTGGTCGGATAGGTCAGCACGCTGATGTAGGGCAGGCCGGCATCGCGCAGGCGCCCAAGCGCGGCCGATGTCTTGGCCATCTGCATCAGCGAGAACAGGCCCTCCTGCATGCGCGCGCCGCCGGTCGCCGAAAAACACACGAGCGGCATACGTTGCTTGAGCGCATGCTCGGCCGCAAGCGTAAAGCGCTCACCGACTACCGAACCCATCGATCCGGCCATGAAACTGAATTCAAAGGCACATACCGCGATCGGATTGCCCTTGAGCCGGCCGTGCACGGCGATCAGTGCGTCGGTCTCGCCGGTCAGTTTCTGCGCGGCAAGCAGACGATCCTTGTAGCGCTTGGAATCCTTGAACTTGAGCGCATCCCCTGGACGCAGCTCGGCGCCGAGTTCGATACCCTCGCCGTCATCGAGAAAGGTACGCAGGCGCTCGCGCGCGCCAATCGCCATGTGGTGATTGCACTTGGGGCAAACCTGCAGGTTCGCCTCGATCTCCGGCTGATAGAGCACCGCGCCACAACCATCGCACTTGGCCCAGAGCCCCTCTGGCACCTTGCGCTTGTCACCGCCCTGGGTGCGGATCCGCTTGGGCATCAACTTGCTGAGCCAGCTCATCGGCGCTGCATCACTGACAGGAGGATGGATTTCATGGTCGCCTTCCATGCGGCGCGGGCCGCTGTGGGTGGTGGGTCGGGCCATTCTCAGGCGGCCTTCAATTTGGATGCGGCATCGAGCGCGCTGCGAATCGGCGCGAGAAACTGGCGCGCCGCTGCCAGGGCCGCTCCCATATCGCCAGCCTGCGCCAGTCGCTCAACCAGGGCGCTACCGATCACGATTGCATCGGCGTCACCAGCCAGTGCAACGGCCTGCTCAGCCGACTTGATTCCGAAGCCAACGGCGAGCGGCGCATGAATCAATTTGCGCGCCGCTACGATCTTCTGGTGCACGTCATCCAGCGCCAGCCGATCAGCGCCGGTGATTCCAGCGAAACTGACGTAATAAACATAGCCCTGCGCGAGGCTCGCCATCTTGGCCAGGCGTGCCGGCGTCGTGGTCGGCGAGGCCAGAAAAATCTGTGCAAGCTGATGCTCGGCGAGCACCGGCCGCACGCTGTCGGCTTCTTCGGGCGGGCAGTCGACCAGCAGCACACCATCGACACCTGCTTCGGCCGCGAGCGCGGCAAAGCGCTGCCAGCCAAAGTATTCGATCGGGTTCAGATAACCCATCAGGACGATCGGCGTGTGCGCGTCCGTCGCACGAAAACCGCGCACGATTTCGAGTACGCCGTGGAGGTTCATGCCACGCGACAACGCCCGCTCGCTCGACTTCTGGATCACCGGGCCATCGGCCATCGGGTCCGAGAACGGCACGCCCAGCTCGATCAGATCCGCACCGGCCTCAACCAGGGCGTGCATGATCGCCGTCGACCAGGCAGCGTCGGGGTCGCCCGCAGTAATGAACGGCACCAGGCCGGTGCGTCCCTGCTGCTTGAGCGAAGCAAAAGTCTTGTCGATACGGTTCATGCGTGATCGGCTTTCCAATGAATTCGGGGCATCGTGCTGGCGGCGGCCCCTGGGACCGAGCTGGTGCTTCGGCGTCGGTCCCCGTCGCCGCGTGTCGCCAGGGACAATCTTAACGTGAAAGGCCGGCGTCGGCATGTCGACCCGGGGACCCGCACCCTTCCTTGCTGAGGCCCGCTGAGCGGACCCGCCGCGGGCAATCTGCGTTAATCGCAGCTCAGAGCGTGATGCCTTCCAGCCGGGCGATCGTCTGGACGTCCTTGTCGCCGCGGCCAGAGAGATTGGCGAGGATCAGCTGGTCCTGCGGCAGGTCGCGCGCCAATTTGATCGCCTGGGCGATCGCGTGACTGGATTCGAGCGCGGCGAGGATGCCCTCGCAACGCGCCAACTGATGGAAGGCAGCCATCGCCTCGTCGTCGGTGACACCGACATACTGGGCGCGACCGGTGTCCTTCAGCCAGGCGTGCTCCGGCCCGACGCCGGGATAGTCCAGGCCGGCCGAGACCGAATGGGTCTCGGTGACTTGCCCGTACTCATCACACAGCAGATAGGTGCGATTGCCATGCAAGACGCCAGGACGGCCGGCGCTCAGCGATGCGGCGTGCTTGCCGCTGTCGAGTCCGAGGCCCGCGGCCTCGGCACCGTAGATCGCGACGTCCGCATCGTTGAGGAAAGGATGGAACAATCCAATCGCATTGGAGCCGCCGCCGACACAGGCCACCAGGGCATCAGGCAGACGGCCGAACTGCTCGATCATCTGCACGCGCGCTTCGCGGCCCACCACGGCATTGAAATCTCGCACCATCATCGGATACGGGTGTGGCCCGGCCACGGTGCCGATGATGTAGAAGGTATTGTGCACATTGGTTACCCAATCGCGCATGGCCTCATTGAGCGCATCCTTCAGCGTCTGCGAGCCACTGGTGACCGGAACCACGGTGGCGCCGAGCAGTTTCATCCGGAACACATTGATCGACTGCCGCTCGATGTCGGTGGCACCCATGTAGACCACGCATTCCAGGCCCAGCCGCGCCGCGACGGTGGCGCTGGCAACGCCATGCTGACCAGCGCCGGTTTCGGCGATGATGCGGGTCTTGCCCATGCGCCGGGCAAGCATGCCCTGGCCAATGGTGTTGTTGATCTTGTGGGCGCCGGTGTGATTGAGATCTTCACGCTTGAGCAGGATCTGCGCGCCGCCCACCGCAGCGCTCAAGCGCTCGGCGTGATAGATCGGACTGGGGCGGCCCACATAGTGCTTGAGGTCATTGTCGAGTTCGGCAATGAAGGCAGGATCGAGCCGCGCGGCTGCATAGGCCGCCGTCAGTTCGGCCAGCGGCGCCATCAAGGTATCGGCCACAAACTGGCCGCCATAGGGACCGAAATGCCCGCGCGCATCCGGCTGCGTAAAAAAATCGGCGGGGGCTTCAATCGGTTCGAGCACGGTGCACCTCGTTGGCGAAGACGCGCATTTTCGCATGATCCTTGATTCCGGGGGCGGATTCGATGCCCGAGCTGACATCCACCGCCCAGGGCCGCACCTGCTCGATCGCGGCGCGCACATTGTCTGGATCGAGTCCGCCGGCAAGGATCGTGCGGGCGCAGGCCGGCGCGGGCAGGCGCGACCAGTCGAACGAGCGTCCGCTGCCACCAAGGGATCCTCCACCATGACTATCGAATACAAATCCCGCTGCCGCGGCGTACTCACGCAGATACCCAGTCACCGCATCGGGATCTGCCAGCCGGCCCATCGGTACCGCCTTCAGCCAGGGGCGATTGAACTGCACGCAGTAGTCCGGGGATTCCTCGCCGTGAAACTGCAGCAACTCGACCGGAACGGCACGGATGACCTCGCGCACACGATCCGCGCTCGCATCGCGGAACAATGCAACTCGGCTGACAAAAACCGGCACCGCGGCAGCGATGGCTGCTGCCATTGCGACGTCCAGTTGACGCGGACTACCCTCGGCAAAAATCAGGCCGATCGCATCAGCACCGCATTGGGCGGCTGCCAGCGCGTCCTCGCTGCGCGCAATGCCACAGAATTTGATGCGCACGCGCTGATTCAAAGCGACACCTCATCGGGTAATGCAAATCCGCTTGGATAGCGCGGCCCGACAAACACCAGACCGCGCGCTTCGCCGGTCACACCGGCCTTGCTGCGGTCACGCAGGGCAAGCAGTTCCTCGACCCAGAACTGGGGTTTGTCGCCCAGACCCACCTCGATCAGGCTGCCCATTATGTTGCGCACCATGTGATGAAGAAATGCATTCGCCTCGATTTCCATGATCACTTCCTCGCCGGCCCGATGCAGCTCGAGAAGATTGAGCGTACGCACCGGCGACTTCGCCTGGCAGGCCACAGTGCGAAAAGAAGTGAAATCCTGGGTTCCGAGCAGGCAACGCGACGCCGCCTGCATCGCGTCGACATCGAGCAGTCGCCGTTCCCAGGCACAGTAGCGACGGTGCAGAGCGGGCCGGGTGGCGCGGTTGATCAGGCGATAGCGATAACGCCTGGCCTGCGCGGAGAACCGGGCGTGAAAATCCGCGCTGACCGGACAGGCCCAGCGCAGCGCGATGCCCTGGGGAAGATTGGCGTTGCCGCCGAGCACCCAGGCGCGCGGACTGCGCGCGACCTCGCTATCGAAATGGACAACCTGGCACTGCCCGTGCACACCAGCGTCAGTGCGCCCGGCGCAGATCACTTCAATCCGCTGATCGGCGACAACAGACAGGGCGCGCTCGACCTCGGCCTGGACCGAGCGACCATTTTTCTGTGACTGCCATCCGCAGTAATCGGTGCCGTCGTACTCGATGCCCAGAGCAAATCTCATCTATGCCAATGCCGGATGGAGGAACACCCTATTATCCGGCAAATGGGCTGCCGTCTCCCAGCGCGCCGTTCGATTTGTCGGCGAATCTGCTTGCTCGGCCTGAAACCACACAGCGGCGGCAAGATCGCGATGGGATGAGCGCCGTGCGCGCCGCTTCTGAGCGACGCTCCTCGTCCAAGCTGCAAGCCGGGTGAGCAGTCCGTTCAGCGCGTTTCGGACCGGGCAGACTGCCTGGGATTCGTCCGCTACCGGCCACTGGTGATGGGCTGCAACGGCCGGCACGCGACCGTGGCTGGTAGTGTGGTGTTGCACACTAAGCGACACATAAAATCGCGTCTTCGACCCTGTGCCGTCGTTGCGCATCTTGCCAGGGCCACCAGCCTTGGCGGCGATACGCGCCTCGCCGCATGGCCGAATCCATCGATTTTATTTGTGCCGACAAGTGCGCAACACCACACTAGCTGCACCGGTCTCCGACGACGGCCAGACTCACTCGTCGATGCACGGCACCAGCATGCTGGTGCTGGACTCGAGGCCGTACGGCGAGCGCACGGTTACGTCGACGTGGACGTACGCTACTTTGGTGTTTGCGCATCGGAATGCGGCGCTGTGGTCATCGGTCCAACTGTTCACGGTTCCGATTTCCTCGGGCGCATCCGCTGGCGGCGAGCCCGGGGCCTGATCGCCTTCAGCCCAGCGATAGCTGAACCGGAACGCCGGATCAAGTGTGCGCGGCCAAGCCTCACAATGCACTACCGCCGACTCATGGTGACAGGCAAGCTGGGCGACCGGCGGCACCACAATCAGACCACAGACCGGGTCCGAGCAGGGATCCTCATCGCCGATGATTACATCATCGCCGAGGGTTCCGTTGCCGGGCTCGTGCTGGCCAGGCTGCACGTAAAGTGGAAACTCATCGAGGGAGCAGCAATCCGGGCAAGGTGCCGTGGGATCGCAGGTACGCGGAGGTGCGGCTTGAGCAGCGCCGGCCGCGAGTACCGCCAGCAGGCCTGGCAACAGCCACATATTGTTGATCTTCATAGGTTCTCCGTTGATACCGAATCAACCAGTCATTTTGTAGTGACGACTTGAGCCGCGCAAGCTGGGCGGGCGGGACTGGCAGCCCACCATCCCGCATTCGGAATCGGGCGACGATCAGGGTCAGGGAGAGCTCGCGAGCAGATCGGCGCCACGCACGCAGGAAGAATCCGTGGGCCGCTGAGCACAGCCGGACCGATCCATCGCGAGCCTGAGCGCGCCAAAATAATCGCGCTGACCACTGCCGCGGCTGGCCACCAACCGCGCGGGAGCACCGGCATCGGCGAGCAGCTCCAGGGCATCGACGGGGCGAGCCTGCAAGAGCAGGAAATCGGCAAAACTGTAGCGAAAGAACACGCGACCACCGCTGCCCGATTCGCCGGAGGCATCGGCTCCAGCGATGGCTGCCTTGAATAGACTTTCCGCCTCCGCATGCGCGCCCTCGACCCGGCCGAGTGCCACGGCCAAGTTGAACTCGCTTCGGATTGTGCTGCTGTGACGGTCACCGAGCAGGCCGCGATAGGCCGACAGCGCGGCACGGTAGCGCTCGGCCGCCTCGGGGTAGCGTTCAAGCTGGACCAGGGTCGAGCCCAGCGAGGCCGATGCGGTAGCAGCGAACAGGCTATCGGCTCCGTAGATTTCCTCGACCCTTGCGCTGATGTCGGCTGCCTCGACCAGCACGACATCCAGCGGTTGCACTCTGCGCACCACATCGATTCGGTGCAGGCGGGTGCGCAGCAAAGCAGCGGGCGTGGTGCCCGCTCGACTGCGCTGCCAGGCCAAGGTGCTGTCGATCTCGGCGAGCGCCTTGGAATAGTGCGCACGCGAACGCAATACGTCGGCCAGCAGATTGCGGATCTGCAGGATCTGGACGTCATCAAGTCCGGACTCCGGCACCCCGGCAACCGCCATTCGTGCCGAGCGCTCGGCCTCGTCGTAGCGCTTGAGCGCTCGATCCAGCCGAGCACGCGCGGCATACCAAAGCGTCTGCACCGAGGCAGACTCGGGTAAGCCGTGAGCCAGTGCCAGATCAGCAGCCTCGAGCTCGCCGGCACCAACCAGCGCCCAGGCGCCACGCGCGTCCAGTCGTGAGACCAGTTTGTCAGGGGCACCGGTGGCACGCGCATGCGCGGCGGCGCGTGTCAGCAACTCAGCCGCACGATCCTCGATGCCGATGGCGATCTCGACTTCACCGATGGTCTCGGCAAGCTTCAGATACATCTCGGGCTGTGGCGCCGCCAGCGGTTCGAGTCGCTCGCGTGCAGCTTCCAGGACATCGCGCACACTGGCATCGCCATGGGCAGATTGCGCCGGGTCGGCAGCAAGGAAGGCGTCGCGGAGCAGATCGACTGCATACTCGGCACGGTCTCGCTCAAGCTGGGCGAGATCGCGCTCGCGGCGCAGTTGTCCCGCCTGCAAGCTGAGCGCCACCAGGGCGGTAGCAACCGTGACTACCAGCACCGCAGCCAGACTGCTGAGCGCCCAGTGCCTGCGCAGGAACTTGCCGAGCCGATAGGCTGTTCCGGCGCCACGGGCCAGCACCGGCTCGCCATTCTGCCAGCGTACGAGGTCATCGATCAGATGCGCCACCGAGCCGTAGCGTTCGCTGGCCAGCTTGCGCAGGCCATGCAGCACGATGCGATCAAGATCGCCGCGCAATCGGCTCGCCAGTTGCTGCGCGCCGGGCAGTCTGCGCGCCGAAGCAATACTGCTGGCGGCGTCACCAGCGGCACGGACACGAAGGCTGGGCGGCACCGGCATTTCGTGGCGCACCCTTGTTTCGAATTCGGCGGTGCTTTCACCCATTCGGACCAGGGCAGGCACACCGGCCAGCAACTCGTACAGCATCGCGCACAGGGAATAGACATCCGCCGCGACCGATACACCCGCAGCCGAATACATCTCGGGCGCGGAGTAGTGCGCCGAAACGAAGCCACCGGTGGTGGCTGTGCGTTGCGGCGCGTCGACGTCGTTGTCACTGAGCAGTTTGGCGATACCGAAATCGAGTAGCTTGGTCTGGCCAGTCGCGCTCACCAGGATGTTTCCCGGTTTGAGGTCGCGATGCAGGACCAGGCAGGAATGGGCGAACTGGACCGTGCGGCAGACTTCAAGGAACACGGCAATGCGCTGATCGACACCGAGTCGCTGGTCATCGCAGTAGCGGGTCAGTGAGTCGCCCGCCACATACTCCATCGCATACCAGGGGGTGCCATCGGCGAGCGTGCCCGCATCCAGCCAACGCGCGATGCCGGGATGTTCCAGCCGGGCCAGCGCGCGCTGCTCGATGCTGAAACGTCGCAGCGCCTCCGGACCAAGCAGTCCACGATGGATGAGCTTGATCGCTGCGCGTTGCAGTACTTCGCCGCGCTTGCGTTCACCCAGGAACACCTCGCCCATCCCGCCCGCGCCAATCCGGTCAAGCACGCGGAAGTCACCAATTTCCGCTGCCGGCCGGCCCGATGCAAAGCCGTGGTCGAGTGCACTGAGCAGCAGGGACGACGCGGCCAGCGGTTGGTAAGTCTCAGAGTCGCGCGCCAGCAATCTGCCAAGATGTTCAGCGAGTTCGGCGTCCTCAGTCGCGAGCGCGCACAACGCCGCCTCGCGCTCCACCGAAGCGAGCTCCGACAACGAGTCGAACTCGGCCTGCAGCCGGCGATGACGAGCAACAGAATCCATCAGCGCAGACTATCGTCACGCGACGGGACCGGCGTCCCGCACGCCCGGCGCCCGGCCGCACTCCGACAGGGCGTCGCCCACGCGCACCAGTGTTCCGCGCGCGCGACGGGCCGCCTGCAATCTCTGGCGCCGTCGTGTCCGCCGCAACCGCGCATTAACTTGCCCCTATCCGATCAGCCAACCAGGCACGCGCGAATCGCCACGAACGCACTGCCGAACTGCGCGACATATCCAGAGCATCCGCGGCGTCTTCAATGCTGAGCCCGGCGAAATAGCGTAGTTCGATCAGCTCGACCTGGCGGGGCTCGATTGCGGCAAGCTCATTGAGCGCCTGATCGAGTGCGATCCACTCCTCGTTCGCCTCCGCGGCCGGCAGTTCGTCTTCCAGCACATCGTCGATTGGTATACGGTCAACACCACCACCACGCTTCTGCGCGCCACGTTCGCGCAGGTAGTCGATCAAGGTGCAGCGGATAATCTTGGCGACCACGCCGAACAGGTGCTTGCGATCTTGCAGTTCGACGCCACGTTTGCGCGCGAGTTCGATCAGCGCATCGTGCGCCAACTCGGTCGCCTGCATGGTGACGGCGGCGCCAACGCGGCCGATCTGCTGTTGGGCAATGGCACGAACCACCGGATAGATTCGACGGATGAGTTCGGCTTCGCCGCCGGACTCGTCGCGTCGCCAGCGCTCGATCCACTCGGTGATGTCACTGACTTCGCTCATCGAGTCCATGTAAATCCGTGTTCGAGTCTGATTCTAGCAAGGTGACGACAGCGAAACTGCTGCGGCTGGCTCGGACATTGCGCGGTAGCGCAGAGAGGATAGGCCACCTCGGCACTAGTTAAAGTGTCGTGATCGCCCCCTGGGTCATGGGGTAAAAAAGGATTGGAGGTTTTTTGGAGTATGGCGAGCAATAGGCTGTGTAGTGTTGAAGCTCATGTATGCCGAGCAAAGCTGTGTAGCGAGTTCGATGTGGCGACCCATTCCGACATTCACTCGCTGTCATCCGTAGCCAAGGGCGCGCCCAGCAGACTGATCCGCAGCGGTCGGTAAGACGGGGAAATCTGGTAAGAATCGATCAGCAACAAGCGCAGAATTTCGGCTGGACGTCGGTACCAGCTTGCCCATGCCAGCGGTGCATCCCCGTGCGCATCGCGGGCATGCAGATCGCCGCCGGCTCCGATCAGCATCTGCACTGTTCGGATGCCGCCAAACGCGGCAGCGCGGTGCAGGGCAGTTTCTCCGCGGGTCCGCGCGTCGCGCATCAGGGCGCCGGTGACGACGCCGGGCAGCGTCCGCGCATCGACCTTGGCACCGGCCGCAAGCAACACCTCGACGACCAGGTCGTAGCGATCGCGGTCGTCCTGGAGCGTGGCGGCATGCAGGGCCGTTTCGCCGGTGACGGCGTCGGCATGATCGACCGGCGCACCCTGCTCGAGAAGGTACTGCACCAGCTGCCAGTGGCCATGAAACGCAGCCGCGCCCAGGCCGAAATCATCACCGAGCATCTCAAGGCGCGTGCCGGAGTCGAGCACGGCGCGAACTGCGGAAACATCACCATAGTAGGCAGCCCAACGCAGCACAGCCGCAGCATCCAGCACGGCCCATGCTTCGCTCCCGAGCAGGTCGAATGTGAGGTCGGTCCTGCCGGACGCAATCCGGCGCATCAGCACGTCAGCACTCATGACACTGCAAGCGCCCCTCGACTGCGGCCATGGTCTTGGACATTGCGGGCCTGCCATCAGTTATGGACTGGCCACCATCCTGCCCTGTGCGGTGGCGCCGCGCCAGAGCCAGCGCTGAACGAAGAGATAACGACTTGAGAGCAGTCGGCTGGCAGCGGTACCCAATATCGACAGCGCACCAGCGTCCAGATACAACCCGCGGGCAGTAAGGCGGGTAACCGAGGACTCAGTCCTCATCACCGTAGGAGCCACTACACAGACGCTCCACACTTTCATGCAGCTCGTCAAAATAACGCGACACCACGCCATTGGCGTACTCGTGCCAGGACGACGCCTCGGTCGGCACATGCAGTTCCAAAATCTTGCCGAGGTTGGCGTCCGGCAATGGTTCGGCTCGGGTGGCCAGCGCCACCAGTGGGAAGACTCTGCGCTCTGCGTGCAGTAGCCAGCCGGCGTCGTGATAGTAGGCAAACTCGAACAGGAAATTCTCACAGACACCACGGCGCGTAACTGCCGAGCTGACACCATTGGCAATCAATGCGGTGTTGAGCCGATGCACCGTCAGCGTCATGAAGGCCATTCCGGCCTCGTCGGTAAATTCCAGGGTATCGGAATCCGAGTGCACTACCTTCATGTTCACCTCGCCGCGGCCAATCGCTAACCCAGACAACAACCGGGACACCCCACAATCCGGTATTCACCGCGATTGTAGTGTGGCATCCACCATGGAGATCAAGCGGTCCCCGCGACCTCGTACGGAGGGCTCGAGTGTATCCGCTGATCGCCGCATCGCGCAGCCTGATCCAATCGCTGACCGCTATCCGGCGATGCGAGACTATTGACGCGGCAGGGCGCGCGTTTCGATCATTCGCGCAAGACTCGACGCACAACGAGCTTGAGACCCGACCAGACCGCATCGATCGCGCACACCTTGATATCGACCAGCCCGAGCGGGAGCGCGAGCGCACGGATCGTGTCTTCGCTTACCGTGGAGGCAATGCCCGAAGACTTCTTCGGCCAGGAAATCCAGATCACCGCATCGGGACGCAGTGCCTGACGCAATCGCGAGAGATGCTCGGCGAGATCCTCGCGTCGGGTCACAAAGACCTGGGCCAGATCAACGCGCGCGCTCGCCACCGGTTCAAGTACCACGCGTTCGGGCAGCGGCAGCAGCAGCTCGCGATAGTTGTCGGGAGGCGCGATCAGCAGGACATGATGCGCCACCTTGATGCCAAGCTTTTGACCCAAGGACTTGCCGGAATAGCCCTGGCTGGGGAGCGATGTTGGCATCAGACGATGCAGAACAAATTCATCAGGACTGGTCCGGGTTCACCACGTGCAACGCCAGTTTTGCAGTATGTCGATGAGGCTGTCGATGCGCTGCTGGGCCACACTGACAAACTCGCTGAGGCAAGCCGGTGAACGCTTCGAAACCAGGGCAGCTGGTCGACCCGGGAAAAAATGAAGGGGCCGGTAACCACCGGCCCCTCCAGCACTGCCACCATCGGTAATCAGCGTATTTCGCTGAGGAGTTTCGAAGCTTCTTCGCGCTGGCTCTGGCTGCCCTCAGTGAGGACCTCTTCGAGCATGCTGCGGGCGCCGTCGGCGTCACCCATGTCCAGATAGGCGCGAGCCAGATCGATCTTGGTCGCAACGGCATCATCACCAAGGAAATCAGTATTGAACGCTGGAATCTGTTGAGTCGACTCACTGCCGACCGGCGTCTTCGCCGACGGGAAATCCAGATTGGGGATTTCCAGCGAGGGCACATCAATCTGCGTCGGGCTGCTCATCGACGTACTGTCGACGTCGAGGTCGAAGTCAAAACTCAATTCCTCAGCCGGCGCCTTGCTTGACGCGGGCTTCTCGCTGACAAGATCAAAATCGAAGTCTTCGGCCGGAACCGCCGGCGTTGCCGTCGGGGTCGGCGCGTCGGCACGGCCAAACCCGAAGTCATGATCGGATCTTGTGGCGGTAGCCGGCGCACTCTGCTGGTCACCAAAGGGATCGCTGAAGTCCTGCGCTGCGCCATCCTGATCCACGCCAGAAAACAGGGGATGCGTGGGGCAGATATCGGCACCCATCAAGAGTGCACCCTGCCACTCCGCGACCTGGGGATCACCGACCTGGGCATACATGGCTTCGGCTGCGGCCTCGAATTTCTCCGGATCGCGACGGGTATAAAAATACTCGAGCACGTTGAGGTGCGCATTCAGATCAGTCGGGTCTATCGCGAGCGCGTTGAGCAAATCGGTTTCGACAGAGTCGGATGAGGCACCGGCAACGCCGCCATGGAAATTGTGTGCGATCGAATTGCGCGGCTCGGCGGCCTGCTGTGCAGCCTTGCGCTTGCTGCGCGAGACCAGACCCAATGCTGCGAGGGCCGCAAACAGCAATCCGCCACCGCCCAGGATGAAGAGATTCTTGTACCAGGGCTTGGCGGCCTCGTCGCCCGCCGATGTGGACAGCGGGGCGGGATCAGCAGGCGCCGACTCGGCCAGAGGCAGAGTCTCGGCTACCGGCGAACTGATCGTTGCCGGGCCGGTATCGACATCATCAGGGGTCTCTTCGGTTCCAGCCATCAGATCAGCGTCACTGAGCGGATCGCTGGACGATGCGTCTTCGCCGGAATCCAGGTCGGAGATTTCACTACCGACCGTCGTATCGGTCGAACTCACGGCGGGGAGCGGGTCAGCAACCGGCGGCTTCGCGGCGGCCGCCGCAGCCTCTGCGGCGCGTGTGTCAGCAAGCCGTTGAGCCTCGGCAGCTTTGGCCGCAGATTCGCCCGCCAGCCGTCGTGCCGTGGCAGCATCACCCTGTGCAGCGGCCAGGGACGCGGCGGCGTCGATGGCGCGCTTCTCGGCTGCGGCCAAGCGATCCTGCAGCGCCTTCAACTCGGTGTCTTTCAGTTGGATCAAGCGCTCGGATTTGCCAGTCAGGCCTTCCAACTCTTTGACCCGGTCACGCAATTCACGGCTTTCGCTCTGACTACTGTTGAGCGCTTCCTTGGTACGCGCCAACTCGGCGGTCGTCGCGGCATTGGCAGTGCCAGTTGAATTACCTGGCCGATCGCTACCGCTGAGCCCGCCGGATGCCGGTGGCACCAGTTCCAGTCGGGATGAACTCGATCCGGATGTCCCCGATTGGCCGCGCGAGCTGGACGCAGCGCTGGAAGAATCCGCAACCAGGGTCGGTCGGGTGGATTCGATCCAGACGCGGTTCTGATTGAGCACCTCGGCTGCCGCCTGTGCTGCCCGCGTTGCCTCGATTTCTTCCGGACCCGGAATGCGCAGCACGGCGCCGCGCTTGAGGGTATTGACGTTGTCCTGATAGAAGGCCTGCGGGTTGGCGCGCAGCAGGGCCAGCATCATCTGATTGAGGGTCACGGCCTCATTGGGGCGCGTAGTGCTGGCGATCTCCCAGAGCGTTTCTCCGCTGGCGACCGGACCATATTCACTGGCGGCAAGGGTCGGGGACATGGGCGGCTCCGCAGTCTCGGGATCGTAGGGCTGGATGTATTCGACCGGCGCTTCCGCAGGTGCGGGAGCCGGCGTCGCTTCAGCCGGTGCAGCTTCGGCTTCAGCAACCGGTGCCGCTTCCGCCGGCATCTCGGCTACGGGTTCGGCTACGGGTTCAGCTGCCGCGATTTCTTCGGGCAGCGGCTCGTACGGAATGTATTCGGGCTCCGGCGCGGGCTCGCTGACGGGCGCTGGCGTCGGTTCCTCGGGCACTGACTCCAGTGGCTCCGCCGCCATCGGTTCGGCTTCGGGCAGGCGCTCGACGGCAGCCATGCTGCCGATCACGGCGGGTGCGGAGATCGGCGGATCCAGCAGGACCGAGTACTCGCGCAAGAGCCGGCCGTTGGGCCAGTTCACTTCAAGGATAAAGGACAGAAAGGGTTCGCGGACCGGCTGTTCGCTGGTCACCTCGATCACCGGTTCACCGCGCGCATTGCGGATGATATCGAAGCTGATCGGAACCGCCATGCTGCCGATGCTCAGGCCGACACGGGCAAATTCCTCTGCACTGGCCAGGTTGGCCTGCAGCGTCTTGGCCTCCTCCGGCCCAGAAACAAAAACCGGAATCTCGGCGCGCAGCGGCTCGTTGAGCTCGGACTTGACGGTGATGCCGCCGAGACCCAGTGCCTGCGCGGCAGAGCTTCCCAGAGTCAGCGCAATGGCCAGAGATAGTGGCAACGGTCGGTTCATGCTCAGCCCCGATGATTAGCGTTGGAGAATCCGGCCGATTTTGCGCCGAACTTAGAAACGAGCTTATAACACGCTCCTAAGTGTAGGGGAAGATTGGATTTATGGCTCGCCCTCGGCGGAATCGCCTGGTCACGGGCCTGCAGCCCCTTGCTGCACCGCAACAAGGGCAGTGCGTCCTGGCGATCGATCAGAGATGGTCGCGGATCAGCAATTCGGCGATCTGCACGGCATTGAGCGCCGCGCCTTTGCGGATATTGTCGGAAACCACCCACAGGTTGATGCCGCGCGGATGCGAGATGTCCTCGCGTACGCGACCAACATAGACCGGATCCTTGCCGGCTGCATGGGTCACCGGCGTCGGATAGCCGCCGGTCTTGCGCTCATCGACGAGCTCGACACCGGGTGCGGCGCGCAGCAAGGCCCAGACCTCTTCGACGCTGATCTTGCTGCGCGTTTCGATATGCACCGCCTCGGAGTGTGCGTAGAACACCGGCACGCGCACAGCAGTCGGATTGACCTGGATACCCGGATCCTCAAAGATCTTCCGGGTCTCCCAGACCATTTTCATTTCTTCCTTGGTGTAGCCGTTGTCCATGAAATCGTCGATATGCGGAATCAGGTTGAAGGCGATCTGAGCACTGAACTTCTCGACGTTGACGGGCTGGAAATTGAGCAGCTGCGCGGTCTGTTTGCCTAGCTCCTCAAGACCTGAGCGACCGGCTCCGGAAACCGACTGGTAGGTCGCCACATTGATGCGTTCGATGCCGACGGCACGCTGTATCGGTGCCAGCGCCACCAGCATCTGCATTGTCGAACAATTGGGGTTGGCGATGATGCCGTGCTTGCTGTAGCGCGCTATCGCATGCGGATTGACCTCGGCTACGACCAGCGGGATTTCGTCGTCATAGCGAAAGTGCGAAGTATTGTCGACAACCACCGCGCCGGCCGCGGCTGCGCGTGGAGCGTGCTGTTTGGACACCGAAGCACCAGCAGAAAACAGGGCGATATCGGTACCGGCAAAGTCGTAGGTATCGAGATTCTGAACGACCAGACTGCGGCTGCCGAATTTGACTTTGCCGCCGGCCGAACGCTCGCTCGCCAGCGCGACCACTTCGGAAGCGGGGAATTTCCGCTCGGCCAGAATCGAGAGAATCACCTCACCGACCGCACCGGTTGCGCCGGCCACCGCAAGCTTGTAGCTGTCCTTCTTGCTCATCGCACCTCATCCTCTACCGTGATGGTGCGCCGCGCGAAACTGCTCCGCGCGACGACATGTTTGGGCCAGACCGCGCCCTGACAAACTTCTACTGCAGGCTGCAACGAGTTCCCGACCAGACCTCAGTCCGAATCCGTCCCCGCCGGAATGCGCGGATCGACCGCGACGACATCGCCACACTGCGCACGATGGCGCAGTGCATGATCCATCAGGACCAGGGCCAGCATCGCCTCGGCGATCGGCGTGGCCCGGATGCCAACACAGGGATCATGGCGGCCCTTGGTCACCACCTCGACGGCAGCACCGCTTGCGTCGACCGTTGCCCCCGGCAGACGCAGACTCGAGGTAGGCTTGATCGCGATGCTGGCCCGAATCACCTGGCCGCTGGAGATGCCACCGAGGATGCCGCCGGCGTGGTTGCTGCGAAATCCATCGGGATCGATCAGATCGCGATGGGCACTGCCGCTCTGCTCCACTGACGCGAAGCCTGCACCAATCTCGACACCCTTCACCGCATTGATGCTCATCAGGGCACTGGCGATCTCGGCGTCGAGTTTGCCGTAAATCGGTGCGCCCCAACCCGGCGGCACACCTTCGGCGATGACATCGACGCGGGCGCCGATCGAATCGCCCGACTTGCGCAAATCGTCCATGTACTGCTCGAGTTCGGGCACCATGCCAGCATCGGGCCAGAAAAACGGATTCTGCTCGACCGCTGCCCAGTCGAACGCGCGTGGCTTGAGCGGTCCGAGTTGGGCGAGGTGACCACGCACCTCGATCTGGTGCTGCTGGCGCAGCCACTTCTTCGCAATCACGGCGGCGGCTACCCGCATCGTGGTCTCGCGTGCGCTGGATCGTCCGCCGCCACGCGGATCACGGATGCCGTACTTCTGCCAGTAGGTGTAATCGGCATGGCCCGGGCGAAACTGCTGCAGGATATTGTCGTAGTCCTTGCTGCGCGCATCGGTGTTGCGGATCAGCAGGGCCAGAGCGGTGCCGGTGGTGCGCCCCTCATAAACGCCCGACAGGATCTCGACGCGGTCTTCCTCACGACGCTGCGAGGTATGCCGCGAGCGCCCGGTGGCACGACGCTCGAGGTCGTGCGCAAACTCGTCCTCGCTGATCTCGATACCTGGCGGCAGGCCATCAAGTACGCAGCCGATGGCTGGGCCATGACTTTCGCCGAATGTGGTCAGCGTCAGCAGATGACCGAAGCGGTTGTGGCTCATCGCGCTTCGCGCTCGGCAGCGAGCGCCGCAATCTCGCGGTGCCAGGTCAGCAGATCTTCGCGCTCGATGCAGAAGATGCCCATCTGGCCGACCTTGAACTCGATCCAGACAAAGGGCACCTGCGGTAGCAGTCGGACCAGGGCGCGCTCGGACTCGCCGACTTCGCAGATCAGGAAGCCGGCGTCGCTGAGATGCTCGGGCGCGTCGCGCAGGATTCGTAGTGCCAGATCAAGACCGTCCTCGCCTGCAATCAGACCGGATTCGGGTTCATGCCGATACTCATCCGGCAACGCAGCGACTTCTTCACGGGTGACGTATGGCGGATTGGTCACGATCAGGTCGTAGCGCTCGCCAGCGAGCGCGGCAAACAGATCCGACTGGATCAGACGCACGCGGTCGGTGACCAGCAGGCGTTCGGCATTCTCGGCTGCCAGGCTGAGCGCGGCCTCACTGAGGTCGACGGCATCCACCAGCACATCGGGAAGATGATGCGCGCTGGCGATGGCAATGCAGCCACCACCCGTGCAGAGATCGAGCACGCGGCCGATTTCACGGCCGGCCCGCCAAGGCTCGAAATCGGCCTCGATCAATTCGGCAATCGGTGAGCGCGGCACCAGGGCGCGCTCATCGGCCTTGAAGCTCAGCCCGGCAAACCAGGCCTCGCCGGTCAGATAGCAGGCCGGTTTGCGCTCGGCGATGCGGCGTTGGAACAGGGCATGGATTGCCTTCTTCTCATCGCTGGTCAGGCGCGACTGCCCGTACACCGGGCTCAGATCGTGTGGCAGATGCAGAGCATGCAGCACCAGTTGCGTCGATTCGTCCAGGGCATTGTCGAAGCTGTGGCCGAAGCTCAGCCCGGCGGCATTGAACTGCGAGGCGCCGTAGCGGATATGGTCGATGATGGTTTTCAGTTCGCTGGTCATGCCCGGATTATAGGCAGAGCCGGTCGCTATACTGGACAACCTTCTGGAATTTTGCCGACCGATGTCACGACTCCCCTGGATCATTGTGCTGATTGCCATCGCTGCCGGCCTCGGCCTCTGGCTGGGCCTGCGCTCCAGCCAGCAGCCGCCGGCGCCTACTTATCAGGCCCTGCTTGCCTACGGCGCACCGCGTGCCCTGAGCGACTTTGACCTGGACGCCAGTGATGGCGGCCGCTTGAACCGGGAGCGCCTGCAGGGCCGCTACACGGTGCTGTTCTTCGGGTTTCTGAACTGTCCGGATGTCTGTCCGACGGCCATGGCTACCCTGGCAGCGGTCGACAAATCGCTGGCCGATCTGCCGGAAGCCCAGCGCCCGCGGTTCGTCTTTGTCTCGGTCGACCCCGCCCGCGATAGCGCGGTCGCGACTGGCGAATACGCCGCCCATTTTTCGCCGCGTATCCTCGCAGCGACCGCGGCGGACCCGGTACTTGAGCCATTCACCCGCCAGCTTGGCGTGATCTACGCGGCCCAGCCCGACGTGGATGGCGTGTACAACGTCGACCACAGTGCACAATTCGTGGTGCTCGATCGTGCCGTCAATATAGTCGGGATCATCCGTCCACCCCACGTCGCGACGGCCATCGCCAGCGATCTGCGCCAGCTGGTCAGTGCGCCGTGACGCGCCTGCTGGTCGCTGCGCAATATCTGCTGCCGCATCAATTGCTATCGCGCCTGATGCTGATGCTGACCCGCATCCGCTTCAGGCCCTGGAAAAATTTCCTGATCCGGCAGATCGCCACACGATTTGGCGTCGACTGGTCGGAAGCGGCATCCGCCGACATCGACAGCTACGAACATTTCAATGCATTTTTCACCCGTGCGCTGCGACCGGGCGCACGTCAGCCCGACGCCGATCCACGCACCCTGCTGATGCCGGCCGATGGTCGGATTTCGCAGCTTGGACCGATTCGTGATGGGCGCATCTTCCAAGCCAAGGGCATCGACTTCAGCGCAGAGGAATTGCTCGGCAGTGCCAGTGCCGCCCTGCCCTTTCGGAACGGATCGTTCGCGACCATCTATCTATCGCCACGCGACTACCACCGCGTCCATATGCCCTGGCAGGGTAGCCTCAGCGTCACCCGGCATATGCCGGGACGCTTGTTCAGTGTCTCACCTGGAACGGTCGCCCATGTGCCAAGACTGTTCGCGCGCAATGAGCGCCTGGTCTGCAGTTTCGACACCGAGTTCGGACCGATGTGCCTGGTGATGGTCGGAGCCTTGCTGGTTTCGGGCGTCGAGACGGTTTGGAATGGCGTGGAGATTCCACCCTATGCCGGCCGTGTGTTCGAGCGCGATTATGCGCATCGCTCGCCAGCCATCCAACTCGCCCGATTCGATGAAATGGCCCGATTCAACTATGGATCAACGGTGATCGTGCTACTGCCTTCCGCTGTCGTCGAACTCGATTCCAGCCTTGCCGCTGGCCAGGCAGTGAGACTTGGCCAGGTGCTTGCTCGGCTCGCCAACTGAGGACTCGATCCGTAGGCAGCGCGCTTGGGTGAAAGCCAGCACGCAGCTCTGTGATCGCAATCACATTGCTGCCTGCACGCAAACCCAATAA
The DNA here is from genome assembly GCA_038255435.1 of Lysobacterales bacterium. Lineage (GTDB taxonomy): Bacteria > Pseudomonadota > Gammaproteobacteria > Xanthomonadales > Ahniellaceae > 0-14-3-00-62-12. Next base: position 81,039 of record JBBSLG010000008.1, read on the forward strand.
CCGCGCAACTGGACCAGCGATGCTGCGGAATGTGACTGGGTCGCCAAACTTCGCGCGAACCTGCGGGCACATTGACCGCACCCGAGGTCATCGAGAACTTCAATATGAACATCGTCCCGAATCCCGCAGCTCCGATGACCGCGCGCGTGATGCAACGGACCACGGCATTCGCGCGTTACCTGCAGATGCTGCGCCAGTTCAATGGCGTCGGTGCTGCGATCAAGGAGCTCGACCCTGCCGAGCGTCGCAAGATCGCCCTGACCGCACTCGCCGAACTGACCCGGGCCGAAGGCTGCTCCGCCAGTCAAGAAGAAAAAGATACCGACTGGACGGTGGAAGCCGCGGTGGCCTTTGCTCGCGTGCGCTCGCCGCATCTGCAGGTGCGGGTCGGCGGCGTCCGCCGCTGGTTGGTTTCCGCTTACCGCGCAACCTTCCAGTCGCCCTATGGCGAAGTGCAGACCCTGCACCGCCAGGTGGTGCGTGCCCTGCGCACGATGCACGGCGGCGACCGCGAGGCATCGCCGTTCACCTGGCTCGAATCGGCCTGAATGCGCCGCCCACCGACCTTTTGGGCGGTTGTTGGAGAGCGCGTCGCCGGCCTTGTTGATGCGACGGGTGCGGGGCTTTTTTCGGCGCAATGCGCTTCGCTTGCTCCCTCCCCGATGTTCGGGGAGGGCCGGGGAGGGGTTAGGAGATACGCGCCCCATCCTTGATCTTGATGCGGGCTTCGCCCGCATCAAGATCAAGGATGCAGCCAGCCCGATTCGCCGTCCGCGTAGTGCTCGTTTTTCCAGATCGGCACGCGCAACTTGACCTCATCGATAACGCGACGACAGGCATCGAATGCTGCGCCACGATGGGCGGCGGCGACGCCAACCCAGACCGCGATATCACCGATGGCCAAGGCGCCGACTCGGTGCACGCAGATCAGCCGACGCACCGCGAATTCGTCGGCCACCGCCGCCACGATCGATTCACCCTCACGCTGCGCCAACTCGGCATAGACCTGGTATTCAAGACGCTGCACCGGACGGCCCTCATTGTGATCGCGCACGATCCCTTCGAAACTCGCGATGGCGCCGCAATGGGGATCGGATAACTGCGCGCGCAGGATGGCGACGTCGATCGGTGATTCCGACAGCGCGAAGCTTTTCATCCGCCAGAGACCGGCGGCAGGAAAACGACTTCGTCATCCGGCTGCAGGACCTGCTGCCAAGCGACTATCTCGCCATTGATCGCCAGGCGCAGTCGCTCGCGGGGCAGGCGCAAGGCGTGGCGCCGCGCAGTTTCTTCATACAACTGAATCGGGTCAGCGTGGTCGAGTTCCAATTCCTCGATTTCGGTGCCCGCCGCCGCGCGCAGGCTGGCGAAATGGCGCAAGCGGATTTTCATGTTGCTGCCCGAAGGCGCCGGGGTTGCCGCGTCTTGCTGGCCGCCTTGCTGGCCGCCTTGCTGGCAGCCTTGCTTGCCGACTTGCTGGCATCAAAGTCACGTTTTCCGCCGCTCTTGCGCAATACCTCAATCGCCTCGATCCGCATATCCAGGCTCAGCGACTTGCACATATCGTAGACGGTCAGGGCGGCGATGCTTGCCCCGGTCAGTGCCTCCATCTCGACTCCGGTGCGCGCCAACGTGGCGACCGTGCAGAGCAGGCGCAGGCGCGTGGGTTCGATAAACTGGTGCTCGAAGCGGATGGCATCGAGCAGCAGGGGATGGCAGAACGGAATCAGCTCGTGCGTGCGTTTGACTGCCATGGTGCCGGCAATCACCGCGGTGTCGATGACCGGGCCCTTCTTGCTGCGTAGATCCGCCGCGTGCAGCGCTGCTGCCGCCGCGGCGGGAAATACAACTTCAGCACTGGCAGTCGCCTGACGTTGGCTGAGTCGCTTGCTGCCGACATCGACCATGGCTGGACGCCCGCCGGCATCGATATGACTGAGACGCGACGAACCGGCCACTCAGCCACCCATCCGGAACATTTCGATGCGCTGCGGCGGTTCGGCCTCGCGCTCGGCGCGCAGCTCGCTGTAGCGGTCCGCGCGCACTGACCAATGTGCGGCAACGCGTTCGGCAAGAGCCGCATCGTCGTACTGCAACCACTCGCGCAGGTCGCGCCCCTGGCTGGCGAACAGGCAGGTGAACAGCTTGCCCTCGGCCGAGATACGCGCGCGATTGCAGTCACCGCAAAACGGCAGGGAAACCGAACCGATGAATCCGATCTCGCCAGCACCATCAGTGAACGCGAACCGCGTCGCCACCTCGCCATCGATACTCGGTGCCAGGGCCTCGATGGCAAATTCGGAATTGATGCGATCGCGCAGTTCAGCAACTGGCACTACTTGTTCACGACGCCAGCCATTGCAGTTGCCAACGTCCATGTACTCGATGAAACGCACCACGTGCGGCGTCTGGCGGAAACGTCGGACCAGGGGCAAGACCTGGTCCTCGTTGACGCCACGCTGGACCACGGTGTTGATCTTGATCGAGCGAAATCCGGCCGCGACGGCAGCATCGATTCCGCCAAGCACACTGTCAACGTCGCCGTAGCCGCCACTCATGCGGGCAAAAACCTCGGGATCGATGGCGTCGAGGCTGACCGTGAGTCGGCGCAGCCCGGCACGGCGCAAGGACACCGCCTGTGCGGCCAGCAAAGCGCCATTGGTGGTCAGGGCAAGATCCGCGATGCCCTCGATGCGCGCGAGCCGTTCAATGATTTCCGGCAACTCTGCACGGAGCAAGGGTTCGCCACCGGTCAATCGAAGCTTGCGGACACCGACCGCGCTGAAGGCGCGTGCCAGCCGCTCGATCTCGATCGGCTTGAGCCATTCCTTGCGCGGCAAAAACGCGCCCGCACCGCCGAATTTTTCGGCCGGCATGCAGTAGGGACAACGGAAATTGCAACGATCGATAACCGAGATGCGTAGATCCTGCAGTGGCCGTCCACGTCGATCACGCGTATCGACGAGCGGCACGGTGGCCGCTGCTCTGCTCACGCCTGTCCCCAAGCCCGTGCGCAGGCCTGCATTCCGGACCAAGGAGGGCCTAGTGCCCAGGCTTCTCCGGCCTTGGCCACTTTCAATCCTGCCGCACGCAGCGCCTGCGCATCGTCGGCGCAGGCGTAGTGATAGATGATCATCCGTGCCCGCATAGCCTCGTCATACTCGCGCTCCATATCTTCCAGACCGGTGTGCGAGGGATTGCCTTGCAGGCTGCAATCATGGGCGATGGCTTCACCGGCGTCGGCATGCGCCGCGATGAGTTCCGGGATCGGCCGGGTGTCACCGGTCCAGAGGAACGCGCCGCGCAGGGCAAGCCCGAATGCCGTACCCGGCACATGATGGCGTACCGCAAAGACATCGAACCACAGCCCTTCGTGCCAGAAACCGCGCGAGACCGGGACCAGCTGGAACGCGTCCCAGAAATTGGCACCGCCCTCAGCCACCGGCGAGGGATAATCGGCGAGACGCGCCTGCAGGATCGGCACCAGCGCAGCGGCGCAGTACAGGCGCACCTTGCCACATCGTGCGGGATCAAACAGGCTTTGGTAAAAGAGCCGCTCGAATCCGGCGACATGATCCAGATGCGCATGGGTGATGAACAGGGCCATCGGCATCGCGCCGTAGCGCTCGACGTAGGCGGTCAAGGCCTCTTGACCACAGTCGATCATCAACACGGGCGCGCCGTCGCGCTCCAGTACGGCCGAAGCCGAGCCGAGTTGCACCGCCTGCGCGCTGCCTACGCCGAGAAAGCGGAGATTCCAGGTTGTACTCATGCGACCATTATACTGGAGCCGCGCTCACGACGAGTAATAGCCCGAGTGCAGCGCGGGCCAAGCCTTGCTGTCGAATCCGGCAACGCGCTCGGCCGCGCCGAGTTTGAGCAGGGATCGCTGCAGCCGCGCCAGGTTACGCTGCTGCCAGGCGCCGGAGCGGGCGCGCAGCTGGCTGCGATCGAGATCGATCATCCACCACTTGCCGTCGGCGTCCACCATCAGGTTATGGGCGTTGAGATCGGCATGCCAAAGCCCCTGTGCGTGGAATCGCGCAATCACCCGCCCGAGCTCCGGCCAGGCGATATGGGCGCCGGCCTGCAGGCATTCGGCCAGGGTCTGCGCGCGCGCGATGCGCTCGGTGATCAAGGCGGCGCGATAGCGCATACCCGAACGCAGGTAGCGCGCCGCGAGCGGACGCGGCACCGGCAGACCCAGCGCAAACAGGTGCGCGGTCAGTCGGAACTCGCGAAATGGACGCGTGGCCTCACGACCAGACCAGAAATACCAGTCGCGGGAGATCCGCGAAGCCCAGCCACCGCGCTGGTAATGACGCAGTATCGCCTCGGCAAAGGGCAGTTGAAGAATGCGGACATCACCGCGACCGCGCCGCTCGACACTCGCCGCGTCGAGATCGTCGAAAACCGGTGCAGCCTGATCCGGCGACCAGCGCGAGGCGTCGTAGATGATCTCGCCGGACACGATGGGTGCTGTGCAGATATTCATGCGGAGACGCTATGCGGATTCGAATGCGGTATGTTGCTGGCTCAAAGTGTAGCGGTCTTCAGCGATGAGTTTTCAACCCCCAAATTCCGTGTGCATTTTCCGCCTGTCGGCGCTCGGCGATGTCACCCATGTCGTTCCCCTCGTGCGCCGCTTGCAGCACTTCTGGCCGGAAACCCGGATCACCTGGATCATCGGAAAATTCGAGTTCAAACTGGTCGGCGACCTGGCTGGCGTCGAGTTTGTCGTGGTCGACAAGAAGCGCGGCCTGGCCGCCTGGCGCGAGCTGCGTGCCAGCATGCGCGGGCGGCGCTTCGACGTGCTCCTGCAGTGTCAGGTCGCGCTGCGGGCCAACCTGCTCGGCAGTGCGATCAGCGCGGACACGCGCGTCGGCTACGACTGGTCGCGCAGCAAGGAACTGCACAGTCTTTTCGTGAACCGTCGGATCGCCGCGGATGCGGGCTGGCACGTGCTGGATGTTCTGGCATCTTTCGGCGACGCGATCGGACTGCCCGCGTCAACGCCGAGCTGGAATATCCCGTGCAGCGAGTCCGACCGTGCGTTTGCGCAACTGCACCTGCCGGGCAATCAGCCCAGCCTGGTCATCAGCCCCTGCTCGAGTCACCGACTGCGCAACTGGAATGCCGAGGGCTATGCCGAGGTCGCGCGTCATGCGCATCTTGTGCTTGGCATGCGTGTGCTCCTCTGTGGCGGGCCAAGCCCCATCGAGCGCGAAATGGGCGATGCGATCCTGGCTCGGCTCGATACGCCGATCACCGACCTGATCGGCAAGGACACACTCAAGCAACTGCTTGCCCTGCTCGAACGCGCCAGCGTACTGCTGACACCAGACTCGGGCCCGATGCACATGGCCAATGCCGTCGGCACCCCGGTGATTGGTCTGCATGCAGCCACCGACGCGCGCCGCAGTGGACCGTACTCGGATCAGCGCTGGACGATCAATCGATATGCAGATGCTGCCGAAAAATTCCTCGGCAAGCCCGCATCCAAGGTCCGCTGGGGCCGCCGGATCGAGCGACCCGGCGTGATGGAACTGATCTCGGCGACTGCGGTGATCGAGCGGCTGGACGCACTGATGAAATCGCGAGACGCTGGCCACCGCGGTTGATCATCAGCCTCAGCCGCGCACTCGATAATCCTGGTACGACTTCTCTTCAACCAGGGCCGAACCCAGTTGCTGATTGATCTCGCGCTTCAAGCGTGCGCGCTCGTCGTTCTCGAAGTAGACCGAGCGCGCCAGTTGGATGAACTCATCGTCGAACTGCTGAAGCGATTCCTTGATCCGGATGTCGTCTTCGATCACCCAGAGCCGTAGATTGACCGCCTTCAGCGCCGCCAGCGGCTCGCCGATATCGATTTTCGATTCCGCCGCCCTGCCCCAGGTTTCGTTCAATGCATCCAGCTCGCGCCGCACGTTGGCCAGCTTCGTCGGATCGGACATCCGCTCCGACTTGATCTGCAGGATCGTGATCTTGTCGAGCAATTCGCCATAGGACACAGGTACTTCAATCAGACTCATGGGTTGGCTCGGGTTAGGATTCGGGGGATGGGCAGTATAGAACTCAGAAGGAGCCTGTCATTGTGTTGGCAAAGATCCCAGCCCCCACGCCGTCCAAGTTTGCGGCCGCCCGGGAACTGTGCGCCCGGTGAATCCGCTTGACGGTCATCGTCCTTCGTCAACGGCGATATGACGGGCTCGTAGCATCATGGCAATCCAAGATATTTCTCGTGGTAATAACATGGTACATTTGTGGTTAGTTCGTGGTCAGCGAATGCTTGGCAGGCACGATCATCCATTCATGGCGCCGGAGAAGACCTTGGCAGTTGCAGCTTTGTTCGCAAACGTCCCCGAGCGGGACTACTTGAATTTTGGCCACGGTGAGCAATTCAACGCGAAAGCGGTTGCCGAACTGTTGAACCTGAAAAAGCAAGAGGTCTCCAAGATTTCTCAGGTCGCGGAGACTTCCGTTCGCTACGACAATGCCATTCCGCAAAAAGTCCGCGAACGCCTAGAAGAGATCGGCACCGTGATCAACCTGGTTGCCGGCATCTTTGATGGCGATGCGGACAAGACGGCCCTGTGGTTCAAGACGAACAACCCTATGCTGGGCGAGGTGTCTCCACGCGACATGATCCGTCTGGGACGGTACGACAAACTTCGCAAATTTATCGTGAGCGCGCTAACTGAACAGGCACGCGAATCGGCGCACGCGAGGAAGGTCGCCGGTGGCGAAACGAAGTAAGCCACAACCAATCCCCAACAACGGATCGGGAAAATCCGCGTCGAGCACTCAAGGCATACTTGAGCTTGAGCGCTTCACCGACACAGACCTAGACCGCTGGAATCAGCTATCCAAGCATCTTGACGAGTTACACCACTGGCTGTACTTCGGATTTGAAGCACAGCGCAGCATGGTTCGGAACGAAATCGTCTCCGCTCTGCAGGCGGCAGGATCATGCACAGTGAGCTTCGAGCGTTGGTGCCGCATAGTCGAACACCGGTTTTCACTCGACCCTCTTTCGCCGGCGGGTAGCCTTTTCGGAGTTGGCGGGCGGTTCAATGTTGGCAGAGACATACCGCAGGACATCAGAGCGCCTTGGCCGGCGCTTTACATCGCGTCAACCACGGAAACGGCATACCGAGAAAAATATGGCATCGCACGAGAAACCCGCCTTGGAGGGTTGACGCGAGAGGAGCTTGCCCTTTTGCCCAAGACAAGCCACTCGGTCGTCATGGTTAGCGGAGTCATCACAAATGCGTTCGACTTGACTAGCCTGACGGCGCTTGCACCGCTCTGCAGAGTGCTTGCCAAATTCAGGATGCCGCCCAAGGTGGGACGGGCCATGAAAGCACGGCGGATCAATCAGCGGAAGGTCCAAATTGTTCGCACTCCCGCTCAGCTGCAAAAGGCTGTAATGGCAAGCAACTGGCGCCTTTGGCCGACGCAGTTCGAAATACCTGCGCATGGACAAGTGCTCGCTGGACTTGTCGTCGCGGCTGGATTCTAGGCTATACGCTACACATCGTCCAAGTCGGGCGAGCACTGCTTGGCAGTGTTCCCCCAGAACTTGTGCAACACCGAGAGTCACGTTGAACTGACGGATCCCACACCACCAGGGATCGCGCAAACTCGCTTGGACTTGGCGTCCTGGGTCGACTGCACGTAGCGGGTTCCGTTGAATCTGCCGAACCCATGGGTTCGATACAACAAATCTCTTCGCCAGTCGGAGGGAAAAGCAGCACGCGGGCAATCGGCAAGTGCTTCGCAGTGGGATTGCGGGACCCATCCATGGGCCCCGGGCGCTTTGCGCGGGCCAGCCTCCGGCTGTCCAAAATCGCTCCCGGCGATTTTGTCGAACCCTGGTGGGTTCGATACAACCACCCTCTCCGCCAGACCCAAAGAGAGCCGCCGATCGGCAACCTGCGAGTCCCCCGCAGTGGGATTGCGGGGCCCGTCCCTGGGCCCCGCCCGCGCGTTGCGCGGGCCAGCCGTCGGCTGTCCAAAATCGCTCCCGGCGATTTTGTCGAACCCTGGTGGGTTCGATACAACCACCCTCTCCGCCAGTCCAAAGAAAAAAGCCGCCCGTGGGCGGCTTTTTTCTTTGGACTGGCGGAGAGGGTGGGATTCGAACCCACGGTTGGCTTACACCAACGCCTGATTTCGAGTCAGGTACATTCGACCACTCTGCCACCTCTCCGGTGTATCGCCCCGCAGGTCGACGCGGGGCCGCGCATGATACGGGAAGGCGGCGGGCAGAACAACTGGCGCGGGGGCATCGCGCGGGATCAGCTGCTTGCGGCAAAGATCAGCGTGGCAACTGCGCCACCGCCTTCGCGCGGGGCCAGTCTGACCCGCCAGCCGTAAAGTTCGCAGAGCCGCACCACGATCGCGAGCCCGAGTCCGGCGCCCTTGCCGGTGGCAGTCGCGCCGCGGAACCCGCGATCGAAGAGACGCTCGGCTTCGACCGGACTGATGCCTTTGCCACTGTCCTCGATCACCACGCGATCGGTCTCGACGCGGATGGTGACGATGCCTTCCGGGGTGTACTTGAAGGCATTGCCAATGAGATTGCCCAGTGCAACCGACAGCACCGCCGCCGGTGCGTCGACATGGGTATCGGCGTTGCGCTCGATCACGACTTCGATCGGCTTGTTGCCGATCGCGGCGCGGTGGGTCTCGACGACGAGATCGACGACACTGGCGACATCGGTACTCTCGCCCTGGGCAGGCGACTGGCGCTCGTTGCGCGACAACAGCAGCAAGGCATCGGTCAATTCGGTCGACTGACGCGCTGCACGTTCGATCCGCAGCAGTCGCTGGCGCGCTTTTTCGGGAAGTTCATTCTGACTCAGCAGCAATTCGGTGGCGCCGCGGATCACCGCCAGCGGTGTGCGCAGCTCATGCGACACATCGGCATTGAATTCGCGATCGCGCACAACGAGATGAGTCAACTGACTGGCATAGTCATCAAGCTTGGCGGCAAGCTGGCCGACCTCGTCATCGGCGAAATGTGGTGCCAGGCGATCCAGGCCGTGGGAGTCGGTCAGCCCCTCCAATCTGCGCGCCAGATCAGCGACCGGGCGCATGACCGAAGAGGCCGCCCAGAACGCGATCAGGGCTGACAGGCCAGAGAAAAGAATGACCACGCCGATCAATCCTCCGACCAGCCAGCGGCGCAACTCCAGCTCATGCGATATGTCGTACTGCAGAAAAAACCAGAAATCCGGAAACTTGCGCACGGCGAGCTGATAAGAACGCGGACCACCGCTCTGATCATCATCGACAATCGTGTGCACACCGTTGTCGAGATCGCGCCAGGCGAATGGCACCAGGGCCAGCTTGCGCTCACTGAACACATTGCCCTGAATGCGCGAAAAAATCGCGATATCCGAGGCTGGATCGCGCCGGAATTCTTCGACGTAGTGATCGATTTCGAGATCGAGGGAGCGGCCGATCAGCTGGTCTTCCAGATAGCCACGCAACATCAGCGCAGCAATCGCAAACGCCGCGGTCAGCAGCGTTCCGAACAGCAAAAACGAGATTATGATGCGGCTTCTAAGCCGACGCCGATACTGCATCCGGGTCGCTCAGGCTGTAGCCGATACCATGACGGGTGTGGATCAGCGGATGCCCGAAGGGCTTGTCGATGGCGGCGCGCAAACCATGGATGTGTACGCGCAGCGAGTCGCTGTCCGGTAGCTCTTCGCCCCAGACGCGCATCTCCATTTCCTTGCGTGTGACCACCGCCGGCGACGCTTCCATCAGGCACTGCAGCAATTTGAGTCCAATCGGGTTGAGCGTGATCGACTTGCCGCCACGAGCCACCGTCAGGGTGTCCAGCTGGAACTGCAGATCGCCGACCTGGAGCAGGCGCGAGGTATTGCCGCGGGTGCGCGTGCCGAGCACATTGATGCGGGCTTCGAGTTCCTGCAGCGCGAAAGGCTTGACCATATAATCCTGGGCGCCACTCTCGAAGCCGGCAAGCTTCTGTTCGAGCGTGTCGCGCGCGGTCAGCATCAGGATCGGTGTCGACTTGTGGGCCGCCTGGCGCAGACGCCGGCAGACTTCCAGTCCATCGAGGCCGGGCAGGGTGAGATCGAGCACGATGACATCGAAATTCTCGCGCATCGCAAGATTCAGACCCGATACCCCATCGGGCGCGAAATCGACCACGTGCCCACGATCCGACAGGTAATCGCCCACATTGGCGGCGATATCGGCATTGTCTTCGATGACGAGGATGTGCATGGGCATAGCTTAGCGACTCCGTTCGCGGATTGAATCAGCTGCAAGAGACCCGCTCGGGCTGGTGTGCTCCAGCCGCGGGCAAAAGAAAGGCCCAAGGCGGGCGTCCCGACCTTGGGCCTAAACATGCCCCGATTACCATAATCCGCTGGGCTTTCCTTGCGGAAATCCAGCAAGAACAAGGTGTAGCGACTTTACGGTGGCACGGGTTAAGAGCCAGTTAAAGGAGTCGGGACCAGATTCGCTGGTATCACTGGGGTTCAGCCGGGCTTGCGGGCGCGGTGACGACGCTCGCGCCCTTCAAGATAGGAGATGATCTCGCCGGCGACGTCTACGCCGGTAGCCGCCTCGATGCCTTCCAGGCCCGGAGACGAGTTGACCTCGAGCACCAGTGGTCCGCGACGGGAGCGCAGCAGATCGACGCCGGCAACGCCCAGACCCATCACCGAGGCAGCTTGTTTCGCGAGTTCTTTCTCCGCCTTGCTCAGGGCCACCTGCTCGGCGCGACCACCACGATGCAGATTGGAACGGAATTCGCCTGGGCGTGCCTGTCTGCGCATCGAAGCAACAACCTTGCCGCCGACCACCAGACAGCGGATATCCGCGCCCTTGGCTTCCCGAATAAATTCCTGCACCACAAAGTTTGCGTAGAGGCCGCGGAAAGCCTCGACCACACTCTGCGAACTCGCTGCGGTTTCAACCAGTACCACGCCCTGCCCCTGTGAGCCTTCGACCAGCTTGATCACATGCGGTGGCTTGCCCAGCATCGACAGCAGATCGGTGGTGTCGTCCGGGTTGTCTCCGAATACGGTCACCGGCAGACCCAGCCCCTGCTGTGCGAGCAGTTGCAGTCCATGCAGTTTGTCGCGCGCGCGCATGATCGGTTCGGCACGGTTCGGCGTGAACACGCGCATCATCTCGAACTGGCGGACCACGGCGGTACCGTAGCGGGTGATCGAAGCGCCGATGCGCGGGATCACCGCATCGAATTTCGGCAGTGCCTTGCCCTTGTAGTGCATGGTGAACTCACCTGGCTCGATCCGCATGTAGCAGCGCAGAGGATCGAGTACGCGCACGCTGTGGCCGCGCTCGCGCGCCGCCTGTACCAGTCGCTTGGTCGAGTACAGCTTCGAGTTGCGCGAAAGAATCGCGATTTTCATGCGGTAGTGCCTGATTTGGGTTCGCCGAGCACATAGCTCAGCGCGGGGTCTATGCAATGACGACCGCTCATCGCGGTTCTGCCGAGCAGCATCGGAAACAGCATGGCGCGACGATTGGTCAGATTGATTTCAATGGACAGGCGTTCACCGCCGATCACGACATCGGTCCTGATGAACGGGCGCATACTCACGCCGCCACCGGAATCGGTGACTTCGCGCCGATCAGACAGGCGCGCTTCGATCCAGCGTGCGCGCTTGCGCGACCGGGTGATCGGATCGAGCTTGAAGCGCACCCAGTCGACGCCGTCGCGCTGGAATTCCTCCAGAGCCTCGACATGCAGGGCTGAACTGCGCGCGCCACTGTCGAGCTTCGCCTTGATCGCGGGAATTCCGAGGTCCGGCAAGGCCAACCACTCGCGCCAGCCGAGGATACGTCGGCCAGCAGTTGACTCCTCGGCACTCATGCGGATTCCCGTAGGTGGAGCGGGTGATGGGAATCGAACCCACGCTAGTAGCTTGGGAAGCTACAGTTCTACCATTGAACTACACCCGCGCAGGCGGGGATTATTGCCGCGCTGGCGATCGCTATGCAATCGCGCCTGAACCGCATTGTCCGGATGCCTTGGCGTTGGCCGTTTCTACGGTCAGAATGGCTTGCAGCAGTCCGGGGGCGTTGTCAGTGCAGAAAATCTTTTTGGCGGCGCTTCTGTGCCTGGCGTCAATGACTGAAGTTGCCTGGGGCGCCGACTGGACGCCGATCCTGAGTCCGCGCGACCAGATCTTCCCCGCCCTGGTGCTCGCCACGGCAAACCTGCCAGACAGCCCTAACCGCAACGCCCTGGTCATCGGCGACAGCAATGGCCTGATCGGCGTGCGTGTGCTGGCCGAGCGAAATCGACAGAAGGTTCGCATCGGCGTCGAACTTCCGGGCTGGTTGCGACCCTCCTACATCGACGCCGAATTGCCGACTGCTGGCAAACACTATTCAATCTTCCCTACCCTGGCCTGGGATTTCGATCGGCTGCGTTCGCTACGCCAGCCGCTGCCCGAAACCATCAACTTCAGTGTGCGTCTGGGCAAGGGCGCTGCCGAGGAACGCAGTCTGCGCGTGCGCATGCGTTCTATCAATGACGCGCCCTATTTCATCAGCAGTGCAAAATCTTCCACCGACCTGTCGTGGATGTTCGCCGCCTATGTCGATGAGGATCATCCGCGCGTGACCAGCATTCTGTCCGACGCGCTCGCGCTGCGCGTCGTGAAGCGCTTTGACGGCTATCAGAAGCGCGACCCCAAGCTCGTGCTCAAGCAGGTGTTCGCGATCTGGTATGCGCTGCAGCAGCGTGGCATCCACTACTCATCGATCACCCGCACTGGCAACAGCAATCACGAAGTACTGGCACAGCATGTGCGCTTTCTCGACGAGTCCTGGCAGAACAACCAGGCCAACTGCGTCGATGGCAGCGTCCTGATGGCATCGGTGCTGCGCAAGATCGATCTGAATCCGTCCCTGGTGCTTGTGCCCGGTCATATGCTGCTCGCGTTCGAGCTTTCACCGGGCGGCGAACGCGCCTACCTGGAGACGACACGGCTGGATTCCCTACAGCCCGGCAAGAACGGCAAGATCGACGAGAACGCCTCGTTCAAGAGTTTTACCGATGCGACCCGACGCGGCTATTCCACATACCAGGCCGCCGCCGGCAATTTCGGCGACGCCGCCAAGCCCGAATACCAGATCATCGATATCAGCGCCGCGCGCGACCTCGGCGTTGTGCCGATTGGCGCGCGTTGAGGTCGTCGCCGGCAAGCTGCCGGAGTCATCCCGCCGCACGCTCGGCCGTGGTCAGAGCGACCTTGTCGCGCAGATAGGTGGGCAGGGCCAGTTCGGGCGCCACACCCTCGCCACGAAGCAGCCGCGGCGCCGCCAGTCGCGCAATCATCGTGGCGCGCGGATAGCGCTCGCCGTCGGCGAATTCAGGCTTCCCGATGCGTCCAGCCAAAACCTCGTGATAGCTCGACCAACCGGTGCCGACCACGACCCAGCGCCGGCCGATCGGCAAGGGCACGGCGGCGGCCGGACCCACGCACTCATCGCCAGCCAATCGGGCCAGACCATCGTCTCCCCTTCGGTAGATGCCCGCATAGATCTCGCCCATGCGCGCGTCAATGCAGGCAAGCACCAGCGACTCGGGCCGCTCCTCGATCGCTTCCTGTGCCAAGGCCGCCAGCGACGACACCGGCAACACGGGAATATCGAGGCCCAAGGCCATGCCCTGCGCCAATGAAATGGCCAGGCGGACACCCGTGAACGCGCCCGGGCCGCGACCGACAGCAATTCCGTCCAACTGCCGCTTGCCGATACCGGCCTCGGCCAGCAGAGCATCGACAAAGGGCAATGCCAGTTGTGCATGCCGGCGCGGCGCCAACTCGTGCCGCGCCAATAGCCGGCCCTGGCTCAGCAGCGCGACCGAACAGGCCTCGGTGGAAGCATCGAGCGCTAGTATGTTCATCATGGCATTGTCCCTGAACTGCGGAGCGGACGGGATTGCTAATGGCTTTGGCTATGGCTCGAGTGCGGACGGCGGCGGGCTCGGAATGGTCTGCGGATCTGCAGCCGGAGCCATGTTGTACCAGTCGACCTTGCGGGTCAGATACATGGTCAAGCTGATCAGCAACAGGATGATCGATGCGCCCATGACCAGGGCGAAATCCTCGCGGGTGATCAGCACATACAAGACACCATAGAGCACGGCAAGCCAGGCGCCGATTCCGAGTCCGCGCTTGAGCGAGCGCAGCACCGCGGTGCAATAGCCAAAAATGATCAGCACCAGGGCCGCTGATCCGAGCAGATAGGCCATCGCAAAGCTGATGTGTTCTGAGGCGGCGAGCAGGAGCAAGTAGAAGGTCGCAAGTGCGGTGCCGATCAGCAGGTACTGCACGGGATGCACGCGCAGGCGCTGCAGGGTTTCGAACAGGAAGAACACACCGAAGGTCAGCGCAATGAAGAGCATGCCGTACTTGGTGCTGCGCTCGTTCTGCTGATAGACATCGGCGCTCCGATACAGCCGCGCACCAAAGGCCGATTCATCCAGCGCTTCGCTGTTCAGGCCATTGCCCGACCAGACATTGGGGAAACTGCGGTTGTATTCGAGCACCTGCCAGGCTGCGGCAAATCCACCTCGCTTGCTCTCCGGGCGAGTAAGCGGAAGGCTGGCGCCGAAAAAATCGGGATCGGGCCAGCCCGCGTCGAGCGTAGCCTGGTAGGTACGCGCCATCGGCAGAAATTCCAGGTGTCGGGTACCGGCCTGACTCAGCGAGAACGAAAAATCCAGCGGCTTGTCGGCGTCGAGCTTTATCGGCAAGGTGCTGAACGCGGTCATCCCAGCGACCTGATGCGTCGACGGGGTCAATCGAATTGTGGCGTCGTCAGCTACCCGCGTCTGCAGGCGACGCAGTCCACGCGGATCTGAGACTGGAAGCAGGACCACCGCCTGTTCCCACTTGAACTCGCCCTCCGACGGCAACAAGGAACCGCGCGCCGGGCCAAAATGGCCGCTCAATTTTACGTCAGCGAGATAGACCGGTAGCGCGAAAATTCCCTTGCGCCGCTCGCTGACTTCGATTCCGGCTTCGACATCCAGCTGCTCGGGCAACAGGTACCACCAGGTCCAGAGTTCGCTGCGGACCTCCTTGTCCGTGAACACACGCAGGTGCGGGACGGCGAGTACCGGGCCGGCGACCCGCGTCGCCGAGCCCCAGCTTTCGGCGATGGTGTGCTCGGCCTCGCTGCGGCGCTGTTCGCGCTCCTGCCTGAGACCCGACACCATACCCAAGGGGATGCCCATCAAGAGGGCGAGAAAGCCGATGCCGAGCAATTTTGCGGTGCTCGATTGAAACAGACTGATCCCTGCCATTGCGCGCTCCCGTCGGATGTTGACCTGGATGAGACTCCTGCCAGCGGCGCGGGCGCGGGCGCAATGGGGCAGAGAACTGTCCGCGATCGGCGCGATTGCCGATCAGAGCGAACAATCAGTCACCGACCCGGTCCACCCATTCTTCCAGCTCTTCTTCATCGAACGATCCCACTTCGGTTCGCTGGATGACACCCGAGGGATCAACCAGGACCGAGTAAGGCAATACGCCGCGACGATTGCCAAATACGGTGGACTCGTCGGGCGAACCGGCGCTGCCCAATCCAATCGGATAGCCAACCGGATGTTCGCGGAGAAACTCCTCCACCGATTCCTTGTCGTCCACGGCGATGCCGAGCACGACCAGGCCGGAAGCATCGCGTTGTTTGGCGAACCGATCGAGCAGGGGCATCTCTTCAACGCAGGGGCCACACCAGGTTGCCCAGAAGTTGATCAGCACGGTCTTGCCGCGCAATTTTTTCAGATCGATTTCGCCACCATCTGCGCGCGGCACGATCAGGTCCGGGGCCGGCTTGCCGACCAGCAAACCCGGTGCGGCCGGCGCGCTTACAGGGCCAGCTTCCGAGCGCAGATAATGGGCTGAAAGCATGCCAGCGGCCGCCGCGACCATCGCAAGCAGGGCAATCAACAGCATGGCGGGGAAAGTCTTCATTGAACTCCAGTCGAAATTGCGGCCTGCGCAGACCGTCGCGGGCCAGTGAAAGCGGCGACTACTTCACCACGCGCAGTTGCGGACCTTTGCGCGGCGGCTTGTCGGGCTCAGGCGGCTCGGGATCCGAGGGCAGGCTGGCATTGAGCTCGGGCGGAAACATCATGCCTTGCCCGTTTTCCTGAGCGTAAATCGCCAGTACCGCATGCACCGGCACGTCGACCTGCTGACTGACACCATTGAAACGCGCGGCAAAGCGCACGGCGGTATTGCCAAGCTCGAGTTCGGAGACCGCCCGCATGGCGACATTGAGCACGATCTGGCCATCCTTGATCGCATGCGTCGGTACGCGCACATCGCCCATGCGCGCATCCACGAGCAAGTAGGGCGTCAACGCGTTGTCGCTGATCCACTCGTACACCGCCCGCAACAGATACGGGCGATTGCTGCTCATCTTGACTTCGCTCATGGCAGGTTGCGCATATGGCGTTCGGAATCGGTCATGCTCTTCGGGAAGGCCGGATTGCGGAAAATCCGCTCACCATACTCGATCACAGAATGCGCTTCGCGCGGCAGCACAACGCCCAGCATGTTGAGGCGCCAGACCAGTGGCGCCAACGCGATATCGGCAATCGACATATCGGCATTGAGAAAGAACTTTGAGGCCTTGAATACCGGGACACTGGCAATCAGGCTGTCGCGCAGTCCCTTGCGCGCCGTCTCGGCGGCCGACTTGGCTCCGGTGAGGATGGTCTCGACCAGGCTCAGCCAGTCCTTCTCGATGCGCTTTACACCGAGGCGCACGCGCGCCCGGCCAAGCGGGTCGACCGGCAGCAGCGGCGGGTGCGGATAACGTTCGTCCATGTACTCGATGATCACGTTGACGTCGTAGAGAGAAAGGTCGCGGTCCACCAGGGTGGGTAGCGATTGGTAGGGGTTGAGGTCCAGCAGATCCTCGGGCGGGCGCGTCGGATCGGCAATGACCAGTTCGTGCGCGACGCCCTTGGCGGTCAGCACCATGCGAACACGGTGGCTGTCGATGTCATCGCGTCCGGAGAACAAGGTCAATACGGTTCGGGCACGTACGGCTGAGGTCGCCGTCTTGCGTTTGGTTGCACCCCAACTCGCGTTGCTGGATATGCTCACGACGGCACCCTCCAAGGCCCAAGCCTAGCGGAATTCCGTGTGGATAGGGCAGGTTGGGGAAAACCGTCCAAGGATCGAGCCGGTGCGCCTGCCGGGTGGGCCCCGGCAGACTCAGCGCGGCAGCCGGCGCGGATGCGCCGGATCGATCAATGCACGTCGCCCCAATACTCGGTCTTCAACAACCAGGTGACGAAGGTGAACAGACCGAGGAACAGGATGACGATCCAGCCGATGCTCTTGCGCTGAACGACCGCGGGCTCGCCGACATACTCAAGGAAGGCTGCGATATCGCGCGCGACCTGGTCGTATTCCTTGCCGCTCAGGCTGCCGGCGGTGACCGGCTCGAAATGCGAGAACACCTGCACCTCGGTCGGCTTGCCATTGGCATCGTGCGACTCATGGGTCTCGTAGACGGCGGCCTGGGTGCCCTGCAGTTCCCACAGAACATGGGGCATGCTGGCGGCCGGGAAAACCAGATTGTTCCATCCGAGCGGCCGACTGGGATCGACATAGAACGACTTGAGGTAACTGTAGATCCAGTCCGGTCCGCCATGCTTGACGCGGGTCGTCAGCGATAGATCGGGCGCCGCCTTGCCGAACCATTTGTCGCCATCGGCGGATTGCATTGCGACCGTCATCGTCTCGCCGAACTTGGTGCCGGTGAAATTCAACGAACCCATCACCTCTTCTTCGGTCAGACCCAGATCCTCGGCCATGCGCGAATAACGCATGTACTTGAGCGAGTGACAGGAGAGGCAGTAGTTCATGAAGTACTTGGCGCCACGCTGCAGCGACTCGCGGTCGTTGACATTGGCATCCGACTGAAGGATGAGGTTGGGGCCGCCGGCCGACGAGGCCAGCACCGGCGTGCCGGAGGCGAAGGCGAGCGTAGCGAATATGAGAGCGATCAGTTTTTTCATGGTCTGGACTCAGTGATCGAACGTCACGCGCTCAGGCTCAGGCTTGGTCGCGCCAATGCGCGACCACCACGGCATGAAGATGAAGAAGGCAAAGTAGAAAACGGTGCAGACCTGTGCGGACAGGGTCAGCGCCGGCGTGGCATGGCGGGTACCGCAGTAGCCGAGCCAGAAGAAGCAGATCACGAACAGGGCCAGCATCACCTTGGCAAATGTGCTGCGGTAGCGGATCGAGCGTACCGGGCTACGATCCAGCCACGGCAGCAGGAAGAAGATCAGCACTGCACCGCCCATCACCGCCACGCCCGGGAACTGCGAGCCGAACATCGCCGGGATCGCACGCAACATCGCGTAGTAGGGAGTGAAGTACCAGACTGGCTTGATCAGATCCGGCGTCACCAGGGAATCAGCGGCGACGAAATTGTCGTGCTCGAGGAACCAGCCACCCAGGGTTGGCGCATAGAACACGATGAAGGCCGCGATCAGCAGGAAGAATGCCGTGCCGAACAGGTCCTTGACCGTGTAATACGGATGGAACGGGATACCGTCAAGCGGCTTGCCGTTGATGTCCTTCTTCTTCTTGATCTCGATGCCATCGGGATTGTTCGACCCAACCTCGTGCAAGGCCATCAGATGCAGGTAAATCAAGCCAGCCAGCACCAGCGGCAGCGCGATCACGTGCAGGGCGAAGAAGCGATTCAGCGTGGCGTCGGAGACCAGATAATCGCCGCGGATCAGTTCGAGCAGGCTCTCACCGATGAACGGAATCGCGCCGAACAGCGAGGTGATCACCTGGGCACCCCAGTACGACATCTGACCCCAGGGCAGGACGTAGCCGAAGAAGGCCTCGCCCATCAGCACCAGCAGGATGACGCAGCCGAGCACCCAGACCAGCTCGCGCGGTTTGCGGTAGGAGCCGTACATCATGCCGCGGAACATGTGCAGATAGACCACGACGAAGAACAGCGAGGCTCCGGTCGAGTGCATGTAGCGGATCAACCAGCCCCAGTCGACGTCGCGCATGATGTATTCGACGGAATCGAAAGCATGCAGGGCGTCGGGCTTGTAGTGCATGGTCAACCAGATACCGGTCAGGATCTGATTGGCGAACACCACCATGGCCAGTGAGCCGAAGTAGTACCAGATGTTGAAATTTTTCGGTGCGTAGTACTGGCCGACGTGCCGGTTGTACCAGGCGGTGGCGCCTGGGGCCCGCTCGTTGAACCACCCG
This sequence comes from Lysobacterales bacterium, assembly GCA_038255435.1. Lineage (GTDB taxonomy): Bacteria > Pseudomonadota > Gammaproteobacteria > Xanthomonadales > Ahniellaceae > 0-14-3-00-62-12. Next base: position 100,331 of record JBBSLG010000008.1, read on the forward strand.
TAGCCGCTGTCGATGATCTTGCTGATGGCGTTGCTCATGGTTTATGCCGCCTCCGCCACTGGATCAACGCCGATTTCGATCATGTTGTCGTCGACGAAATGGTAGGGCGGCACGCGCAGATTGCGCGGTGCCGGCACATTCTTGTAGACGCGGCCTGCCATATCGAAGCGCGAACCGTGGCAGGGACAGAAGAAACCACCCTTCCACTCGCCATCGAATTCCTGAGGCGTCATCTCGGGCACAAAGCTCGGCGCGCAGCCCAGATGCGTGCAGACGCCGATGATCACAGCGATTTCCGGTCGAATCGCGCGCGAAGCATTGGCCGCGTAGGCTGGCTGTTGCTCGGGATTGACCAGCGAGTCCGGGTCAAGCAACTGCTTGTCCAGGCTGGACAGCGCAGCCAGCACTTCGGGCGTTCGGCGAATGATCCACACCGGCTGCCCACGCCACTTGGTGGTCAGCCTCTGCCCCGGCTCAAGCTTGCTGATGTCCTGCAAGACCGGCGCGCCGGCCGTCTTGGCCTGGGCGCTCGGCTGCCAGGATTTCACGAAGGGCACGGCAGCGAACACGCCACCTACCCCGCCGACCACAGCGGTCGTTGCAGTCAGAAACCGCCTCCGCCCGTGGTTGACACCTTGATCTGCCATACGGCACCCCGAAAAGTTGCTGAATTCTTTGTTGTGACCGCGCCCGAAGTCGAACGAAGGGCAGTCGGTAAAGCGCGCAGTGTAGCGGAAGCCTTCTTGGCCCGACAATCAAACGGGCGCGCGATCACGCAGCCCCGGTCGGGGCAGACGATTGCCCGGTCGGAACAATTGCAGGGCCTGGGTCGGCCTGGATTTTCCGGCAGTTACAAAAACACGGGCGCCCTTGTCACAATGGCTACCGATTTTCCGGAAGTTGCCATGCAGCGTCTTGCCTCAGTCCTCAAGTTTGTCGCCCAGTTTGCCGTGATCGGACTGGCGCTCGCCTTTGTGCTGACGCGGATGTTTCCCGAACATTTCGGTGGTCGCAACGTGCCGGTTCCGGCTCAGACGACTGTCGCGCCGACCTCGTATTCACAGGCGGTCAAGCGCGCCGGCCCCTGGGTGGTCAGCATTTCCGCTGAGCGGCTGGTGACAAGTTCGGCCGCGCCCCTGTTCGGCGATCCAACCTGGCGGCGCTATGCCGAGGCTTCCTCGCCGGTACGTCAACTCGAGCGCGTGGTCGGTTCGGGGGTAATCATGACCGCCGAGGGTCACGTCCTTACCAACCTGCATGTGGTCTCTGGTGCCCAGTTCATCCGGATTGGCCTCTGGGACGAGCGCGTCACCACGGCGACCCTGGTCGGCGGCGACGTCGCCACCGACCTGGCCGTATTGAAGATCGAGGGCAGCAACTTTCCGACCGCGCGCTATGCCGATGAGAGCAAGCTCGAAGTCGGCGATGTCGTGCTGGCCATTGGCAATCCGCGTGGTTTCGATCGCACGGTCACCATGGGCGTGATCAGTGCAACCAGGCGCAACAATCTCGGCAGTGCCCGTTTTGAGAACTTTTTGCAGACCGATGCGGCGGTCAACACCGGCAACTCCGGGGGTGCGCTGATCAACACCCAGGGTGAACTGGTCGGCATCAATACGGTGTATCTCGGCGAGGGCCTGAGTATCGGCTTCGCCATTCCGGCCGAGTCCGCCCGCGACGTGCTCGAGCAGATCGTCAAGTTCGGCGAGGTGATCCGCGGTTGGATGGGTGCCGAGTACTACGATGCACCCTATTCTCCGGCCGCTGGCGGCACGGCATCGCAGCGCGGTGCCCTGGTCGCGAAATTGCTGCCTGATGGTCCGGCAGCGAAAGCGGGTCTACGGCCCGGCGACATCGTGCTGGAATTCAATGGCAAACCCGTGGCCGACGGCGCCGACCTGCGCATGAGCGAGGCCGAGCTTGCACCTGGGACGAAGGTCAAACTGGCGGCCACCCGCGCCGGTATTCCGCTCAGCTTTGAACTCGAACTGATGCGCCAGCCCGGATTGACCCCGCGCCGCTGATGCGGCTCAACTCGCGCCGAGACCCGCCAGCGCGTTGAGATAGCGCTGTCGCAACAGGGTCACCCGCTGAACGTAGACTTTTGTTTCTTCGTACGGCGGCACCGTGCCGCGGTACTTGGCGACCGCTCCCTCGCCCGCGTTGTAGGCGGCGGCGACCAGGCTGATATCGCCGTTGTAGCGCTTGATCAGTCCGGCCAGATGACGCACGCCGGCCTTGATGTTCTGCTTGGCGTCGAAGGCATCCGTTACCCCGTACATGCCGGCCGTTGCCGGCATCAGTTGCATTAGCCCCTGCGCACCCTTGTTGGAAAGCGCCATCGGATTGAACGCGGATTCGGCGTGGATCAGGGCACGGACCAGGGCAATCTCGACGCCATGCTCAGCCGCGGCATTGCTGATCTCGGTGGCGTAGTCGTCAGTGTTGAGCCTGATCGAATTCCAGTTGATCGATGAGCGCACCCCGCAGGCGTAGCAGCCGCCCACAAGTACGGTTTCATAGCGATGGCCACGCGGCGGCTTGCTGGAAAAAACGACCACGCCACCCTGGGTATGCTTGTAGTAGACATCGGCGCGCTGGGCGGCCCGCGCGGGGGTAGGCGAGCTGGTGATCGATACATGCTGACGGTTGCACGGCAGATTGGTATAGGTCAGCACGCCGTTCTTGCCGCGGCAGGTATGCACACTACTGGCCGCCTCGGCGGCGGGCGCCATCAACCAGGCGCCGAGTAGCAAAAGCAGGGTCAGCGAAATTCGCAGCATCAGCACACTTCCTGAATCTTGAGAGCCTCTTGGACCAAGCCCCGGACCGAGAGTTTCCTGCACTCGCCTGCAAAAAGCCAGCCCGCCCACTTGACGAACGGGCGCTACCTTGGGTGGGGGAGCTATAATCCGCGCCCCTTTGAAAAGCGGCAATGCGATGTCCGGCAAGCTTTACATCAAGACCCATGGTTGCCAGATGAACGAGTACGACTCGGACAAGATGCGTGACGTGCTGGCGGCCGCACATGGGATGGAACTGACTGAGACCGAGCAGGATGCCGATGTCATCCTGATCAATACCTGCTCGATCCGCGAGAAGGCGCAGGAAAAAGTGTTCTCGCAACTGGGCCGCTGGAAGGAGCTCAAGGCGAAAAATCCGCAGCTGGTGATTGGCGTCGGTGGCTGCGTCGCCTCGCAGGAAGGCGAGGCCATCATCAAGCGCGCGCCCTACGTAGACCTGGTGTTCGGTCCGCAGACCCTGCACAGGCTGCCTGCCATGATCGAGGCACGCAGGCGCGAGCAGCGGCCCCAGGTCGACATCAGCTTCCCGGAAGTCGAGAAGTTCGATCACCTGCCCGAGCCGCGCATGGAAGGCCCTACCGCCTTTGTGTCGATCATCGAAGGCTGCAGCCGCTACTGCAGTTTTTGCGTGGTGCCCTATACCCGCGGCGAGGAAGTCTCGCGTCGATTCGATGATGTGATCGCTGAAGTGCTTGCGCTCGCCGAACAGGGCGTGCGCGAGGTCAATCTGTTGGGCCAGACCGTCAACGCCTACCGCGGCGCAATGCACGACGGCGAGATCGCCGACCTGGCCCTGCTGATCGAAGCCATTGCGCAGATTCCCGGCATCGGTCGCATCCGCTTCATGACGTCGCACCCGCTGGAATTCTCCGATCGCCTGATTGAATGCTATGCGCGGGTGCCCAAGCTGGCCAATTATCTGCATCTACCTGTGCAGTCTGGGTCCGACCGCATCCTCGCCGCCATGAAGCGTGGCCACACCGCGCTCGAATACAAGGCGCGAATCCGCAAGCTGCGTGAGGTGCGCCCGGATATCTGCATCAGCTCGGATTTCATCGTCGGCTTCCCCGGCGAGACCGAGCGCGACTTCGCGGCGACCATGAAGCTGATCGCCGACATCGGCTTTGATCAGAGCTTCAGTTTCATCTACTCGCGTCGGCCGGGTACACCGGCGGCCAGCCTGCTCGATGAAGTCTCGGCGGAGGAAAAACACGCGCGCCTCACTCGACTTCAGGCCGACCTCAATGCGCGCGCCGCTGCCATCAGCACGGCGATGCTCGGCAGCACCCAGACTGTTCTGGTCGAAGGCCAGAGCAAGAAGGATCCGCGCCAGTTGTGCGGACGCACCGAGAACAATCGCATGGTCAACTTTGATGGCCAACCGCGTTTGATCGGCCAGCTCATTGAAGTGGTGATCACCGAAGCGATGAGCAATTCGCTGCGCGGGCGCATCGCGGGCGTGAACCATGAAGCAGCCTGAACCGCACTGGCTGCGCGGCATCCACCGCTGGTTCGGCGGTCATCTGCTCTGCGTGCTGCTGATCGCACCGGCCCTGGTCGATGCCTCAGCGGCAGCCGCAGCACCTGATGGTGTGTCCAACTACCATCAGGTCTCGCCGGCGCTCTATCGCAGCGCGATGCCGGGGTCCGATGGCTTCGACGCGCTGGACAGCACACCGATTCGCAGCGTCGTCTCGCTGCGCTGGGATGCCGATCCCGATGATCTGACGCCGGAGACTGGCCCGCGCCGTCTGCATATTCCGATCCGCACCTGGAAACTCACCGAGGACCACATCGTCAGTTTCCTGAAGATCGTGCAGGACCCGGCCAACCAACCCGTGCTGGTGCATTGCAAGCATGGCGCCGATCGCACCGGCACGATGGTGGCAGCGTATCGGATTGTGGTTCAGGGCTGGACCAAGGAAGCCGCACTCGCGGAAATGCGCGAATCCCGCTACGGCCACCACTGGATGTGGAAAAACCTGCGCAATCTGATTCGTGATCTCGATGTCGAGCGGGTTCGCGCGGCAGCCGGCATAACCGCTCCGCTGAGTGACTCGCCGCAACCAAGGTAGCGGTCACCAGAACAATTGGCCAGCCAGTGCTTACGAGCCTGGAAAAACCGGATGGGCGAGCACGTCCTCGACGATTGTGACGATACGCGCGACGGCTCCGCGCTCGCGTTCCATCGCGGCGAGCGCCGCCAGACCCATCGCCCGCCGCGTTTCGCGCTCGGCAAACAGTCGGGCAACGGTGTCACCGAGTTCCACCGGATTTTTGACGCGCAGGGCAGCGCCGTCGTGGATCAGGCTCTCGGTGATCTCGGCAAAATTGAAGGTATGCGGTCCGACCACCACCGGCACCGCCACCGCCGCCGGTTCCAGCACATTGTGTCCACCGATCGGATCGAAGCTGCCGGCTACGAAGGCGACATCGCTGGCGGCGAAAAAGTTCATCAGCTCACCCAGGGTGTCGGCAACGAAGCACTGGGTGTCATGGCGGGCGACGGTGTCGTCGCTGCGGGTCAGGGTGCGAAAGCCATAGCCACGGCAAAGCTGGGCAACTGGCCGGAAGCGTTCGGGATGACGCGGTGCGATCACCAGCAGAGCATCGGGAAAGCGTCGCAGCACACGGGTATGCGCCTCGAGCACCGGCACTTCCTCACCCTCATGCGTACTCGCCGCGACCCAGACCGGTCGCGCCTCGCCCCAGTATTCGCGGAGCACCTTGCCGACGCGCTCCAGTCCGGGCGGAATGCGCATATCAAACTTGACGTTGCCGACCACCTGCATGCGCTCGGGTCGAGCCCCCAGTTGCTGCAGACGCGCTGCATCTTGTTGACTGGATGCGGCCACAAAGCTGGCGCTGCGGATCGCGGCGCGCGCGAGCGGGCGGACCGGCCCGTAGCCACGCAGCGAGCGCTCCGACAGACGCGCATTGGCGACCACGATCGGGATGCGCATGCGCTGGCAGTAATAGAACAGGTTGGGCCAGATCTCGGTCTCCATCACCAGGGCAAGTCGCGGCCGCACTCGGCGCAGGAAACGCTTGACCGAGCCAGGCAGGTCATAGGGCAGATAGACGTGAAAGACCCGATCACCGAACAGCTTCTGTACGCGCGCCGAACCGGTCGGGGTCACCGTCGTGATGACAAAGCGCTGACCCTCGAAGCGGTGCATCAGGGCCTCGATCAGTGGTGCAGCTGCGTTGACCTCGCCAACCGAAACCGCGTGAACCCAGATGGTCTGATCGAGCCCGGGATCGGCGAAGAATCCGAAACGCTCGCGCCAGCGTCCGAAATATTCGCGATAGCGCAGGCCACGCAAGGCCAGGCGATACAGGATCACCGGCGTCAATAGACGCATCGTCAGGTTGTACAGATGACGCAGGAAATACATCGGCAGGCAGCGAGCGGCGCAGCGCGCAGCATAGCCGAGGCCGGCACCCGACCGATGTCAGAATGGACGGGGCATCTACGCGCCCGATGTGGACAAGTCGCGCGGCCCACACCAGGTCCGCCCGCTTTGAACCTCCACTGCACGGGTTCACGTTAAGCTTTGCCGATGACCAAGGACTTCAGTTTGCTCGCGCCCCGGCATTGGGTGGTTTGGATCGGCATTGCCGCGATGGCCTTGTTCGGCAATCTGCCGGGCAGGGTCGGCCGACCACTGGGTCGCATGATTGGCCGACTGTTCAAGCTGATCGGGCGGGCGCGCGTCCGCGTGGCGCGACGCAATCTCGAGCTCTGCTTTCCCGAGCTTGATCTGCGTAGCCGGGAACTCCTGTTGCGGCGAAGCTTTCTTTCGATCGGCGAAGGCAGCTATGAATTCGCCCGTGCCTGGTGGGGCCGCGTGCGCGGCCTGGAGGTCAAGCGTGTCGAGGGTCTGGAAATACTCGCGGCACTTCGCCAGCAGGGTCGCGGCGTGCTTCTGCTATCGGGACATTTCCTGACCCTCGAGATCTGCGGGCGTCTGCTCTGCAGTCATATCGAACTTGCCGGCTTCTATCGGCGTCACGAACAGGCTCCGCTCGAATGGGCGGTCAAGCGCGGACGCGCCCGTTACGCCGTCGCGATGTTTGCCCGCGAGGAATTGCGCGCTGCGGTGAAACACGTCAAGCAGGGCGGCGTGCTCTGGTACGCGCCGGACCAGGACATCCGTGGCAAGGATTCAGTGTTCGCGCCGTTCTTTGGCATCACCGCCAACTCTTTTGCCGCGACCCATCATCTGGCGCGCCTGGCCGGCGCGGCGGTCGTACCATTCTTTCATCACCGCGATGGACGCGGGGGCTATAGCCTCAGGATCGGTACGCCGCTGTCCAACTTCCCGACCGACGATATTGTTGCCGATACCACGGCAGTCAACGGTCTGATCGAGCAGATGGTGCGCGAGGCACCGAGCGAGTACCTGTGGATCCACAAGCGATTCAAGACTCGGCCCGAGGGCGAGCCGCGCATCTACTGAGTTGTCACCAGGCAGCTGCGTCCAGTATTGAAAAGCGCTACCGTTCACACAGGTGAACGCGGGGACGGGGATTCGACCGAGAATCCAACACAACACCTTCATGGGAGCGGGAACATGGCGTGGCTGCTGGGATTCATCGGATTGGTGCTGGGCGTCTGGGCAGGGATGGCCGGCGCCTGGGCTGTGGGATTACTCGGCGGCATCACCGTCGGCGCCTTGATCGGTGCCTGGATGAGTTTGCGCGAGCGCGTGAATCATCTGGAAGGTCGGCTGCGTATGGCAGAGTCGATGGCGATCGCAGCGCGTCAAGCGCAGGCGCCCGCGCCGTCTGTTGCTACACCGGGCGCTGCGGACGATTGGCGCAAGCCGCCAGTCGATTCAACTGAGCGGAATCCAGAATCGGCAACTGCAGACGCGGCTGCCCGCGCGCCAGTCGGCGCGCCGCCGATCACCTCGCCAGCCGTGCCGACAGCTGTCGACAGCCCGCCGGCGGAACCCGCGCAGCGATCGGTTCCGGCCCGTGCGGCGCAGCCCGAGATGGCGCCGATCCGGATTCCGTATCGCGCCGCGGACGAAGAGACCGAGCAAGACAGCACCGACACTGCTGCTGCGCAGGCGCCAGCCCGCGCCGCCGTCCGTCCTTTGTACACAAACAAGGTCGCCCCCACGTCCGGCTTCTGGGCCTGGCTGGGTGATGGCAATTGGGTCGCCAAGGTCGGCATCGGACTGCTCTTTATCGGTGCCGGAGCATTATTCAAGTTCGCCGCTGCAGAAGGCTGGCTGACCTTTCCGATCGAGTATCGCTACATCGGGATCGCGTTGGCCGCACTGGTCGGTCTCGCGATCGGCTGGCGTCAACGCCACAACCGGCCGGTGTTTGCGCTCAACCTGCAGGGTGGTGCCATTGGCATCCTGATGCTGACGATCTACTCCGCCTATCGACTGCACCATCTGCTGCCTGCGTCGGCGACCTTTGCGCTGCTGCTTGCCCTGGTCGCCAGTTGTGCAGTGCTTGCGGTCTTGCAGGATTCACTGGGACTGGCCGTGTTCGGCATCATCGGCGGTTTTGCTGCACCCATTTTGGCGTCTTCGGGTTCGGGCAATCACGTCACGCTCTTCAGCTACTACGCCTTGCTCAATCTCGCGATCATCGCGATCAGTTGGAGCAAGGGCTGGCGCGTGCTCAATCTGCTCGGCTTTATTTTCACCTTCGTTGTCGGCGCCGCCTGGGGTGATCGGAGCTACCGACCTGAACTGTTCGCCAGCACCGAGCCATTCCTGATCCTGTTCTTCGCGATGTATCTATTGATCCCGTTGCTGCCGGCCTTGCGCAATCCCGATCCGGATGCGCGTGATCGCGTCGATGGTTCACTGGTCTTCGGCACGCCCTTGATCGGATTCGGATTGCAGGCTGCCTTGTTGCGCAACGATCAGGATGGACTCGCCTGGAGCGCCCTGGTGCTCGCCGCGGTTTATCTTGGACTGGCCTATATGGTCTGGCGCCATGCCGGACTGGCGCGCTGGCGCAAAGCTTATGCGGGACTTTCCCTGGTCTTCGCGACTCTGGCGATTCCGCTCGCGCTGTCGGCGCAATGGACATCGGCGGTATGGGCGGTTGAAGGCGCACTGCTGGTCTGGCTGGGTCTCGATCAGGACGAACGTCGTCTGCGCTGGAGCGGACTCGCCTTGCAGGCACTCGGTGGCGTCGCCCTGCTGGTCGCGCTTGTCGATCACTGGCCAGCGCACCGCGAGCACGCCTTCGCATTCGGCGCAGTCCTGGTGAGCTTCTCCGGGTTGTTCAGCGCCATCCAGTACCAGCGTCGCCGCGATGACCTGACTACCCTGCCCTGGCTGCTCGCGGGCTGGTCTTTCATCTGGTGGTACGTCGCCGGAATGTTCGAGATCGACCGCCACGCGGTCGAAGGCCGCGAGACCGAGATCGCCCTCGTCTTCATCGCTGCGAGCGGCGCGGTCGGCGCTTTGCTGCGGCGCTTCCTGCACTTCCGTCCGTTCGGCTGGCCCGGCCAGTTTGCATTGCTGATGGCGGTACCCTTTGTGGTCATCACCACGCTGGCACATGGCACACCACTGGCCGATGAGGCCTGGATCGGCTGGTCGGTCTACGCACTCGCATCGATCCTCATCCTGCGCGTGCTCGACCGCGACGGCTCACCAGGAATCCGCTGGTCGCATGCAGTCTGGTGGCTGGCAATACCGCTGATCCTGTGGCTGGAAGTCCGCGACTGGCTTGACGGAATTGCCACGCTGGGCGAAGGCTGGCGGATCGCAGCACTCAGCGCTCCGATACTGCTGCCGCTGACCCTGCTGTGGAAACGCGTGAGCTTGGCCGGGGCTCCCGTGCGCGATGGCATCGAGTCCCTGCGCAGCCTGCTGATGCCGTTGTTTGCCCTCGCTGCCGCTTTCATTGCCGTGGCTATCCTCGGCATGGCAGGAAGTTCGGCACCACTGCCCTGGTTGCCCGTGCTCAATCCGCTCGAACTGACCCAGATTGCGGCCGTCATCCTGGTGCTGCGCTGTCTCGGCGGATTCACCAGCGACGACAACGACAATGCCGGATTGCGCCTGCCGATGTTGGCGTTCGGATTCGTCGCGCTGTCGGCGAGCACGCTGCGCCTGGCCCATCACTATGGCGGCGAGGCCTGGGATCTGGCCATGCTCGGCAATGCCCTGCCGCAGTCGGCACTTTCCATCGTCTGGACGCTGAGCGGCATCACCGCGATGTTGATCGGCGCACACAGATTGCGCCGGAGCACCTGGATCGCTGGCGCCTCGGTCCTCGGCCTGGTGCTTGGAAAACTGCTGGTCATCGATATGCAATTCGTCGGCGATCTTTGGGGCATCGTCTCCCTGCTCGGCGTTGGCGGCCTGTTCGTCGCGGTCGGCTACTTCGCGCCGATGCCACCGCGCGAGTCAGGTGGTGAACCCTCATGACTGGCCGCCGCCTGCGACCGGCTGCATTACTGCCGAGCGCTGTCGCGGCATTGCTTGCCGGAATGGCAGCCGCGCAGGCAACGGTGCCAGTCGAGGAATTCGGCTGGCGATTCCCGCTGAGCGCCGTCGAATCAGCTGAAGTGCATGTACTGACCTTGTCGCCCGAGGTCTACGAATCGATTGCCGATAGCGGACTTCGCGATCTGCGCGTGGTCACCGCCAACGGGCGGGAGCTATGCTTCGGCCCGCTCAAGGCGCTCGATCACCAACGCTGGCGCGACATGCCCTGGCTGCTGCAGATGCAGGGCATGCTGTTCGAACCCATGCCCAGCGTTGAAAGCGCTGAACCGGGGCCGCGGGCTTTTCCGTCCGACGACGCCGACTTTGGACTGCGCCTCGGACCGGGTGAATATCCAGCGCGGCTGTCGCTGCGGTTGAAGTCACCGGCAGCGCATGAGGCGCAGATCGTCTCGTTGCAGATCAGCTGGCGCGCAGCGCAGGCGTTGCCGAGGACCACCCAATGGTGGGTCAGCGACCACATCTCCGGGCGAATCACCTATCCGGATCGCAGCCATCAGGGCTATGACGCCGCGAGCTCGCGCGGTGAAACCCGGCTGGTGTTTGACGGGATCAGCGCCAGTGGGCTTGTTCTGCACGCGATGGCCGTGCCGTCGAGTCTGAGTATCGAACAGGTGCGCGCCGAGTACAGCCCCGAGCCCGACCGCTACCGACACCGCGTGGACCTATTACCCACGACGCTGCAGGGAATGGAGCCCGATAGCCAGGGCTACCTGCTCGCCGGACCCTATCCTGTGCACACTGCAGAGTTTGTGCTGAGCGAGCCCGGCGCCGTGGCAGCGCTCAGCCTTTATGGGAGGAGTACGGATTTACCCTACTGGCAGCACTACGGAACCGCGACGGTATTTGATGTTCAGGTCGGCGCGACGGCAATGCTGGGCAATCGCCTGCGCCTGCTGACCAGCAGAAACCGGCAATGGCAGCTGCGAAGTGAACCCGTACTGGCGACGGTGCCAACGCTGCGGATGTATTACGAGCCCGACCGTTTCGTTGTAATTCATGGCGGAAACGAACCCATGTTTCTGGTCGCCGGTCATCGCGATGCCTACCGGCCGAGTTATCCCGTCGAATCGGTGATGGCGCAACTGCGCGAACGTCTGGGCGCAGACTGGGAACCGCCGGAATTGCGGATCGGCAAACGCGAAAAGATCCGGGGAATCGCTGCGTTGCGCCCACCACCGGCAGCCCTGCCCTATCGGCGCTGGTTGCTTTGGGGATTGCTGGTGATCGGCGCGGCCGCAATCGCGAGCATGGCCATCGGTGCACTGCGGGAGTCGCGCGCAAAACCTGCGGACTGAGATCGAAACCTCGGAAAGTCTCGCGGCTGGCGCCTCAGCCAGCGCCCTCGTCCGTTTTGACCGGAGCTGAAAGCTGCGCGACAAAAATCGCCAACAGGCACCAGAACAGGCCGCCCCAGAAATTCGAGTAGAAGGCCAGGTGGGTATTGAGCGGAAAGCACATCGAGACCAGGGCAATCGCCCAGGGCCAGGCGGCCAGGCGATCCGTCACCGATGCAGCACGCCAGCGCCGCAGCACAAAGATCAGGCCGGCCAACCAGCAGACCATGCCAATCAGGCCGGTTTCCGTCCACACTTCAAGCACGATCTGGTGTGCATGCAGGGCACCGCGACCGGGTTGTATGGTCAGCCAGATATCGTCGGTCTGCGCATACTCGGGATAGGCGTAACGGAAGGCGCGCACGCCGACACCATTGAGCGGATTGGCGCGCGCCATGCGCACCGACACACTCCAGATCGGCAGTCGCATGGCCAGTGCATCATCAAGTCCACGCTCGGTGCCATTGAATGCCTGCAAGGTGCGCTGCACGCGCGCCTGCACGCGCTCGGACAGCAGGTAGGCAGAGCCCAGACCAGCGACCGCAATCACGCCCGCCGCCATGCCGAGCACAACGAATCGGCGCGGCGACCCGGCACTGCGCCAGAGCATGATCAGGGTGACGATGGCATAGCTCAACCAGGCCGCGCGCGCACCGGCAAGCAGCACCGCCAGCCCAACGATTAACCAAGCCAAGCCGAGTCCCGGCCATCGCCAGCGCTGCCAGGCGGCAAACAGCGACAGCGGCGCAAGCGTCGCGAGCACCGGGCCGAGTTTCAGATTGTCATCACTGAAAATTCCGCTGACCCGATCACCCGACATCGGCCCACCGAGGCCGTACCCGCTGGCCGCCTGGATCAGCGCATCAAGGCTCCAGACCATCAGCAAGCCCGCTGTTGCAGTCAACAGGTGCAGCCGGGCCGGTGAAGAACGCAGCGCGACCACGGTGAACCAGGCGAACGGCAGCAGGCGCAGATCAGCCACTACTTCCAGCCAGCTCTTTGCAGGCGCCACACTGTCGGGCGCCGACAGCAGTTCGGGCAGCCAGTAGGCGAGGAACAACAGTGTGAGCCAACGCCCTGCGCCTGCATCAACGATCAGCGACGGCGACTTCCATGCGTCGGTGATGCCAACCAGAACTGCTACCAGCATGGGCAGCTCGCACAGACTGCCGAAGGGCAGCAGTGCCAGATAGGCCCACAACAGCAGCCAGCGCCAATGCATCCTTGCCCTGTTCACAGGCGCGAGCCTTCCAGCAGTTCGCGGTAGACCGCGAGGGTCAGAGCCTGCATCTGCTCGATGCGATATCCGGAGAATGGCGCCGGTGCGGGCGCCACATGCAGAAATCGGCGCGCGCGATCCAGCAACCCACTGTGATCGCTGAGCTCGATCGCTCCCTCGGGATAGAGCTCGGCAAGCAGCTCGCCGACACCGCCATGCGACCAGCCGAGCACCGCTACACCCAGGTGCAAGGCTTCTACTACGGTACGACCGAAGGCCTCCGGCTTGCGCGACAACTGCAGCACAAACGCCGACTCCGCCATGACATCGGCGACATCCGAACGTGGCGGCGTGATCACCAGATGCGCAGCAAGCTGCAGTCCGGCGGCGCGTTCGCGCAGCGCATCCAGATAGTCATCGCGGCCCGCTTGCGCCGCGCCGAGCAGGATCAGACAAACGTTTTCACCGCTGGCGCGCAGGCCCGCCAGCAGCTGCAGAGCATCGTCATGTCCCTTCAGACGGGTGCCACGCCCTGGTAGGCAGATCCATTGTTTACCCGCGGCCTCGGGATAGTCGCGCTCGAAACGGCTGCGCCATGCCGCGATCGGGCGGTGGCCCACGGGAAAGCGCGTCGGATCAAGGCCACGCGGAATCAGCCGGATCCGTGTCGCATCAACGCGTGGATAGTGTCCGGTGATGTAGTCGCGTACGGTTTTTGAAACGGCAATCACGCGCTCGCCGCTGGTCATGATTGCGCTGTAAAAGCCGGGTGTGTTCAAGCCATGAACCGTAGTCAGCCAATGCGGCCTGCTACCGCGCAGCGACTTCCAGGCCAACCAGCCCAACCAGGCCGGAAGCCGCGAACGCGCGTGCACGATATCGGCATCACGCATGATGCGGCGAAGCTTGATCAGATGCCGCAGTGTCCAGGGCGACTTGACCCCGATCGCCAGGCTGATGTGCTCGGCACCGCTGCGCTGCAGGTCCGGGACCAGGCGACCGCCCGCTGAAACCACCACGGCGTGCTGACCAGAGCGGACCAGAGCCTCCGCGATTTCCAGCACGGCGCGTTCGACCCCGCCGGAGTCGAGTGCCGGCAACAGCTGCACCACGGTATAGGATTTTTCCACGGACGTCGTGGTACTCAGCGCGCAATGACCAGAGAAACCGGCAGACTCAGCCAACCCAGCGGAACACGGTACCGCAGTAGGGACAGCGCGCCTCGCCATCCTGTTCGATCGGCAGATACACGCGGGGATGCGAATTCCACAGTTGCATGGCCGGAGTCGGGCAGCTCAACGGCAGATCGGCCGCGCAAACAGTTTCGATGCGCTCTGTATTGGCAGGCTTGAGATTGTCTGTGGCCGGATTGGGACGCGACATGAAAACTCCAGGAAACCAGGAGCACAGTTTAGCTGATGACTGTCGCCATGCGCGGGCCGTCGAGCTGGCGAGTTCGCCTGCGCCAGCGCACCCGGCCGCCGCCGACAACGGCGACCGGAGACAGCCTGGCGGTAATTCCGGTCGCCGGCGTTGGATTACTCGGTCGCTGCCGGCAGGCTCTGCATGGTTTCTGTGTCGATGCGGATCTTGACCGTCTCACCGACTGCACCTGGATAAGTGGTGATGCCGAAGTCCGAGCGATTCAATGTCCCGGTGGCACGGAAACCGGCCGCCGGCACCTTGCGGAACGGATGCGAAGCAATTGTCCGCATACTGGCATCCAGGGTGATCGACTTGGTCACGCCATGCAGGGTCAGATCGCCGGTCAACTTGAAGCTGTTGGCGCCGGTGGCCTCGACCGCGGTGCTGGTGAAGCTGATTTCCGGATATTTGTCGACGTCAAAAAAGTCCGGGGTGCGCAGATGTGCATCGAGCTTGTCGACACCGGTGTCGATACTCGCAGCATCGATCTTGACCGAGACACTCGATTTGCCGAGGTCGGTGGTATCGAGTAGAAGCTTGCCATCGAACTTGCGGAAAACACCATGCATCTCGGACAGACTCATGTGATCAATGGAGTAGCTGATGCTGGTATGCGCGGCATCGAAAGCATACGGCTCGGCAGAAAACGCCGGCGCGGACAGCGCGACCAGCGCGAGTGGGACAAGAGTGACAAGCTTCATGACATTGCTCCGGTTGATGGGTGGTTTGCAGGACGTATACGCGGCGGGCGCGCCACGACGATCAAAGCAGCTGGCAGGCTTCATCGAACGCCAGGCGCGGCCCACGCGGACGCAGGGTGTCGCGCCGGCCGTAGCCGATATTGATCAGAAAATTGGAGCGCCAGGAAGTTCCCTGAAAGAACGCGCGATCAACGCCGGCATTGTCGAAACCGGACATCGGCGCGCAATCGAGACCCAGGGCGCGTGCTGCAAGGATCAGATAGGCCCCCTGCAGACTGCTGTTGCGCAGCGTCACCGGCATCAGCTCGTCCTCGCTCTTGTCGGCGAACCAGGCGCGCGCATCGACATGCGGAAACAGCCGTGGCAGCAGATCGTAGAACTTCATATCCATCGCCAGGATCGCCGTTGCCGGTGCCGCCAGGGTCTTGGGCCGGTTACCTTCATCCAGCGAGGGAGCAAGCCTGGCCTTGGCCTCAGCGCAGCGCACGAAGGCAATCCGCGCCGGCATGCAATTGGATGCAGTCGGGCCCATTCGGGCGAGATCCCAGACCTGGCGAAGCAGGTCATCTGATACCGGCAGCGGCTGCCAGGGATCGGGGTTCGAGGAGAAAGTACGCGCCTCCAGGAAAAGCTGGTCGAGCGCGGCGTTGTCGAGTGCTGTGTTCATGGGTGCAAAGCCTAACCAAAGAAGGGGAAACGTGGCAGCGCTACGCCTGCAAAGTCGACGTGCAGATTCGCAAGTTGGCTGCCAACGCGGCGCAACCTTAGCGTATCGGCGCCGCCAAGCGCATGGCAAAGCCAGAGCGCGCGCACTCCCGCAGCCCGAGCGCCCGCGCTAACCTTCCGCCATGGATCGCCCATCGAGCCCCAACATCTGGACACTGACGGACGAGCGTGCCGGCAATTTTCATCAGGCCGATGCGCTCGCGCGCGCCATGGGCGGCGCTGCTCATCATGTTCGTTTGCGCTTTCCGGCGCCCTGGCGCTGGACTTCACCACGCGGCGTACCCGGCGCGTTGGCACGACTGCCGCTTCCCGAGGACGCTGGCTGGCCTGATATCGCGATCGGTTGCGGACGTCAGTCAGCGCTCGCCTTGCGTGCACTCAAACGTGGCGCCACAGCCGCGGTCTACACCGTGCAGATACTCGATCCGCGCATCGATCCGGCCGAATTCGATCTGGTCATCACACCGGCGCATGATGCCCTGCGCGGCAGCAATGTATTGACCACGATTGGCGCGCTCAATGCAGTCAATCCCACATGGCTGCAGAGCGCGCGCCAATCGATGCCGCTGATCGCCGAGCTTGAACGCCCGCTTACCAGTGTGATGATCGGTGGCCCGCATCGCGATGCGCCGCTCGATCCCGAAGCGATCGTCGTACTGGGAGAAAAACTGCGTGCGCTGCAAGCGCGCGAAAGTGGCAGCCTGTTGCTGTGCGGCTCGCGGCGGACCCCAGCGCCCTGGCAGGCGCAGTTGCGCGCACTCGCGCAGTCGCTCGACGCCCGCGTCTGGATCGACGCCCGAGACGGCGCCAATCCCTACCGGGCGGCCTTGGCCTGCTCCGACCGGATCGTGGTCAGCGCTGACTCGGTCAACATGCTCAGCGAGGCCTGCGCGGTCGGCGTCAGCGTGATCAGCTTCGCGGTGAACCCCGTGCACGGCAAACTCGGCCAGTTCGATGCGGCATTGCGCTCGCGCAATCTGTTGGCAGATTGGGACGATCCCCCGTCCACTCGCCCCGCCCTGAACGAGACCGGGGAAGCTGCCACGCAGGTACTGCAGCTGTGGCGCGAATCTTCAGTCCGCTGACGGCTGATCGGCGAACCCGGAACGTTCGCAGAGTGCATACACTGCATCGGCCAGTTGATCGGTTTCAGAATCACGCGGCAACACACGCGGCGACGCATCCAGCGCGCAGTCGAGCGCCCTGCCCAGCCAATACTCATGGGCACGCAGCAGCAAGTCGGCATCGGCGCTCGCGATCAATTCGCAGACCGCGAGGCTGTCGATCAGTCGCGCGGTCGAACCGGTCATGGTCAGCTCGGGCAAGCGATGTGCATGCGCCAGAACCAGGCCCTGCAACAGGAACTCGATATCGACGAGCCCACCGCGACCCTGCTTGATATCGAACTGCTCGCGACTGCTGCGGTCGAGCTCCTGACGCCAGCGGCTGCGCATCCGGCCAACTTGCGCTTTCACCTCGTCGAGCTTTCGCTCGCGCTGCAGCACCTCTCGGCGTACGCCGAGGAACTCCTCGGCGAGTTTAACCGGCCCGGCGACCGCGCGCGCGCGGACCAGTGCCTGATGCTCCCAGACCCAGGCGCGCTGCAGTTGATACTCGCGAAACGCATTCAATGGCGAGACCAGCAGACCCTTGGCGCCATCGGGTCGCAGCCGCACATCGGTTTCGAACAAGGGGCCGGCATGCGTCGGCGTGCTCAACCAATGCAGGACCCGCTGCGAGAGTCGCGCCATGTAGCGCCCACCTTCAAGCGTCCGGGCGCCGTCACTGACGGCGTCACCGACCTCGGGATCGAATACGAAGACCAGGTCGAGATCCGAGCCGAAGCCGAGTTCACCACCGCCGAAGCTGCCATAGGCAAGGATCAGCAGCGCTTCCGGAAACGCACCGTGCATCAACTCCAGGTCACGCCGCGCCAGGGCAAGCACACGAGCCACGCAGCGCTCGGCAATTTCGGCCAGCATTGCGGCGGTGAAGCCGGCTGTCTGCCGGCGATTTGACCAGGCCAGCGCGGTTCGAAAAACGGCGCTCTGACGCGCCTCATGCAGTGCGGCCAGTTCCAGCTCGGGATCGCCCGCGTTCACCCGCGCCAGACTGGCGGCGAACAGCCGATCCAGATCAGCGGGCTGCATGACCTCGGCATCGACACGCGCATCAAGCAGATCATCGAGCAACAGGGGATGCGCAATCACCCGTTCAGCGAGAAAGGCACTGCGCGAAAACACCTGCGCCACACGTTCACGTGCGCCCCGCCGCTCGGCCAATAGCGCCAGATAGCTCGGTCGACCGGCGATGGCGTGGAGCAGACGTTGCAGCCGCAACGCTGCGATATCCGGCGCCGCCGTCTTGCGTGCCGCCAACATCAGCAGGGGCAGGGCGCGTTCGAAGCGCTTGCGCGCCCGCGCATCGAGTCGGCGCACCGGAAGACTGTTCAGCAGGCGCGTAGTCGCCTCCTGCACCTCGGCAGAAAACTGCGGCAGATCAAGGCTCGCCGCTCCTTCCGGACCGCCGGAATCGACCCTGCGTTGGCGATCCGGCGCATCGAGCGTACTGGTGAACAGCTCCTGCACCTCGCCGCGCACGTCATCAAGCACTCTGTGCAATGCCGGCAAATCGTCAAAACCCAGCGCCAAGGCAATGCGCAGGGCATCGGCCTCGTCTCCGGGCAGGGCATGGGTCTGCTCATCGGCGTACATCTGCACGCGATTCTCGATATGGCGCAGAAACAGATACAGGGTGCGCACACGACTGGCCATCTCCGGTTCGAATTGACCGCCGCCCTGCAACGCAGCCAGCGCTTCGAGAAAGCCGGAGCAGCGCAGTGCTACTTCGCGGCCGCCGCGAATCAACTGCGCGAGTTGCACCGCAAATTCGAGCTCGCGGATACCGCCTGGCCCGAGCTTGAGATTGTCGGCCAGATCCTGGCGGTCGACTTCCAGATCGATCCGGCCTTTGAGATCACGGAGGCCTTCGATCGCGGTGAAATCGAGATAGCGCCGGTATACAAAGGGCCGCAGCATTTCGATCAATCGCCTGCCCGCAGCGAGGTCGCCGGCCACCGGCCGCGCCTTGATCCAGGCGTAGCGCTCCCAGTCGCGGCCCTCGCGCTGGTAGTACTGTTCCATTGCGTTGAACGAGAGCGCCACGCGACCGGAACTGCCGTACGGACGCAGTCGATAATCGACCCGAAGCACCAAGCCCTCGTCGCTGACATCACCGAGCAACTGTGCCAACCGCTGACCCAGACGGGTGAAATATTCCTCGTTGTCGAGCGCGCGCGCGCCATCACTGCTTCCGGACTCGGGAAATGCCAGGATCAAATCCACATCCGAAGAAAAATTCAGCTCGCCGCCACCGAGCTTGCCCATGGCGATCACCACCAACTGCTGGAGCACGCCCTGGTGCGATCGTGGCAGGCCAAATCGCTGTGCGAGTTGCGCCTCGGCCTGCGCGAGCGCCGATGAGATGCAGATCTCGGCGACGCTACTGGACAGTCGCAGAGTGTCGGCCACCGCGTCGATTCCCGCCAGGTCGCGCAGGATCAGGGCGACGCTGCAGAGTCGACGGAACTGCCTCAGCCGGATCGCGAAGGCGTCCACGCCTTCATCCGGCTGCGCCAACCACTCGGGCATGCGCTGCGGTTCGGCAATAAGCCCGGCAATCTCCAGCGGCCGTCTGCGCGCCTCTTCAGCGAAGAAGCTGCTGGCCAGAAAGGCCTGACGCAGCAGACGGATGCTGGGCTCGCTGGAGCGCGGATCGACCGGCGCCAACTCGGCGCGGGCGCGAAATTGCAGTACCTGTTCGTCCAGCCAGGAATCGAGTTCGGGAGAGGATGCGGCGGAGACATTGCGCTTTTGCATGCCGCCAGTGTCGCAGATGGCGGGCAGCTGCGATAAGGCGTGGCAAAGGATCGCAACGATGCTGCACCCCAAAAGAAAAAACCCGCCGCGATCACTGATCACAGGCGGGTTGCCCTCCCCTCGCGGCCGGAGCCGAGGCCTGTGCATTTTAGGCGAGGACTCGACAACCGCACGCCGCAGCGCAGCATCCGGGCGCGGCTGTATTTGTGACGCCTGCCGGCTAGAATGTTCGATTGCATCCAGCCTCGGTGTCTTGCATGTCGCTACGTATCCCAACACGGCTCTCGCGCTTTGCACTGATGCTCGCTGTCTCTGCAGTCTGCGGAGAGACAATTGCGGCAAGCATCGCGATCCGCGTGCAGCCAGAAAATGATCGCGAACGCCAGCTGCTAGGTCAGCGTTTCGACCATTACATCCATGACCAGAAAACCGGCGACATGATCTTCGAGGCCAGCGACGAGGACTGGGCATGGATCAGCAAGCAGGGCATCCGCGCCCGTTTCGACAGCGTGCACTCGGCCGAACTGGCGCAGCGCGATGCGATGATGGCCAAGACGATTCCCGGCTTCGCCTGCTATCCCACGGTCGCCGAAACCTATGCGCTGATGGACAGCCTGGTCGCCAGCTACCCGACTCTGGCGAGCAAACTTGATATCGGCGATAGCTGGGAAAAAACCGATGCCGGCGGCAACCCCGGCTTCGACATATTCGTACTGAAGATCACCAATTCGGCGATCCTCGCCGACAAGCCAAAGCTGTTCGCAATGAGCGCCGTACACGCGCGCGAGTTCGCGACTGCTCCGCTCAATACCGCCTTTGCGCGCTGGCTGCTGGACAACTACGGCAGTGATCCCACCGCAACCTGGCTGGTCGATCACAACGAGTTCCATCTGCTGCTGCAGGCCAATCCGGATGGGCGTTTGTACATTGAGAGCGTGAACACCAATCAACGAAAGAATCGCCACATCCACGGGTCAGAGACGGGCACGTCGGTGGGCGTTGATCTCAATCGCAACTATCCCTTTGGCTGGGGTGCGTTTGGCGGCTCGTCCGGCTCGACAACCGCCGAGACCTACCGCGGACTCAGCGCCGGCTCTGAGCCCGAAAACCAGGCCGTCGTCAATTACATCAACAGCATCTTTCCGGATCGCCGTCCGGGCGCACCCTCGACGGCTGATCTGACGACACCGGCTGCGCTGGATACCCGCGGCCTGTTCATGGACATCCACAGCGTGGCGAATCTGGTGCTCTGGCCCTGGGGCATGACCGGCGGCCCTGGCAATCCGGCTACCGGCAACAACACCCAGCTCATCACGCTGGGGCGTCGCCTTGCCTGGTTCAATGGCTACAGTCCAGAGCAGTCGAACAGCCTGCCTGCCGACGGCGCCTCCGACGACAATGCCTATGCCTCGCTGGGCGTTCCCTCGTTGACCATCGAACTCGGCGGCGGGAGTTTTCAGGCCAGCTGCGCCAATTTCGAAGCATCAATCCTGCCCGATAACATGGAGATGCTGAAGTACGCGGCCCGCGTGCTGCATGCGCCTTATCAGCTGCCGGCAGGTCCAGACACGCGCGCTATCAGCATCAGCCCCAAGCTGCCCTTTCCGGGCGAATCGATCCAGGTCAGCGCGATCGCCGATGACACCCGCTTCAACAACAGCAACGGCACCCAGAGCACGCAGGCGATCACGGCAGCCAACGCCTACTTCGACGTGGTGCCCTGGCAGGCCGGCGCAGTCCCGATGGCATTGTCGGCCAGCGATGGCAGCTTCAACAGCACCAGCGAAAACGTCTCAGCTGCACTCGCCACAACCGGCCTCTCCCTGGGCAAGCATCTGCTCTATGTGCACGCCAGCGACGCCGCAGCGACTGGTGCACCGGACGCAGCGTTCTTCACCCTGGTCGACCCCGCAAGTGTCGGCAGTCTGAGT
The DNA here is from genome assembly GCA_038255435.1 of Lysobacterales bacterium. GTDB lineage: Bacteria > Pseudomonadota > Gammaproteobacteria > Xanthomonadales > Ahniellaceae > 0-14-3-00-62-12. Next base: position 121,845 of record JBBSLG010000008.1, read on the forward strand.
GGCACGGTGCGCGATGCCATTACCGCGGCGCCCCTGGTTGCCGCACTGGATATCGGCAGTGACCGTCTGAGCAGCGCCGCGGATGGCAGCTATGCCTATCGATCGTTTCCGGCAACGATTGAACTGACTGCGCACAAGCCCGGTTATCTCGATGAAACGGTGAGCGCAATCGCGGTCACCGCGGGGCAGTCCAGCGTGCGCAATATCGGCATGCTGCCGACCTGCAATGCCTTTGTCGACGATGTTCAGGGCAGCAATCCAGGCTGGACCGCGCAGACGCCATGGGGAACGCAAACCGGTATCGGGATCGATGGCACCAGCACCACGTTCTGGAGCGATAGCCCCGCAGGTAACTACGGCAACGGCGTGAACACTTCGCTGACTTCGCCGGCACGTGACTTCACCGGGCTCGATGGCGTGCGGCTAGAGTTCGATCACCGCTGCGTTACCGAAGCCACCTACGATTTCGGTCATGTCGAATACGCGACTAACGCGGGCGGAACCAACTGGTCAAGTTATGTCTTCCGTTGCGACGGCAGCAACGCGTGGAAGCATGAATCCATCGCGCTCCCGCAGCTGGACAATCAGCCCACGGCACGCGTGCGCTTCAGATTGACGACCGACGGCAGTCAGGTTCGTGATGGCTGGTGGATCGACAATATCCGCCTAGAATCGGCAGGCCCGGCCTGCCGCGCAACGCAGTCGAATCAGTCGCAGATATTCGGCGACGGATTCGAGTAAGGCGCCGCTTGGCCGGCGCCCCATTCGGTCAAGCCGCAGCGACACCCGCAGCAGGATGCCACCGTTTACCCAATTAGAACCGAGCAGCGAGCGGATTCGGCTTGAGTGAATTGTCAGCCGGCACTTTTGCCATTTGCGGACACGCTTTGTCCTGGAACCATGGCCCACCAGCCAAAATCATCGTGGCCCCAGTTGACGCCCAACGATTTGGCGATGGTGCGCAGGAGCTCAATCTCAGTCGCATCAGCGTGGGCACTGAGTAGCGTCGCTTCGATCGTCTCACCGGAGGCTAGCTTCGCCACGACGGGAAGCGGTGCAAGGGCGCATCCAGGGCCGCCGGGGCCGCCCAGCCGATGATAAGGGCCATGATTTGTACCTGTCACCTTGCACTCCCTTGACGACGGTTGTATCGCGCATCAACCAATGAGCTGCGCTCAGAGCAGCAGCCAGGTCGCCAGGCCGAGAAATACGCCCATGCTGACCACATCGGTGGCCGTACTCAGGAAGATGCCTGATGCGGTGGCTGGGTCGGCACCCATGCGCTTCATCCCGAGCGGGATCAAGCTGCCCGCAGCACCCGACATCATGCAGCTGACCGCCATCGAAAATGCAGTGATACCAGCCAGGGTCAGCGCACCCGGATGTTTCTGCATCGTCGCCATTGCGAACATGCCGATGGCAGCGACCAGGCCGACGATCAATCCGTTCCACCAGCCCAGCCAAGCCTCCTTGAGGACAACGCGACGCGCCTGTCCCGGTTTGAGCTCGCCCAGCGTCATACCGCGCAGGGTGACCGCGAGGGTCTGACAACCGGTATTGCCGCACTGACCGGAGAGCACTGGCAGGAATACCGCGAGCAGGACGATCTGGTTGACCGCATCCTGAAAGTAGCCCACCACGCCGGCAGCGATAAAGGCAGTCACCAGGTTCAGCTGCAGCCAGGGATGGCGAAACTTGAAACTGGTACGCCACGGTGTGCTGATGCGTTCCTCTTTCTCGACACCGACCATGGAACCCGCCTGTGCCGAAATCTCGAAGGCCTGCTGCTGGAACAGCACCTGGCCGCGCACCGATCCCAGCAGCCGTCCATCGGCGTCACAGACCGGATAAGCCGGATAGTGGCGAGTGACGACTTCACGCATCGCGTCGACCAGGTCGGCCTCGGGACGCAGTGAGAACGGATTGCGGATCATCACCTCGGCCAGGGCTTGATCCTTGCGCGCGAACAGGAGTTCACGGAACGCCACTACTCCCACCAGCTTGCCGTCCGCGTCGGTAACAAACACATAGACCACGAAGGTGCTCTTGATCAGGTCACGCAAGGCATCGATAACCTGTTGGACCGTGGTCTCAGGGCGGAATACGGCGAGCGCACGTTCCATCAGCCGCCCGACCGAGCCTTCTTCGAACTGGTGATCCAGAAGCCAGAGCTGGGCCGCATTCTTCGGGGCGGCCGCGGCAATGCTGTGGCGTCGCGCCTCCGCGAAATGGTCGAGAATCTCGACCGCCGCGCCGGGATGCATCAGGCTCAGCAGTTCGGCAATGCGTGCGTCGGTCTCTTCGCTGAGCAGCCGCGCAGCGCTCCGACCGTCGGTGGTGGTAATGTTTTCGAGCAGCGAACGATCCATGCACGCTTTCTCCAGGCAAGACGTTGAGTTGATCGAAATCCGGCACGCGACGATCAGCCCCGATTGCCTAAGGTAGCGGTTGCGCGATCAGGTGTCAGCTGCCGACGAGTCAACCATTCCAACACCGATGCAATGAGGAACCCTCCATGTCCGGACCACTGACCGGCCTGCGCGTCCTGGATCTGTCGCGGATCCTGGCCGGGCCTTGGGCGACCCAGTTTTTTGCCGATCTGGGCGCCGATGTGATCAAGGTGGAACGTCCGCAATACGGTGATGACACCCGACTATGGGGACCGCCCTGGCTGCTCGATGATGCCGGCGCCGAGACCCGCGAGTCGGCTTATTTCCTGTCCTGCAACCGCGGCAAACGCTCGATAGCGCTCGACATCGCCAGTGCCGAGGCTCAGCAAACGATTCGCGAACTGGCCGCAGATTGCGACGTGCTGGTCGAGAACTTCAAGGTCGGCAGCCTCGCCCGCTACGGCCTGGACTTTGCCAGTCTGCACGCGCTGCTTCCCCGACTGATCTATTGCTCGATCAGTGGATTCGGACAGTGCGGCCCGAATGCGCACCGCGCTGGCTACGACGCGATGATCCAGGCCGAGGCTGGGCTGATGAGCGTGACCGGGGAACCCGATGGCGCGCCGATGAAAACCGGCGTCGCAGTCGCCGATCTGGGTGCCGGAATGTATGCGGCGGCCAGTGTCCTGGCCGCGCTCTACGCGCGCGAGCGAACCGGCCTCGGTCAGCACATCGACATCGCGCTCTACGATGTACAGGTCGCCAGCCTGGCCAATCAGGCAATGAATCAGCTGATCAGTGGCAGCAACCCTATGCGCTGTGGCAATGCGCATCCCAATATCGTGCCCTATCAGATGTTCACGGTCGCCGATGGTCATCTGATGGTGGCGGTCGGCAACGACCAGCAGTTTCGCAATCTCTGCTTCAGCCTTGGCCTGCCTGAACTCGCCGAAGATGCGCGCTACATCCGCAATGCCGATCGCGTCGTACACCGTGCGCCACTGATCGCCGTGATCCAGATCCGAATGCTGCAGCATCCGATGGCGCATTGGCATGCACTGTTCGAGGCCGCCGGGATTCCCTGCGGCCAGGTCAGTAGTATCGATCAGGTCATGCAGTCGGAGCAGGTCGCCGAGCGCGGATTGCTGCAATACATCGCACATCCAAGCCAGTCGAGACTGCCAACGGTCAGCAACCCTGTTCGCTTTTCCGCCACACCTTTGTCAAAGCTTACGCCGCCACCCCTGCTCGATCAGCATGGCGACGAGATTCGTCGAGAACTTGCACTCGGCAGAGTTGCAGGCGCGGCTGCCAAAGACTGACCGGCCAGCTAGTGTGGTGTTGCACACTATGCGACACACAAAATCGCGTCTTCGCCCCTGCCGTCGTTGCGCATCTTGCCAAGGCCACCAGCCTTGGCGGCGATACGCGCCTCGCCACATGGCCGAATCCATCGATTTTGTTTGTGCCGACAAGTGCGCAACACCACACTAGCCGCGCTTATCCAGCAGCGGGAGCCATCCCGAGTTGCCGGCTGTGCATCCGCGAAAATATGAGCTGGGCGAGGATGGCGCCGATCATGGCCAGGAACATATCCCACTGGGTATCCCAGATATCACCCTGCGTGGCGAGGAATGCCTCGGCTCGTCCGCCCATGATCAGTGCCGACCACCATTCCAGAAATTCGAAGAACGCGCTGAAGGCAAGACAGCAGCTGGCGACGATGTAGAACAACCAGGCGCCATCGCGCAGGGGTGTACGCCGCAGCAGGAGTTCGCGGGCGAGAATGGCCGGAACGAAGCCCTGGGCAAAATGGCCGAGCCGATCATAGTGATTGCGGGCAAGATCGAAGGTATCGCGGAACCAGTTCCCGATCGGTACCTCGACATAGGTATAGCGACCGCCAACAATCAGGATGATGGCGTGAATGGCGAGCAGCCAGCACAGAAGTCGTGTGAGCGGAAACCGTGACCAGGTCATGATGATCAACGGAACGCCGACCATCACCCAGATCACTTCCATCAGCCAGGTCAGGCGATCATTCGGCGCAATGCCCGACCAGAGCAGGAATGCGAGCACGATCACCAGCAGGAACTGGCCTTCCCTGCGCGGAAGCACTCCGGGGATGCGGGCATCATTCATGGGCGGCGGCTCGTTGCTGTGATGAGGCGAGTGTAGCCCAAGCTGCGCTCGCATCAGCCGGGTACTTTGACCCTACCTGCCGGGACCGCGTTTGCGCACGATCAACATCGCAAGCTCGAGTGATTGTTCGTAGTTGAGCCGCGGATCAACCGTGGATTTGTAGGCGCGTTCCAGATCCACTTCGGTCAGGTCGCGCGCACCACCCAGACACTCGGTCACGTTTTCACCGGTGAGTTCAAGATGCACGCCACCCAGGCGCGTACCGGCGGCGGCATGGATATCGAAAGCCTGATCCAGTTCGCTGCGGATGTTCTCGAAGCGTCTCGTCTTGAATCCATTCGAGGTGCTCTCGGTATTGCCGTGCATCGGATCGGCACACCAGAGCACATTGCGACCCTCGCGGTGGACCGCATTGAGCAGCGGCAACAGCGCGGTGCCGACCTTGGCTGCGCCCATCCGGTGGATAAGAGTCAGGCGACCCGGCTCATTGCCCGGGTTGAGTGCGTCGATCACTGGCAACAACTGATCCGGCGTCACGCTGGGTCCAACCTTCAATCCGATCGGATTGCGAATTCCACGACAGTATTCGATATGCGCGCCATCCAGCTGGGCGGTGCGCATCCCGATCCAGGGGAAGTGGGTAGACAGGTTGAACCATCCACTCTGGCGCGGCACCTGGCGCGTCAGAGCGGCCTCGTAGTGCAGGACAAGTGCCTCGTGCGATGTATAGAAATCAACGCGCGAAAAGCTGCCGAGCGGCTCGCCCGCGAGTGTTTCCATGAAGCGGACCGATTCACCAATCGCCTCCACCATCCGACGATACTCATCCTGCAAGGGAGAGTGCTGCATCCAGCCCAGCTCCCAATACTCGGGATGATGCAGGTCGGCAAAACCGCCATCGATAAGCGCGCGAACAAAATTGATGGTCATCGCGGAATGCGCGTGACCACGGAGCAACCGTTGCGGATCGGGTATGCGGGCGGCCGCGGTAAATTCCGGCGCATTCACGATGTCGCCGCGATAACTTGGCAAGGTAACCCCGCCGCGTTCCTCGGTATCGGTCGATCGCGGCTTGGCATACTGGCCAGCGAAGCGACCAAGTCTGACCACCGGAAGTTTGAGTCCGTGAATCAACACGACACTCATCTGCAGCAATACCTTCAGACGATTGGAAATCGTACCGGAGTCGCACTCGGAAAAACTCTCGGCGCAGTCACCGCCCTGCAACAGGAAGCGCTTGCCATCCGCTGCATCGGTGAGCAAACGCTTCAATGCCAGAATCTCGAACGAGGTCACCAGCGGCGGCAGGCCGCCCAGTGCATGGGTAGCCTCCGCCAAGGCAGCTGGGTCCGGATAGTTCGGCTGCTGCGTGGCAACTTTTGATTGCCAATTGCTGGGCAGCCATTCGGTCTCACTCATCGGAACGATCCCCTGCCATGTGCTTTGAATCCGGCATACAGGCTGAGCGCCAGCAAGCCGACGAAACCGATCAGGGCCCAACTCGGCATATCCAACCCCAGCAAGAACCAGCCGTCCGGAGCGGCGCATTCTCCTGATCCGGTAAACACCGTTTTCAGTGTCTTGCCCAGCGGGAACGCCTCCAGCATGTAGTCGAGGCCTGGCCCGCAATCGGGCACCTGATCGGGCGGAAGATGGCGCAGCCAGATATGTCGCGCTGCGACCGAACCACCTGCGATAGCCGCGACGGTCGCCAATAATCCGTAGATCCGGCGACCGATACGCTGAGGATTGTGCAGGCAGGCGAGCAGCATCACGAAGCCCACCGCGATAAATCCGATCCGCTGAAAAATGCACAGCGGACAGGGCTCCAATTTCTCCACCGTCTGCAGATAGTAGGCATACCCCACCAGGGCGGTGCAGGCAATCGCGCCCAACAGCATCAGAGTACGGAAAGACAGCTTGAGGGGATTCAGTTCCATGAGTTCCAATCCAGTACGTTGAGGATTCCAGCGTGCCGCACAACCGGTCTGGCTGCCACTAGCGGCCTGTCAGAGGCAACTAGACCACGCTCGACCCACCGCGTTCCAAACAGCAGAGTAATAATCTGCTCAACCACAAACCACAGCACCTCGCATGAAGACCCGGCTTCGCTAATAACCTGCCAAGGCAAGCTACGTCCGGGCCTATTCCAGATGCGACCACGACTAGACCGCTGCGGTGACCCTTGATGCAACCACAATGTGTTCGGGCAATCCAGTCAAAATCCGGGCGTGGTAACCAGCATGGACACCTCCCGTAGGGGCGCCGTCTGCAGAAACGCAAAACCCCGGGCCTCACGACCCGGGGTTCGACTTCAGCTCGATGGACGTCTGGGGCAATCAGCCAGCGACGTCAACGGCCTCGATGTTCTGCGGACGATCAACCAGTTCGACAAAAGCCATCGGAGCGCAATCGCCGTTACGGAAACCGCACTTGAGAATACGCAGATAGCCTCCGGGACGCTCGCGGTAACGCGGGCCGATTTCGGAGAACAGCTTGCCGACGGCAACTTTGTCGCGCAGACGCGAGAAAGCGAGGCGGCGATTGGCGACGCCGTCAACCTTGGCGAGCGTGATCAGCGGCTCGGCAACGCGACGCAGTTCCTTGGCTTTCGGCAAGGTGGTCTTGATCAGCTCATGCTGGAACAGCGAGCTGGCCATGTTGCGAAACATCGCTTCACGGTGGCTGCTGGTGCGGTTGAGCTTACGACCCGATTTCATGTGGCGCATGACACTATTCCTTGAGTATTGGCTGAGACCGGGCTCAGCCCAGCATGCCGTGCTGGACGCCAGCAGGGGGCCAGTTTTCGAGTTTCATACCGAGCGACAAACCGCGCGCGGCGAGCACTTCCTTGATCTCGGTCAGGGACTTCTTGCCGAGGTTAGGCGTCTTCAACAGTTCGACTTCGGTACGCTGACACAGATCACCGATGTAGTAGATGCTTTCGGCCTTGAGGCAGTTTGCCGAACGCACTGTCAGCTCCAGATCATCGATCGGGCGGAGCAGGGTCGGATCGACGCCCGAAGCAACCGGCTTGGCAGCACCGGTATCGCGGCGGGTGAAGTCACCAAACACCGAGAGCTGATCGGCCAGAATATCGGCCGCGCGGCGCACTGCATCTTCCGCATCCACCGTTCCGTTGGTCTCGATGTCGAGTACCAACTTGTCCAGATCGGTGCGCTGTTCAACGCGCGCACTATCCACCTCGTAGGCGACACGGCGGATCGGACTGAAGCTCGCATCGAGCTGCAGACGACCAATCGGACGCGACTCGTCATCGGGACGGCGACGTGAAGCCACCGGCTGATAACCAACGCCCTTGGCGATGCGCAGACGCATGCTGATCTGGGTGTCCTTGGTCAAGGTACAGATCACGTGGTCGGGATTCACAACTTCGACGCTGTGATCAACCTTGATGTCACCCGCGGTAACCACGCCAGGACCCTTCTTGCTGAGGGTAAGCATGGTCTCGTCGTGACTGTGCATGCGCAGCGCCACATCCTTGAGGTTCAGCAGAACATCGATGATGTCTTCCTGCAGGCCTTCAAGCGTGGTGTACTCGTGCAACACATTGTCGATTTCCACCTCGGTAATTGCCGCGCCTGGAATGGACGACAGCAGAACGCGCCGCAGCGCATTGCCGAGGGTGTGGCCGAATCCGCGTTCAAGCGGTTCGACAAAAACGCGGGCGCGGTTCGGACCGATTTTCTCGGCCGAAATCCCGCGAGCGCGCATAACGCTAGTAGCCGTAGCAGCCATGGTATTCGGGTTCTCCGGTTACTTCGAGTACAACTCGACGATCAAATTCTCATTGATGTCAGAGGGCAAATCCGCACGTTCCGGGGCCGCTTTGAACGTACCCGCCATCTTCTTGGCATCGACTTCAATCCAGCTCGGCACCAGGTCCATTTCCTGCGAAAGGGTCAGAGCTTCCTGGATGCGCATCTGTCCACGAGCGCGCTCGGCGACTTCGATCGAATCACCAGTCTTGACTTGGTAGGAAGCGACGTTGACGCTCTTGCCGTTGACGAGGATGGATTTGTGCGAAACCAGTTGCCGTGCGGCGGCGCGTGTCACTGCGAAGCCCATGCGGTACACCACATTGTCGAGGCGCGATTCCAGCAGGCGCAACAGGTTTTCACCCGTGGCACCGCGAATGTTCGAAGCCTTGGCGTAGTAGTTGCTGAACTGACGCTCGAGCACGCCATAGATGCGCTTTACCTTCTGCTTTTCACGCAGCTGCACAGCGTAATCCGACAGCTTGGCTTTCTTCGCCGACACGCCGTGCTGGCCGGGCTTCTGCTCCAGCTTGCACTTCGAGTCCAACGCACGCGCCGGGCTTTTCAGGGAGAGATCCGCGCCTTCACGGCGCGAAAGCTTGCATTTGGGTCCAATATAACGAGCCATGATTCTCTTCCTTTACACTCGGCGACGCTTCGGCGGACGGCAGCCGTTGTGCGGAATGGGCGTGATGTCGATGATGTTGCCGATCTTGTAGCCGATCGCGTTCAGAGAACGAACTGCGGATTCGCGGCCAGGTCCCGGTCCCTTGATGCGGACTTCAAGATTCTTGAGTCCGTATTCCTGGGCGGCGCGGCCGGCCTTCTCTGCAGCCACCTGGGCGGCAAAGGGCGTCGACTTGCGTGAACCGCGGAAACCAGCGCCACCCGAGGTGGCCCACGACAGGGCATTGCCCTGACGATCCGTGATCGTGACGATCGTATTGTTGAAGGAGGCTTGCACGTGCACGATACCGTCGGTGACAACGCGCTTGACCTTCTTCTTCGGCTTGTTGGCCGATGATGCTTGCTTGCTCATGAGGGCAGGTCCGTTAAGAGGTTACTTCTTGATCGCCTTGCGCGGGCCCTTGCGCGTACGCGCATTGGTACGCGTGCGCTGACCGCGCATCGGGAGACCACGACGATGGCGCAGGCCACGGTAAGTACCGAGATCCTGCAGGCGCTTGATACTGATGCCGACTTCGCGGCGCAGATCACCCTCAACGATAAACTCCTGCACTTCCTGGCGCAGCTTGTCGACTTCGGCCTCGGTAAGATCCTTCACCTTGATAGCCGGATTGACTCCTGCTACAAGACAGATCTTCCGGGATCGCGAACGACCAATTCCGTAGATACTTGTTAGACCGATCCAGGCATGCTTGTGGACCGGGATGTTGACACCCGCTATACGCGCCATCGCGTCTTCTCCAAAACTGTTGGCGTAAGGAACTGGATATTATACACACTAAACGACCACCGCCAAGCCCCAAGAGCGGTGGTCGCAGCCCTGCACTTCATGTGCGGGCGATTTGCCTCAGCGGACGAGTCCGCCTCGACCGTAGTTCTTGAGGTTGGCCTTTTTCATCAGGCTCTCGTACTGATGTGACATCAGATGAGCCTGAATCTGGGCGGTAAAGTCCATCACCACCACAACCACGATCAAGAGTGACGTGCCGCCAAAATAGAACGGTACGCCGAAACGCGTTTGCAGCATGGTCGGCAACAGGCAGACAGCCACCAGATAGAGCGCGCCGATACCCGTCAGCCGGGTAAGCACGCCATCGATGTAATCCGCCGTCGCCTTGCCAGGCCGGATGCCCGGAATAAGCGCACCTGATTTCTTGAGATTTTCAGCAGTTTCCTGCGAGTTGAACACCATCGCCGTATAGAAGAAGGCGAAAACAACAATCAACGCAGCGAACACAACCATGTACAGCACCGAGCCGGGCGACAGCAGAGCCGAGAACCGCCGCAGCCAGCCATTGTTGGCAAGATCGCCCATGCTCGCCAGTGTTGCCGGGAACATGATGAACGACGAGGCGAAGATAGCCGGAATAACGCCGGACATATTGATCTTCAACGGCAGATGCGAACTCTGATTGTTGTAGGCATTGGCACCGCCCATCTTGCGCGCATAGTTCACCGTGATACGGCGCTGGCCGCGCTCCATGAAGACCACAAAATACGTGGTCAGCGCGACAATGATCGCAATCAGAATCGCCGATAGCGCCGGCAACTGTCCATCACCGACCTGCTGCAGCGTCTGTATCAGCGCGCTCGGCAGTCCTGCCACGATTCCGGCAAAGATGATCAGTGAGATGCCGTTGCCGACACCGCGCTCGGTAATCTGCTCGCCCAGCCACATCAGGAAAAGAGTACCAGCAGTCAACCCGACCACGCAGCTGATGATGAAGCCGTAACCAGGGTTGACGACCACGCCGCCGCCGCCGTTCAAGGTCTGTGCCTGCAGCGCCATTGCCACACCGAATGACTGGAACATGGCCAGGGCCACGGTGCCATAACGGGTGATCTGGGTAATCTTGCGACGCCCCGACTCACCCTCTTTCTTCATCGCCTGGAAGGTCGGCACCATCGTCGCCATCAACTGCATGATGATGGACGCCGAGATATACGGAATCACGTTCAGCGCGAGCACACTCATGCGCTCGAGCGCACCGCCGGAGAACATGTTGAACATGTCCAGGACAGTGCCCTTCTGCCGATCCATCAACTGGACCATCGCCTCCGGATTGATTCCGGGAACGGGAACAAAGGTGCCGAGACGGAACACGATCAGAGCCAGCAACACGAACCACAGGCGCTGCTTCAGCTCCGCGGGGATACTGGGCAGAACGCCACCCGCTTGCGATGTCATCGGCTTGGCCACGAATTACTCCACCGAGCCGCCGGCCGCGAGAATCGCCGCATTGGCGCCCGCGGTGGTGGCAATTCCAACCAGCTTGAACGGACGGGAGACTTCGCCCCTCTTGACCAGACGCGCACGCTTGGCACGCGGATCGACCAGGCCCGCAGCGAGCAGCGCGGCAAAATCCACGGTCAGATCGGTGAGCTTTTCCAGCTGGTACAGACGCACTTCGCCGGTATTGTTTTTCAGCTTGGAGCGGAAACCAACCTTTGGCAAACGACGCTGCAGCGGCATCTGACCGCCTTCGAATCCAGGCTTGATCTTGCCCTTACCGGCACGAGCAAATGAACCCTTGTGGCCGCGCCCGGCAGTCTTGCCGAGACCGGAACCGATACCACGGCCAACGCGGGTGCGTGCCGTACGCGCGCCAGGCGCGGATTTAATTGTATTGAGACGCATGGAAATCTCCAGTTATCGGCTTCGGCCGAATCAATCTTCGACGCGAACCAGATAGTTGACCTTATTAATCAGGCCACGAACCTGCGGCGAATCCTTCAATTCGGAAACCGAATTGAGCTTACCGAGGCCCAGCGCCTTGACGCTGAGACGGTGAATCGCCGGGCAGCTGTTCTGACTCTTGACCAAGCGAACCTTCACGGTCTTGGCAGTGGCGGTTTTTGCGCTGGACTTAGTCATGGCTTCCCACCAACTCTTCAAGTTTCTTGCCGCGCTTGGCAGCGATATCCGCCGGCGATTGAATCAATTGCAGGCCCTTGATCGTGGCGCGCACGAGATTGATCGGATTGCGTGAACCCACCGCCTTCGCGAGCACATTCTTGACACCGACAACTTCGAATACCGCGCGCATGGCACCGCCAGCAATCACGCCGGTACCCTCGGACGCGGGCTGCATGTAAACACGCGCCGCACCGTGGTTGGCCTTGATTGCATACTGCAAGGTACCGCTCTTCAGCGACACCGAGACCATGCTCTTGCGGGCACGATCCATTGCCTTGGCGATGGCAGCCGGAACTTCACGCGCCTTGCCGTAACCGAGGCCGACTTTTCCGTCACCATCGCCCACGACCGACAGCGCCGTAAAACTCATCTGGCGACCACCCTTGACCGTCTTGGCCACACGATTGACAGCAATCAGCTTCTCGAGGAGGCCGTCGCCGCTATCACGCTCATTTGTACTCATTCTTCACCTTTGCTGACTCCGCTGGAGTCTCATCGTTACGGCCTGGGCCGCTTGGAGTTGTATTGAAATCACTGGATCAGAACTGCAAACCACCCTCGCGGGCAGCATCGGCAAGTGCCTGGATTCGTCCGTGATAAAGAAACCCGGAACGATCAAACGCCACTTTTTCAACGCCAGCAGCTTTGGCGCGCTCGGCAATTGCCTTGCCCACGGCAGCGGCTGCTGTCTTGTTCTTGGTGCCCTTGACGCCGGCGATCACACCTTCCTGCAGGGTGTTGGCCGAAGCCAGAACCTTGTCTCCGGAAGCGGCAATGACCTGCGCGTAGAGATGCTGACCGCTGCGATGCACGGTGAGCCGGGCCACATTGAGCTTGCGAATACGGGCTCGGGTGGCCTTGGCTCGGCGCAGACGGGACTGGTTTTTTTCCATCATGATTGCATTCCTCTGTCTTGGCGCCTGAATTAAGCTTTCTTGGCTTCTTTCAGCGTGATCTTCTCGCCCGAATAGCGCACGCCCTTGCCCTTGTAAGGCTCGGGAGAACGGAACGAACGAATCTTTGCCGCAGCCTCACCAACGCGCTGCTTGTCGGCGCCTTTGATCAGGATTTCGGTCTGGGTCGGGGTCTCCAGGGTCACGCCTTCTGGCGCCTTGAATACCACCGGGTGCGAAAAGCCGAGCGACAGATTGAGGTCCTTGCCGGCCATCGAAGCGCGGTAGCCGACGCCGACGAGCTCGAGCTTGCGCACGTACCCGGTGCTCACCCCAGTCACCATATTGCTGACCAGTGCCCGCATGGTGCCGGCCATTGCCGCATTGGATCCGGTCGGACTCAGAAGAACCGTACCGTTCTCGACCTTAATGCTCACGTCCTTCGGTATCGGCATCTGCAGCTGACCCTTCGGTCCCTTGACTGCAACCGTGCTACCGGAAACCGTGCACTCTACGCCGTCAGCCAAGGCGACAGGCTTCTTTGCTACTCGTGACATGGAAGTACTCCTTAGGCGACGAGACAGATGACTTCACCGCCGAGACCCTTGGAACGGGCCTGGCCATCGGTCATGATGCCTGAGGAAGTGGAGACAATGGACACACCCAAGCCACTCATTACTTTGGGCAGCGCATCCTTGCCACGGTAGGCGCGAAGACCGGGGCGACTGACGCGCTGCAAGCGCTCGATTGCCGGCTTGCCCTGGTAGTAGCGGAGTGCGATTTCCAGCTCTTTCTTGCCATCAACGTCGCGCACGCTAACTTCGTTGATGTAGCCCTCGGCCTTAAGAACATTGGCGATGGCGAATTTGACCTTTGACGCTCCCATTTTCACCGACACTTTGCCAACGGCTTGGCCGTTGCGGATGCGGGTGAACATGTCAGCGATAGGATCAGTCATGCTCATGAGGATTGCTCCGTGAGAGTGCACCGATATCCGGCACGTTGAGTTAATTGTTTACCAGCTTGCCTTACGCAGACCCGGCACGTCACCGCGCATGGTCGCTTCTCGCAATTTGTTGCGTCCCAGACCGAACTTGCTGTAGACGCCACGCGGGCGGCCGGACAGTACGCAGCGGTTGCGGACACGCGAGGGGCTCGCGTCACGCGGGAGTTTCTGCAGACTTGCCTGAGCTTGCGCCCGCTCGTCGTACGAAAGCTTTTGGTCCACCACTTTGCGCTTGAGTTCAGCGCGCTTGGCAGCGTATTTCTTAACGGTCTTCGCGCGCTTGATGTCGCGATTCACCATTGAAGTCTTGGCCATTGGAATCAGTTCTCGTACTTAGTTGCGGAAGGGAAAGCTGAAGCCTTCGAGCAAGGCCTTGGCCTCAGCATCGGACTTCGCGGTCGTCGTGATCGCGATGTCCATACCGCGCAGGGCGTCAATGGCGTCGAAGTTGATCTCGGGAAAAATGATCTGTTCCTTGATGCCAAAATTGAAATTGCCACGGCCATCAAAGGCGCGGCCACTAACGCCGCGGAAGTCGCGGACGCGCGGCAGAGCAATGGTGATCAGACGATCGAGAAACTCGAACATCTGGACACGGCGCAGGGTAACCTTGCAACCGATCGGCCAGCCATCACGAATCTTGAAAGTTGCGACCGAAACGCGCGCCTTGGTGGCCACTGGCTTCTGTCCGGCAATCTTGGACATATCGTCGAGCGCATGCTCAAGCACCTTCTTGTTCGCCGCAGCCTCGCCGACGCCCATGTTCAAGGTGATCTTTGACAAACGCGGAACCTGCATCAGATTCTTGTAGCCAAAGCGCTCAGTCAGCGCCGGAACGACGACTTCTTTATAGTGTTTTTCAAATCGGGTAGTCATTGTCCTGGCCTCAAGCGTCAACCACTTCACCAGACTTACGGAAGGTGCGGACCTTGCGGCCGCCTTCAAGCGTCTTGAAACTGACGCGCTCACCTTTTCCGGAAGCCGAGTTCAGCAACATCACATTGGACTGGTGCACGGGCGCTTCACGTTCGATGATTCCGCCAGGCTGATTGACCTGCGGATTCGGCTTGGTGTGGCGCTTGACCAGATTCAGTCCCTGCACGTAGATGCCCTTTTCGGACACGCGCATCACTTCTCCGGTCTTGCCCTTGTCCTTACCTGCGTTCAGGATGACCTGATCGCCCTTACGAATACGGTTCATGGCACGGTTCCTTACAACACTTCAGGCGCGAGCGACACGATCTTCATGAAGCGCTCACTGCGCAGTTCGCGCGTGACCGGTCCGAAGATGCGCGTGCCGATCGGCTCGAGCTTGGTGTTCAAAAGTACGGCAGCATTGCCGTCAAAGCGGATCAGCGAACCGTCGGCCCGGCGCACACCCTTGCGGGTACGCACAACCACGGCGTCATAGACCTCACCCTTCTTTACCTTGCCGCGCGGAATCGCTTCCTTGATCGACACCTTGATGATGTCGCCAATCCCGGCATAGCGGCGCTTGGATCCGCCGAGTACCTTGATACACATCAGTTCACGTGCGCCACTATTGTCGGCGGCCGCGAGGTGGCTTTGCGTCTGGATCATGAGGATTCTCCCTGCTTAGCCGGCACTTGAAAGGACTTCGACGACACGCCAATTCTTGGTCTTGGAAACCGGCGCGCATTCTGCAATGCGTACCAGATCACCTTCCTTGCACTGGCTGGTCTCGTCGTGCGCGTGCACCTTGGTCGAGCGACGCAGCAATTTGCCGTATAGGCTGTGCTGGATCTGACGCTCAAGCAGGACCGTCACGGTCTGGGTCATCTTGTTGCTCACTACACGTCCTTCGACGGTGCGGAGCGATTTCGTTTTCTCTGTCATGTCGGCGTCCTTAGTTCTTCTGGCCCAGAACCATCTTGGTACGCGCGATATCACGACGCACATTCTTGATCTGATGCGTCTGCGTCAGTTGGCCGGTTCCACGCTGCATGCGCAGGTTGAACTGCTCACGGCGGAGTTCCCCGACGTGCTTGTCCAACTCGGCCACACTCTTGCTCTTCAGCTCTTTGATATCCATTAGCGCACCGTACGTGTCACGAAGGTGGTTTGCACCGACAACTTGGCCGCTGCAAGGCGGAACGCCTCGCGTGCAGTTGCTTCCGGCACACCTTCCATTTCATAAATGACGCGACCCGGTGCGATAACTGCCACCCAGAACTCGACGCCGCCCTTGCCGCTACCCATGCGGACTTCAATCGGCTTGCGGGTGATCGGCTTATCCGGGAACACACGGATCCACAGTTTGCCACCACGCTTGACGAAGCGGGATATTGTACGACGAGCCGCCTCAATCTGGCGAGCGGTGATGTGGCCATGGGTGGTGGCCTTCAGACCGTATTCACCAAAGCTTACCGAAGCGCCGTTTTGGCTGACGCCCCGATTGCGGCCCTTGTGGACCTTGCGATACTTGGTACGTGAGGGTTGCAGCATGACTTAAGCTCCCTTGCCCGGACGCTCGCGGTCACCACGCTCGGCGCGGTCGCCACGCGGGGCGCGCTCAGCACGATCACCACGTCCAGACGGACGATCATTGGACTCGGCGGCAGCCTCAGCGGCAACTGCGCTGAGATCGAAAACATCGCCCTTGTAGATCCAGGTCTTGATACCGATGATGCCGAATGTTGTCTTTGCCTGGGCAAATCCGTAATCAATGTCGGCACGCAACGTATGCAGAGGAACGCGACCTTCGCGGTACCACTCGGAACGCGCGATTTCTGCACCGTTCAAGCGGCCGCCAACGTTGATCTTGATGCCGAGTGCGCCGAGGCGCATGGCATTCCCGACCGAACGCTTCATCGCACGGCGGAACATGATGCGCCGCTCGAGCTGTTGAGCAATCGACTCGGCAACCAGTTGTGCGTCGAGTTCGGGCTTGCGCACTTCGACGACGTTGATGTGCGCCGGAACGCCCATCAGGTCCGAAACCGCCTTGCGCAGCTTTTCGATGTCTTCGCCCTTCTTGCCGATCACCACACCCGGTCGTGCCGTGTGAATGGTTACGCGGGCGTTCTTGGCGGGACGCTCGATGTGAATTTTCGAGACGCCGGCTTGTGCCAGCTTCTCACGGAGCAGTTCGCGAACACGCAGATCGGCAGCCAGGAAACCGGCAAACTCGCGCTTGTTGGCAAACCACTTCGAGTTCCAGTCCTTGGAAATACCAAGGCGGATACCCGTAGGATGAACTTTGTGACCCATCGTCGTCCTCGCTTACTTGCCGGTGCCAACAACCACAGTGATGTGGCTGGTGCGCTTCAAAATACGTGAACCGCGGCCTTTGGCACGCGCATGCATACGCTTCATGACCGGACCTTCATCAACAAAGACCTGGGCCACCTTCAACTCGTCCACGTCGGCGCCCTGGTTGTTCTCTGCATTGGCAATGGCCGACAGCAGTACCTTCTTGAACAACGCGGCAGCTTTCTTGTTGGAGAACGTCAGAACATTTGTGGCGCGACCGACAGGCAGCCCGCGGACCTGGTCTGCGACCAGACGAGCCTTCATCGGAGAGATGCGCGCGGAGCGCAGAATTGCTTTGGCTTCCATGATCATCTCTCCTTATCTGCCGCCAGCTTTCTTGTCGCCACCGTGACCCTTGAAGGTCCGGGTAGCGGCAAACTCGCCGAGTTTGTGGCCGACCATGTTCTCGTTGACGAGCACCGGTACATGGGCCTTGCCATTGTGTACGGCGATGGTCATACCGACCATCTCCGGCAGAATCATCGAGCGACGCGACCAAGTTTTAATCGGGCGCTTGCTGCTGGTAGCGGCCGTGGCCTCAACCTTCTTCAGCAGGTGCAGGTCGATGAATGGACCTTTCTTAAGTGAACGTGCCATGACCTATCAACCCCTGCGATCGCGGACAATGAAGCGCTGAGTGCGCTTGTTCTTACGGGTCTTGTAACCCTTGGCTGGCGTGCCCCACGGCGACACCGGATGCGGATTACCCTGACCGGCGCGGGCTTCACCACCACCATGCGGATGATCAACCGGATTCATCGCGGCTCCGCGCACGGTCGGACGGATGCCGCGCCAGCGCTGCGCACCCGCCTTGCCGATCTTGCGCAGACCGTGTTCGCCGTTGCCGACTTCGCCAATAGTTGCGCGGCAGTCGGTCGGAACCTTGCGCATTTCGCCGGAGCGAAGACGCAAAGTTGCGTAGCCATGCTCACGCGCGATCAACTGCGCCGAGGCACCGGCACTGCGCGCGATCTGCGCGCCCTTGCCAGGACGCATCTCGATGCAATGCACCGAAGTACCCACCGGAATATTGTTCAATGGCAGTGAGTTGCCAACCTTGATAGGCGCATCCTTGCCGGCAACCAGCTGATCGCCCACCTTCAGCCCCTTGGGGGAGATGATGTAACGACGCTCGCCGTCGGCATAGCAAACCAGAGCAATATGCGCGGTCCGATTCGGATCGTATTCGACGCGCTCGACACGGCAGGCGATACCTTCCTTGTCACGCTTGAAATCGATCAGGCGATAGTTCTGCTTGTGACCGCCGCCCTTGTGGCGTGTGGTGATGCGACCGTAGTGATTGCGACCACCCGTATTGCTCTGCGACTCAACCAGCGACTGCAGCGGCCCACCCTTGTGCAACCCAGGCGTGGAAACGCGCACCATCTGGCGGCGTCCAGGCGAGGTCGGCTTAAATGTAATCAGTGCCATCTTCGTTTACCTCAGGGCTTGGCCACAACATCAATCGAATGGCCTTCCTGCAGGCTGATATAAGCCTTGCGGAGAGCCCCCCGGACGCCGAGGCGACCGCGATATGCTTTGGACTTACCCTTGACATTGACCACATTCACGGCGGTCACTTTGACTTTGAACAGCTCTTCCACAGCCTGCTTCACGTCCTGCTTGGTAGCAGTGGTGGCAACTTCGAAGACGAACTGATTCGACTTTTCCTGAATGCGCGAAGTTTTCTCGGAGACGATAGGGGCGCGCAGCACCTGCATCAAACGCTCGTTGCTCATGCCAGCCACTCCTCGACTTTCTTCACTGAATCCAGCGTCATGACGACATTGTCACAACCAACCAGATCCACCGGGCTCATTCCTGCAACATCGACAATGGCGACGTGGTGCAGATTGCGAGCGGCGAGAAACAGGTTGTCAGTGCCGGCCTCGGTAACCACCAGAGTACGGCCGGTAGCCAAGGCTGCCATTTTCGCGGCCAACAACTTGGTCTTCGGTCCTTCCAGATCGAACGATTCGGCGATCTTCAGCCGGTCCTGACGGAGCAACTCGGAGAGAATCGTGGCAATCGCGCCGCGATACATCTTGCGGTTGATCTTCTGCTCGAAGCTGCGCGGACGCGCGGCGAAGGTGACACCACCACCGACAAAAATCGGTGCGCGATAGTCGCCATGGCGTGCGCCGCCACCCTTCTGCTTCTTGAACTTCTTGGTCGTACCGGACATGTCGCCGCGCGATTTTTGCGCCTTGGTGCCTGCACGTCCGGCATTGCGATATGCGGTAACGACCTGGTGAACCAGATCTTCGCAATACTCGCGACCGAAGATGACGTCGTTGACGTCTACGGAATTCTTGCTGTCTATGAGATTAAGTTGCATGGCCGTTTCCTTATTTCGCGGCCTTGGCAGCCGGAACCACGATGACGTTGCCGCCACTGGCACCCGGAACCGCGCCCTTGATCGCAATCAGGTTGCGCTCGGTATCGATCTGCACAACCTCAAGATTGACTGCAGTACGATTGACCGAACCCATGTGGCCCGACATCTTCTTGCCTGGGAACACACGGCCAGGCGTCTGGCGCTGACCGATGGAGCCCGGCGAACGATGCGAGAGCGAGTTACCGTGGGTGGCGTCACCCATGGTGAAATTCCAGCGCTTGATCGTGCCTTGAAAGCCCTTGCCCTTGGTAACGCCAGCGACGTCGACAATCTGACCGACCGTGAAGACGTCAGAAGCGGCGAGCTCGGCACCAACCGAGTAGTTACCAATGTCGGCTTCGGCAACCCGGAACTCCCAGAGGCCACGCCCGGCTTCGACCTTGGCCTTGGCATAGTGCCCGCCCAATGGCTTTGTCACCAACGCCGCCCGCTTCTTGCCAGCGGTCACCTGGATGGCGGTGTAGCCATCCGATTCTTTTGTCTTCACCTGGGTGATGCGATTTGGCGATGCCTCGATCAACGTCACTGGCACCGATTCGCCCGCCGGGGTAAAGATTCTTGTCATTCCGCATTTGCGGCCAACCAACCCGATACTCATTTCTCTGTCCTATTCCGGCGCTTTAATACAGCTTGATTTGGACATCCACGCCAGCGGCGAGGTCAAGCTTCATCAGCGCATCTACTGTCTTATCGTTGGGATCAACGATATCCAGCACACGTTTGTGTGTGCGTGTCTCGTACTGGTCTCGCGCATCCTTGTCGGCATGCGGCGACACCAGAATGGTGTAGCGTTCGATCTTGGTCGGAAGCGGGATCGGACCGTGCACCTGGGCGCCGGTTCGCTTCGCTGTTTCCACGATCTCGCTCGCGGACTTGTCGATCAGGCGATGATCGTAAGCCTTGAGGCGGATTCGAATCTTCTGGTCAGCCATTGCCATTCCTCATTTCACGGTAAGCGGGGCGCGCACACCCCACTTCGCTCGTACGGTTGTTATTACTTGATGACCTTTGCGACGACGCCGGCGCCGACAGTGCGGCCACCTTCGCGAATCGCAAAACGAAGACCTTCATCCATGGCGATCGGCGCAATCAGCGTCACCACCATCTTCACATTGTCTCCCGGCATCACCATCTCCACGCCCTCGGGCAGCTGGCAGGCGCCAGTCACGTCCGTCGTGCGGAAATAGAACTGCGGGCGGTAACCCTTGAAGAACGGCGTATGACGACCGCCCTCTTCCTTCGACAGCACATACACCTCAGCCTCGAACTCCGTGTGCGGGGTCTGTGAACCCGGCTTGCACAGCACCTGGCCGCGCTCCACGTCGTCGCGCTTGGTGCCGCGCAGCAGCAGACCGGCGTTGTCACCCGCTTCGCCACGATCCAGCAGCTTGCGGAACATCTCAACACCCGTCACCACCGTCTTCACCGTCGGACGAATTCCGACAATCTCGATTTCCTCGCCCACCTTGATAACGCCACGCTCAATGCGTCCCGTCACCACCGTGCCACGTCCCGAAATCGAGAACACATCTTCCACCGGCATCAGGAACGGCTTTTCCACATCGCGCAGCGGCTGCGGAATGTAGCTGTCCAATGCCTCAACCAGCTTGATGATCGCCGGTACACCGATTTCGCTCTGGTCACCCTCAAGCGCCTTCAGCGCCGAACCACGGATGATCGGCGTGTCGTCGCCCGGAAAGTTGTACTTCGACAGCAACTCGCGAACTTCCATCTCGACCAACTCGAGAAGCTCGGCATCGTCCACCATGTCGGCCTTGTTCAGGAACACCACGATGTACGGCACACCGACCTGACGCGCCAGCAGAATGTGCTCGCGGGTCTGCGGCATCGGGCCGTCAGCAGCCGAACACACCAGGATCGCGCCATCCATCTGCGCCGCACCCGTGATCATGTTCTTCACATAGTCAGCATGGCCCGGGCAGTCAACGTGCGCGTAGTGACGGTTCACCGACTCATACTCAACGTGTGCCGTCGAGATCGTGATGCCGCGCGCCTTCTCTTCCGGCGCTGCGTCGATCTGGTCGTACGCCTTGAACTCGCCGCCAAACCGCTCCGCACCAATCTTCGTCAGCGCCGCCGTCAGCGTCGTCTTTCCATGATCCACGTGACCGATCGTTCCCACGTTCACGTGTGGCTTCTTGCGCTCGAACTTCTCTTTTGCCATGACTGAAAAACCTCAAATAAATTCGTTGGAACTGTTAGGACGACTTCTTGATGACGGCTTCGGCGATGTTGTTCGGCGCTTCGGCGTAGTGATCGAACTCCATCGTCGAGCTGGCGCGGCCCTGAGTGAGCGAGCGCAGCGACGTTACGTAGCCAAACATTTCACCGAGCGGTACCATCGCGTTGATGACCTTGCCGGACGGCGTGTCATCAGAACCCTGAAGGAGACCGCGACGACGACTCAGGTCGCCCATAACGTCGCCCATGTAGTCTTCCGGCGTAACGACTTCGATCTTCATGATCGGCTCCAGCAGGGCCGGGTTGGCCTTGTTGAATCCTTCCTTGAAGCCCATCGAACCGGCGATCTTGAACGCCATTTCGTTGGAGTCGACATCATGGTACGAGCCGTCGATGGCCTTGATCTTGATGTCAACCACCGGATAACCGGCGAGCACACCATTCTTCATTGCCTCTTCGATGCCCTTTCCAGCGGCAGTGACGTATTCCTTGGGCACAACACCGCCAACAATGGCGTTCTCGAAGGAATAGCCTGCACCACGCTCCTGCGGCTCGATCTCGAGCACGATGTGACCGTACTGGCCGCGACCGCCGGACTGGCGAACAAACTTGCCTTCCTGCTTGACGGCCTTGCGAATCGTCTCGCGATAGGCAACCTGCGGCTTGCCGACATTCGCTTCGACATTGAACTCGCGCTTCATGCGATCCACCAGGATCTCAAGATGCAGCTCGCCCATGCCCGAAATAATGGTCTGACCCGACTCTTCATCGGTACGAACACGGAAGGACGGGTCTTCCTGGGCCAAACGCCCGAGTGCAACACCCATCTTTTCCTGGTCGGACTTGGTCTTCGGTTCGACCGCCATCGAGATGACGGGCTCCGGGAAGATCATCCGCTCAAGCGTAATGACATGATCAAGCGAACACAGGGTGTCACCGGTGGTGACATCCTTGAGACCAACGGCCGCGGCGATATCGCCGGCAAGCACTTCCTTGATCTCATCGCGCTGATTGGCGTGCATCTGCAGGATGCGACCGATACGCTCTTTCTTTGACTTGACCGGGTTGTACACCTGGTCGCCAGCGTTCAGTGTGCCCGAATAGACACGGAAGAACGTCAGCGAACCAACAAACGGATCGGTCATGATCTTGAACGCAAGAGCCGAGAACGGCTCCTTGTCGCCGACGCCACGAGTGGTGTCTTTCTCGTCGTCATCAATGCCTTTGACCGGCGGACGATCTGAAGGAGCTGGCAAATAGTGGATGACAGCATCCAGCATCGCCTGGACGCCCTTGTTCTTGAACGCGGTGCCGCAGAACATTGGAATGATGTCGCAGGTCAAGGTACGTGAACGGATACCGGACATGATCTCGCTCTCGGAGAGATCGCCCTCTTCGAGGTATTTGTTCATGAAATCTTCCGACGACTCAGCGGCGGCCTCAACCATGAACTCACGCGCCTTCTTGGCCGCGTCCTGAAGATTGGCCGGAATCTCGCTGTACACGAACGAGGTGCCCTGATTGGCCATGTCCCAGACGATCGCTTTCATCTTGATCAGATCGACCACACCCTCGAAGCCCTCTTCAGCGCCGATCGGCAACTGCATCGGTACCGGACTGGCATTCAGTCGCGACTTCAACTGCTCAACAACCTTGTAGAAGTTGGCGCCGGTGCGATCCATCTTGTTCACGAAGGCAAGACGCGGCACCGAGTACTTGGTGGCCTGACGCCACACGGTCTCGGACTGCGGCTGAACGCCACCGACCGCGCACAGCACGAATACTGCGCCGTCGAGCACGCGGAGCGAACGCTCGACTTCAATGGTGAAGTCCACGTGGCCAGGCGTATCGATGATGTTGAAACGGTGCTCGGGATAGGACTTGTCCATCCCCTTCCAGAAGCACGTTGTCGCAGCAGAGGTGATCGTGATTCCACGCTCCTGCTCCTGCTCCATCCAATCCATCGTGGCCGCACCGTCATGCACTTCGCCAATCTTGTGATTGACACCGGTGTAAAACAGGATGCGCTCGGTGGTGGTGGTCTTACCGGCATCGATATGCGCCATGATGCCAAAATTTCGATAGCGCTCGATCGGTGTCGTACGGGCCATGTTCTTGTCCTCGGTCGTCCGTTACCAGCGGTAGTGCGCGAACGCCTTGTTCGCATCCGCCATACGATGGGTTTCTTCGCGCTTCTTGACAGCGCCGCCACGACTCTCCGAGGCATCCAGCAGCTCGCCTGCCAACTTGCGGGGCATCGAGTTTTCACCACGCTTGCGCGCAGCATCGATGGTCCAGCGCATGGCCAGGGCAAGACGACGGGCCGGACGAACTTCGACCGGCACCTGATAGGTGGCACCACCAACGCGACGCGACTTCACCTCTACGGCGGGCGCGACGTTGTTGAGCGCTTTTTCTACCAGCGACAAAGCTTCGGCATTCTTCTCACCGATAACCTGGAGCGCGCCGTAGACAATGCTCTCTGCGACAGACTTCTTGCCGCTCTTCATCACCATGTTGATGAAACGGGCAATCATTTCGCTACCGTGCTTGGGATCGGCCAGCACGGTGCGTTGTGGAGTGGAACCTTTACGCGACATAAGGAATCAGCCTTGTCTAACGTGGATCAGGACTTCGGGCGCTTGGCGCCGTACTTCGAACGGCTCTGGCGGCGCTTCGCGACGCCGGAAGCATCTAGGCTTCCGCGGACCGTGTGATAACGCACACCGGGAAGATCCTTGACGCGACCGCCGCGTATCAGAACCACCGAGTGCTCCTGCAGATTGTGACCTTCACCACCGATGTAGCTGATGATTTCAAAGCCATTGGTCAGACGCACCTTGGCCACCTTGCGAAGCGCCGAATTCGGCTTTTTCGGAGTGGTGGTGTAAACACGGGTACAAACTCCCCGACGCTGCGGGCAGCTATCAAGAGCGGGAGACGGGCTCTTGTATGTTTTCGGGCTGCGCGCGCGGCGCACCAACTGATTAATCGTCGCCATTTGTGAAAGAGTCCTAAGAAACGAAAGACAGGCCGGCGGAAAGCCGGCCTGTCAGCTTTGAGACTTTAACAGGTCCTTAACTGGACTGTCAACGCACAGTCAGGCATCCATTCCTCGAACACGAAGCGCTTCCTGCGCTTCATTTCGCTGTGATTCAACAACAGTTATGCGTCGTCTGTGCCTGCATCCTCCGAGAGGGGCTCGGCAAACGTCACACTGGACGCGCCGCGAAGGGAATTGAAGTCAGCCTCGGCGGTACTTGTGCTCGCCTCACGCCGCTTGGCGTGATACGCAAGACCGGTACCAGCCGGGATAAGTCTGCCCACAATAACGTTTTCCTTGAGTCCGCGCAAGGTATCGCGGGTTCCGCGGACGGCAGCCTCGGTCAGAACGCGCGTGGTCTCCTGGAAGGAGGCGGCGGAAATGAACGATTCGGTCGCCAGCGAAGCCTTGGTAATACCCAGAAGCACCGGGGTGTAGAGGGCCAGCCGCTCGTCGCGCGCCCGAACCCTGGCGTTCTCTTCGATGACGCGGGACCGGTCAGTCTGTTCGCCGCGCAGGAAGCGGCTGTCGCCACCATCCGTGATCTCAACCTTGCGCAGCATCTGACGGATGATCGTCTCGATGTGCTTGTCGTTGATCTTCACGCCCTGCAGGCGATAGACGTCCTGGATTTCCTTGCACAGGTAGGCCGCCAGCGGCTCAACACCGAGGAGGCGCAGAATGTCATGCGGACTCGGCTCACCGTCGACGACGGTCTCGCCCTTCTCCACATGCTCACCCTCGAACACAATGACCTGGCGCCATTTCGGGATGAGCTCCTCGTGGACGTTGCCGTCCTTGTCGGTGATCATCAGGCGCTGCTTGCCCTTGGTGTCCTTGCCGAAGCTGACGATACCGGTGGTCTCCGCCAGAATTGCAGGTTCCTTCGGCTTGCGCGCTTCGAACAGATCGGCCACGCGCGGCAGACCACCGGTGATGTCGCGGGTCTTCGAGGTTTCCTGTGGGATACGGGCCACCACATCGCCCACGCCGACCGTTGCACCGGCCTGCAGCGAGATGACAGCGCCCGGCGGCAGGAAGTACTGCGCGGGAATATCCGTACCAGGCAACTTGAGTTCCTTGCCTTTCTTGTCCTCGATGCGCACAGTCGGGCGCAGATCCTTGGCGCTCGGACCGCGGCGCTTGGGATCGGTCACTACCGCCGACTGAAGGCCAGTGAGATCGTCGATCTGCTCCTGCACGGTGACGCCGTCAACGAAGTCGTTGAAGCGGATGACACCCGCTACTTCCGAGACAATCGGATGGGTATGCGGATCCCAGTTCGCGACGACCTGGCCAGCTTTGACCGCCGCTCCATCTTTGACCGGAATGGTTGCACCGTAAGGCACGCGATAGCGCTCGCGCTCGCGGCCATGGGCATCCATCACCGAAACTTCGCCGGAACGTGAGACCGCCACCAGGTGTCCAGCCGAATGCTGCACGGTCTTGATGTTGTTGAACTTGACCGAACCGGTAGTGCGCACCTGCACATTGTCGATGGCAGCCGCACGCGAGGCCGCACCACCGATGTGGAACGTACGCATGGTCAGCTGGGTACCCGGCTCACCGATCGACTGCGCGGCGATTACACCAACCGCCTCACCGTTGTTGACCAGATGACCGCGCGCGAGATCACGTCCGTAGCACATGCGGCAAATGCCGAAACGTGCTTCGCAGGTGATCGCCGAACGCACCAGAATCGACTGCACGCCTGCGGTTTCAAGCTTGTCAACCCAGCGCTCATCCAGCAGCGTGTTGCGCTCGACAATCGGCATGTCATCGTTGCCCGGGAGATAGACATCCTCGGCAACGACACGACCCAATACGCGATCACGCAGGGGCTCGACAACATCGCCACCCTCAACCAGGGCAGCCATCGTCAGACCGGCCAGCGTGCCGCAATCAACCGATGTCACCACAACGTCCTGGGCCACGTCGACCAGTCGACGGGTCAGGTAACCGGAGTTCGCGGTCTTCAACGCAGTATCCGCCAAGCCCTTGCGTGCACCATGGGTCGAGATGAAGTACTGCAGTACGTCGAGGCCTTCGCGGAAGTTGGCTTTGATCGGCGTTTCGATGATCGAGCCATCGGGACGCGCCATCAGGCCACGCATACCTGCGAGCTGACGAATCTGTGCGGCCGAGCCTCGGGCGCCGGAATCGGCCATGATGAAGACCGAGTTCATCGACTTCTGCTCGACCATCTCGCCCTTGGCATTCTTGACCTTGTCGGTCCCGATGCCCTTCATCATCGCCTGGGCGACTTGCTCGTTGGTACGTGACCAGATGTCGACGACCTTGTTGTAACGCTCGCCTGCTGTGACCAGACCCGAAGCGAATTGCTCCTGGATCTCGACCACTTCTTTCTCGGCAACTGCAAGAATCGCGCGCTTTTCGCCCGGGATGGTCATGTCATCGATGCCAATCGATACGCCGGCGCGGGTTGCGTAGGCGAAGCCGGTGTACATCAGCTGATCGGCAAAAACGACCGTATCCTTCAGCCCGAGCAGGCGATAGGAATTGTTGATCAGGCGCGAGATCGCCTTCTTGGTGAGATCCTGGTTGACCAGCGCGAACGGCAGTCCTTCGGGGATGATCTCAACCAGCAAGGCGCGACCAATCGTTGTATCGACAATGCTCGTCTTGACGGTGCGGTTACCCAACTCGTCGATCTCGGTCAGTTTCAGACGGACCTTGACCTTGGCGTGCAGATCAACGGCGCGGTTCTGATAGGCGCGATGGACTTCGCTGACGTTGGCAAAAATCATGCCCTCGCCCTTCGCATTGATCAGTTCGCGCGTCATGTAGTACAGGCCGAGGACGACGTCCTGAGTCGGCACAATGATCGGCTCACCGTTCGCAGGCGAGAGGATATTGTTCGAGCTCATCATCAGAGCGCGTGCTTCGAGCTGCGCTTCGATGGACAGCGGCACATGCACAGCCATCTGATCGCCGTCGAAGTCGGCGTTGAAGGCGGTACAGACCAGCGGATGCAGCTGGATCGCCTTGCCTTCAATCAGCACCGGCTCGAACGCCTGGATACCCAGACGATGCAGGGTCGGCGCACGGTTCAGCATCACCGGATGCTCGCGGATCACCTCTTCGAGGATGTCCCAGACTTCGGCCGACTCGCGCTCAACCAGCTTCTTGGCAGCCTTGATCGTGGTTGCCAGGCCGCGACGCTGCAGCTTGGAGAAGATGAAGGGCTTGAACAACTCGAGCGCCATTTTCTTCGGCAGACCGCATTCATGCAATTTCAGCGTCGGACCGACGACGATCACCGAGCGACCGGAATAGTCGACGCGTTTGCCGAGCAGGTTCTGACGGAAGCGACCCTGCTTGCCCTTGATCATGTCGGCCAGCGACTTCAGCGGGCGCTTGTTGGTGCCGGTAATGGCACGACCACGACGGCCGTTGTCCATCAGGGCGTCAACCGATTCCTGCAGCATGCGCTTCTCGTTGCGCACGATGATGTCAGGCGCATTGAGTTCGAGCAGCCGCTTCAGGCGGTTGTTGCGGTTGATGACGCGGCGATAGAGATCGTTCAGATCCGAAGTCGCGAAGCGGCCACCATCCAACGGCACCAGCGGACGCAGATCCGGCGGCAGCACCGGCAGCACCGTCATCACCATCCACTCAGGACGATTGCCTGAATCGAGGAAACTCTCCATCAGCTTGATGCGCTTGGAATAGCGCTTGAGCTTGGTCTCCGAACTGGTCTGGCTCATCTCTTCACGCAGACGGACGAGCTCGGCATTCAGATCGATGGTCTTCAGCAGTTCGTGGACGGCTTCGGCACCCATGCGGGCATCGAACTCATCGCCGTGCTCTTCGACCGCTGTGATGTACTGCTCCTCGGTCAGCATCTGTCCGCGCTCAAGCGGGGTCAGGCCCGGATCGATTACGACGAAGGCCTCGAAGTACAGGATTCGCTCGATATCACGCAACGTCATATCGAGCATCAAGCCGATACGCGAAGGCAGTGACTTCAGGAACCAGATGTGCGCGGTCGGCGATGCCAGCTCGATGTGACCCATGCGCTCGCGACGGACCTTGGCCAAAGTGACCTCGGTACCGCACTTCTCACAGACGACACCGCGATGCTTCATGCGCTTGTACTTGCCGCACAGGCACTCATAGTCCTTGATCGGTCCGAAGATGGCGGCGCAGAACAGTCCGTCACGCTCAGGCTTGAAGGTACGGTAGTTGATTGTCTCCGGCTTCTTTACCTCGCCGAACGACCACGAGCGAACCAGATCTGGCGAAGCCAGACCGATTCGGATGGAGTCAAAGTCCAGCGACTGCCGCTGCTGGTTGAACAAGTTGAGCAAATCTTTCATGACTTCAATCTCCTAAGCTCACTGGCCTTCCAGCTCAATATTGATGCACAGCGATCGGATTTCCTTCACCAGCACATTGAAGGATTCCGGCATGCCCGCTGCCATCTCGTGGTCGCCATCGACAATATTCTTGTACATCTGGTTACGGCCGCCGACATCGTCGGACTTGACGGTCAGCATTTCCTGCAGCGTGTAGGCAGCGCCGTAAGCCTCGAGCGCCCAGACTTCCATTTCACCAAAGCGCTGGCCACCAAACTGGGCCTTGCCGCCGAGCGGCTGCTGGGTAACCAGCGAGTACGGACCCGTCGAGCGTGCATGCATCTTGTCGTCAACCAGATGGTTGAGCTTGAGCATGTACATGTAGCCCACGGTCACCTCGCGGTCGAATGCCTCACCGGTGCGACCGTCATACAACGTGGTCTGACCATGCTCAGGCAGTCCAGCCAGCTTGAGCATGCGCTTGATCTCGGACTCGTAGGCGCCGTCGAACACCGGCGTCGCCATCGGCACGCCCTCGGTCAACTTGCGCGAGAGCGTCATGATCTCGTCATCTTTCAGGCTGGCCAACTTGACGCGCTCGCCGTGCTCGGACTTGTCATGGTTGTAAATCGAGTCGAGGAACTTGCGCAGATCAGCGGCCTTCTGATTGGCTTCGATCATCTTGGCGATCTGCTCGCCAAGACCCTTCGCTGCCCAACCCAGATGGGTTTCCAGAATCTGACCGATGTTCATACGCGAGGGCACGCCGAGCGGATTGAGCACGATGTCGACCGGTCGGCCATCTGCCGCGTACGGCATGTCCTGCACAGGAACGATGGTCGAAACCACGCCCTTGTTACCGTGACGTCCAGCCATCTTGTCGCCCGGCTGAATACGGCGCTTGACCGCCAGGTACACCTTGACCATCTTCAACACACCCGGGGCGAGATCGTCGCCGGCGGTAATCTTGGCCTTCTTGTCGTTGAAGCGCTTATCGAACTCGGCACGGTGACGAGCGACCTGCTCCTGAGCCTTCTCGATGAAGTCGGCGGCGTCCTCGTCCTTCATGCGAATCGAGAACCACTCATCCTTCTTCAAGGTGTCGAGATACTCGTTGCCGAGCTCGCCCTTCTTGAGGCCGTGCGGTCCACTCATCGCCACCCGGCCCAAGACCTGAGTACGCAGGCGCGCAAAAATCGCGCTCTCAAGGATACGGAACTGATCGTCGAAATCCTTCTTGACGCGCTTGACCTCGGACTCTTCGATCTGGCGCGCACGCTTGTCCTTCTCGATACCGTCGCGGGTGAACACCTGGACGTCGATCACGGTGCCGTCCATACCGGGCGGTACGCGCAGCGAGCTGTCCTTCACGTCCGAGGCCTTCTCGCCGAAGATCGCGCGCAGCAGTTTTTCTTCCGGAGTCAGCTGGCTCTCGCCCTTTGGCGTGACCTTACCGACCAGGATATCACCGGCCTTCACCTCGGCACCGATGTAGACGACGCCCGACTCATCGAGGCGGGTCAGCGCCTGCTCGGAGACGTTGGGGATGTCGGCGGTGATTTCTTCCGGTCCGAGCTTGGTGTCGCGGGCGACGCAGGCCAGTTCTTCGATATGGATCGTGGTGTAGCGATCTTCCTTCACAACCCGCTCGGAAAGCAGGATCGAGTCCTCGAAGTTGTAACCGTTCCAAGGCATGAACGCGACCAGCATGTTCTGGCCGAGCGCGAGCTCACCCAGATCGGTCGACGGTCCATCAGCCAACACATCGCCCTTGGCCACAACATCACCGACGTTTACCAGCGGACGCTGATTGAGGCAGGTGTTCTGATTGGACCGCGTGTACTTGACCAGCGAGTAGATATCGACGCCAGCATCACCGTCACCAACTTCCGCCTCGTGCGCGCGGACAACGATACGTGCGGCATCAACCTGATCGATCACACCGCCGCGCTTGGCAGCGACCAGCACTCCGGAATCGCGGGCAACATCACGCTCGATGCCGGTTCCGACCATCGGGGTCTGTGCACGCAGGGTCGGCACTGCCTGACGCTGCATGTTGGCACCCATCAGTGCGCGATTGGCATCGTCGTGCTCAAGGAACGGAACCAGGGCCGCAGCAACCGAGACCGTCTGCATGGGCGAGACGTCCATGTAGCCGATGTCCTTGGGCTGGCGCAGTTCCGATTCGCCGCGGTGGCGGCAGGATACGAATTCTTCGGTGAACGCGCCCTTTTCACTCAGCAGCGAGTTGGCCTGGGCGATCACGAACTCGTTCTCTTCGATCGCCGAAAGGAAATCGATATCGTCGGTCACTTTTCCGGCAATAACCTTGCGGAACGGCGTCTCAAGGAAGCCGTAACTGTTGGTGCGCGCATAGACGGCCAAAGAGTTGATCAGGCCGATGTTCGGGCCTTCCGGCGTCTCGATGGTGCAGACGCGACCATAGTGGGTTGGATGTACGTCGCGCACCTCGAAGCCGGCGCGCTCGCGGGTCAGACCACCCGGTCCGAGTGCGGAAACGCGACGCTTGTGGGTTACCTCGGACAGCGGATTGTTCTGATCCATGAACTGCGAGAGCTGGGAGGAGCCAAAGAACTCCTTGACCGCAGCGGCGACAGGCTTGGCATTGATCAGTTCCTGCGGTGTCAGGCCTTCGGACTCGGCCAGCGACAGACGCTCCTTGACGGCGCGCTCGACGCGGACGAGACCGACGCGGAATACGTTCTCGGCCATCTCACCGACCGAGCGCACACGGCGGTTACCCAGGTGATCGATGTCGTCGACCACACCCTGACCATTACGGATCGAGATCAGCACCTTCATCGCTTCGAGGATGTCGGACATGCTTGCGCCGACCTGCTTGAACAGACGCTTGCCTTCTTCATCGGTGCGACCGGAGAAGTATTTGCCGTCGTACAGCACCGGCGTACCGACGGTTTCCCGGCGGCCGACGCGGCGGTTGAACTTCATTCGTCCAACGCCGGAGAGATCGTAGCGCTCGAAAGTGAAGAACAGGTTCTGGAACAGGTTCTGGGCAGCTTCCTTGGTCGGCGGCTCACCTGGACGCATCATGCGGTAGATCTCGACCAAGGCCTCGAGCGGCGTCTTGGTAGGATCGATACGCAGGGTCTGCGAAATGTACGCACCGCGATCCAGGTCATTGATGAACAAGGTTCCGACGGTCGTGATGCCCGCTTTGCGGAACTTCGCGAGATGATCGGCATGCAGCTCGTCATTGGCGGCGGCCAGCAGCTCGCCTGACTTCTTGTCAACAACGTCATGGCCGAGTACGCGGCCAATCAGGTACTCATCCGGCACTTCGAGCGCGCCGATCTTGGCAACCTGCAGCTGCTTGACGTGGCGCGCCGTGATGCGCTTGCCGGCTTCGACAATGATCTCGTCGCCGATGCGGATATCGAACGCGGCAAATTCGCCGCGCAAACGCTCTGGAATCAGGCGAAGCTCGGCACCCCCGCTTACGTTGACCTGAAACTCATTGATCTCGAAGAAATTGTTGAGCATTTCTTCGTTCGTGTAGCCGAGCGCGCGCAGCAGAATCGTCACCGGCAGTTTGCGCCGACGATCGATACGGGTGAACAGGCAGTCCTTGGCGTCGAATTCGAAATCGAGCCAGGAGCCGCGATAGGGAATCACGCGCGCCGAGTACAGCAGCTTGCCCGAGCTATGGGTCTTGCCGCGATCGTGGTCAAAGAACACGCCCGGCGAACGGTGCAGCTGGGAGACGATTACGCGCTCGGTGCCATTGATGATGAAGGTGCCATTGCCCGTCATGAGCGGAAGTTCGCCCATGTAGACCTCTTGCTCCTTGACCTGCTTGACCGCCTTGTTGGCGCCCGGACTGTCCTTGTCGTAGATGACCAGGCGCACGAGCACGCGCAGCGGCGCGCCGAAGGTGAGCCCGCGTGAGCGGCACTCTTTCTCGTCGAACGGTGGATCACCGAGGCGGTAGCTCACGTACTCGAGGGCGGCATTGCCGGAGTAGCTGCTGATCGGAAAAACCGACTTCAGCGCAGCATGGAGACCTTTGTCCTCTCGATTCTTGACGGTGACATTCGCCTGCAGGAACTCCCTGTAGGAATCCGTCTGGATCGCCAGCAGATAGGGAACGCCCAATACGGAGGGACGTTTGCCGAAATCCTTGCGGATTCGCTTCTTCTCGGTGAACGAGTAGGTCATGGTCGCGCTACCACCCTTGGTTGATGGGGAGGCTCCGGCTCAAGGTCCGGAGTTCCCTGGTTAATGCAGATCGCGAATGGCGCCGGTTCTCGCAGGAACTGGATTCCACCATTCGCCATATGCACGGATTCTTGCGATTGCACTGACGATTGTCTGAAACACGATAAGGCCGGGGGCTTTCACCCCCAGCCTTGCCGCGCCCGGAAAAATCCCGAGCTTCAAATTGAGCCTTACTTCAGCTCAACTGTAGCGCCAGCTGCCTCAAGTTCTTTCTTGAACTTTTCGGAGTCGGCCTTGCTTACTGCATCCTTGACGGTCGCCGGAGCGGACTCGACGAGATCCTTGGCTTCCTTCAGACCCAGGCCAGTGATCGCGCGGACAGCCTTGATCACTTCGACCTTCTTCTCGCCGGTGGCCTTCAGGACCACGGTGAACTCGGTCTTCTCTTCAACCGGGGCAGCGGCAGCAGCAGCCGGACCGGCAGCCATAGCAACCGGGGCAGCGGCGGTGACGCCGAACTTCTCTTCCATCATCTTGACCAGATCGGTGATGTCGATCAGCGACATCTTGGCGATTGCGTCGAGAATGTCTTCTTTTGAAACGGCCATGGTGAATTACCTCTATATTTTAATGTTGAAACAATCAGCCGAAAGGGATTAGCTGGCTTGAGCTTGCTTTTGGTCACCGACGGCCTTGACCGCGCGCGTAACCATGGCAGCGGGCTCGATGAGGGTACGAACGAATTTCTCGATCGGTGCCTTCATCACGCCAAGCAGCATGGACAGCGCTTGATCACGGGTCGGGAGCGAAGCCAGTCGCTCGATATGGGAGCCTGGATACATCTGGCCTCCAATCGAAACAACCCTGGCTTGCAGCTTGTCATTGCCTTTGGCGAAATCCTTGATCAACCGACCTGCAGCACCCGGATCTTCTTCGGAGAAGGCGTAGATCATCGGTCCCTTGAGCGCGTCCTGGACGCACGCAAAATCCGTACCTTCTACTGCACGGCGAACCAGCGTGTTCTTGGCAACTTTGAGGAACACGCCTGACTGGCGCGCCTTGTTGCGAAGCTGGGTCAGCTGGGACACTGTAAGACCTGAGTACTCGGCGGCAACCATTGAATGCGCTTTGGCAGCCACATCCGCCAGTTCGGCAACGAGCTCTTTCTTCTGTTCCAGATTGAGCGGCATTGCATTACCTCCGAACTTGGGAAAGCGAGGTACCCGATTATCCGCAACGCTTGCGCGACGACATCAAAACGGGGCCAACACGATCCTCTGGCTCCATGGCAACGCGTCCTGCGCAGCCACAGCGGATATTTCTCGGGCGGTGCGATCCTTCGCGCCGACCGCCGGCAGAGCCGGAAGTTGGTGGCCAGTTTCCGAATTGCTTCGGAGGGCGGCACCATCTACGCAGGTCGGTATCCATACCGATTAAGGCTTACCCTGACTGTGGCCCGAAGGCCTGCGGCGTCCTGCCGCGCAAGGTTGCACCACCTGTGGTCTTTGACGGCCATCCCGACGCGCTAGCGCCGGGTCAGCCCTCAAAATCTCTTGGTGATCGCAAGGAACACCCCATCAAAACTGTTGCCGATCCCGGAAGGATCGGCAACGACACTACTTGCCGAGCACCAGCGTGGCGGCATCAACCGTGATGCCAACACCCATGGTGCTGGACAGCGATATCTTCACCAGATACTGGCCCTTGGCCGTCGACGGCTTGGCGCGCACCACATCGCTCAGCAAGGCGGTCAGGTTGCCCTTCAGGGCATCCAGATCGAAGTTGGCCTTGCCAATGCTGCAATGAATGATGCCGGCCTTGTCATTGCGATAGCGGACCTGACCACCCTTGGCGTTCTTGATGGCGGTAGCGACATCGGCGGTGACGGTACCGACCTTGGGGTTGGGCATCAGTCCACGCGGACCAAGCAACTGGCCGAGCTTGCCGACAACGCGCATGGCGTCCGGTGTCGCGATAACCACGCCGTAGTTCAGATCGCCGGCCTGCATTTTCTCGGCAAGATCATCCATGCCGACAGCATCTGCACCGGCAGCCAAGGCCTCTTCAGCCTTCGCACCAGAGGGGCAGAACACTGCCACGCGGACGGTCTTGCCGGTGCCATTGGGCAATACTGTTGAACCGCGCACGCCCTGGTCCGACTTCTTGGCATCAATGCCAAGGCGGATCGCAACGTCGACGGATTCATTGAACTTCGCCTTGGCGTTGTTCTTGATGATATTCAGGGCTTCGTCAATCGCATAGCTCTTGCCGGCTGCGACGGTGTCCTGGATGGAACGGTAACGCTTGCTCATATTTGCCATGATCAACCCTCCACCACCAGACCCATGCTGCGCGCGCTGCCAGCGATGGTGCGGACTGCCGCATCCATGCTTGCCGCGGTGAGATCCGCCATCTTCTGAGTGGCGATCGCCTCAAGCTGCGCACGTGTGACCTTGCCCACCTTCTCGGTGTTGGGGCGCTTGGATCCCGACTGGATGCCGACCGCCTTCTTCAGAAGGATCGTGGCCGGCGGGGTCTTCGTGATGAATGTGAAGCTGCGGTCGGAATAGGCGGTGATGATGACCGGAATCGGAATGCCGGGCTCCATCTTCTGCGTGGCGGCATTGAACGCCTTGCAGAATTCCATGATGTTCAGGCCGCGCTGACCGAGCGCCGGACCGACAGGCGGCGAGGGATTGGCCTGACCGGCCTTTACCTGCAGCTTGATATAACCAACAACCTTCTTTGCCATGACTAGTCTCCTGCGAGTACTGGCGCCTTGCGGCTCCTCGCTAGTTGAATACGGTGATGCACAGACACCCGCTCCGGAATGGATCGGGTTATGCCATCACACCCTTAGGCTTTCTCCACCTGGCCGAACTCGAGTTCGACTGGCGTGGAACGCCCGAAAATCAGAACCGCCACGCGCAGGCGACTCTTCTCATAATTGACTTCCTCGACCGTGCCGTGGAAGTCGTTGAACGGTCCTTCGGTAACCCGGACCAACTGACCAGGCTCGAACAGAATCTTCGGGCGCGGCTTGTCTGCACCGTCCTGGACGCGACGCAAGATCACATCAGCTTCGGAATCCTTGATCGGCAGCGGACGTTCAGCGGTACCGCCGATGAAGCCCATTACCTTGGGAGTTTCCTTGATCAGATGCCAGGATTCGTCATCGATCCGGATCTTTCCATCATCGGAACTGGTCTCGATCTGAACCAGCACATAGCCGGGGAAAAATTTGCGCTCGCTCTTGCGCTTCTGGCCCGCGCGCATTTCGATCACTTCCTCGGTCGGCACCAGCACGTCACCGATCTTCTCTTCCATTGCGGCGCGTGCGACGCGATCACGCAATGAACGCGCAACTTGATGCTCGAATCCAGAATAGGCGTGAACCACGTACCAGCGTTTGCTCATGTTCGCTTCCTGTTCAAATGAATGATGCGCTGAACAACCAGCGGAACACGAAACCAAGCGTGGAATCGAATGCGAACAACATCAGACTGACAATGAGAACGACGACAGCGATCACCAACGTGGTCTGAATGGTCTCCTGCCGAGTCGGCCAAACTATCTTGCGCAGCTCGAAATGCGATTCGATGGCGTACTCGCGGAGAAACCTGCCATAGCCGGAGAACGCAATGAATACGATGGCAAGCGCGAAGCCGCCGATCAGGATGCCACTACGTGCCCACATGGAATAGCGACCTTCCAGCCAGTAAAACGCTACCAGCCCCGCCGTCGCGACCGCGATGGCCAGCCAGAGTTTGGTCTTGTCACTGTTGCTGAAACCGCTGGAATCCAGTTGTGCGTTCATTCGTTTTCCCGACACCGGCGGGCGAGCCCGCGCGTTGATCACTTAAATTGGCACGCCAGGAGGGACTCGAACCCCCAACCTGCGGTTTTGGAGACCGCTGCTCTGCCAATTGAGCTACTGGCGTGTTGCAGATCAAGCCAAAGCGGACGGCAAGCCCTCGGCCCACCACCCGCATGGTTTTTCAAACCGAACCGGGCACCGAGGCGCCCGCCCAGCGGAATTACTTGATGACCTTTGCGACGACGCCGGCGCCGACAGTGCGGCCACCTTCGCGAATCGCAAAACGAAGACCTTCATCCATGGCGATCGGCGCAATCAGCGTCACCACCATCTTCACA
>JBBSLG010000009.1:0-153562 GCA_038255435.1 Lysobacterales bacterium
ACATCGCCTGCGGTCAGGGTGTAGGTGCCCGTGCAGACCAGGCTGGCGCCGGCATTGAGGGTCACCGGCAGTGCGACACCGCCGCCACTGATCGTGCAGCTGAGCATGCCGATCAAAGGATCGGCCACGCTGACGCCAGTCGCCGGACCATTGCCGCTGTTGGCGACGGTGATCGTGTAGGCGATGGTGTCACCGGGATTGCTCTGATTGCTTGGCGGCACGATAGTGTTGTCGAGCACGCCGGACTTGGTCGTGGTCAGGACTGGCACGATACCGAGCGGTGTGACCTCGGTATCGCTGCAGACCGATCCGGCCGTGGTCGGATTGCAGACATTGGTGCCGGTGGTGGTTGCGGTATTGCTGACCGAGCCGGTGCTGACGTTTCCAGCGGTAAGCACATAGGTGCCCGTGCAGATCAGCGAGTCCCCCGCGTTGAGCGTGGTCGGCAAGGCGACGCCACCGCCGCCGATGGTGCAGGAAAGCGTGATCAGTGGATCGAGAACGTTCACGCCATTGGCCGCGGCGTTGCCGCTGTTCACGACAGTGATGGTGTAAGCGATGGTGTCGCCAGGGTTGCTCTGGTCATTGGGCGGCACCACGGTATTGTTCAAGACGCCGGTCTTGGTGGTGGTCAGCACCGGCACCTGGCCCAGTGGCGTGACATTGGTGTCGCTGCACACCGATCCGGCCGTGGTCGGATTGCAGACATTGCCGCCGGTAGCGGTTGCAGTATTGCTGACCGAGCCCGTGCCCACGTCGCCTGCAGTCAGCGTGTAGGTGCCGGTGCACACCAGCGTTGCGCCAGCATTGAGCATGACGGGAAGCGTCACTCCACCGCCTCCGATGGTGCAGCTCAGCGCGCCGACCAGCGGATCGCTGACACTGACATTCGTTGCTGGACCATCGCCGCTATTGGCTACCGTGATCGTGTAGGCGATCGTATCGCCCGGATCACTCTGAGTATTCGGTGGCACCACGGCGTTGTTGAGCACGCTGCTCTTGGTCGTGGTCAGGATCGGTGCTGTGACGCCGGCCGGCACGGAGTCAGCGCAGCGTGCCGCTGCTGGACAGGTGGGGTCGCCGCCACCGCTGGCGGTGGCGGTATTGTTTCCGGTGCTCGCGGCTGAGGTCACCAGAACATTCAAGGTCAACACCGTACTGGAACCCAGCGTGAGCGTGCCGGTAAAGGTGCAAGTCAGATTGCTGGTACCGCTGCAACTCCAGTTGGCACCGCTGGCGCTGGACAGCGTGATGCCGAACGGCAGATTGTCGGTAACCGAGATGTTGCCGCTGGTGATGGCCGTGCCATTGTTGGTGACGGTGATCGTGTAGCTGGCGGGCACACCGACGACAAACGGTGTCGGACTGGCGGTCTTGGTCAGCGTCAGCCGCGGACCGACCAGATTGACGGTCTCGGTATCCGTGGGCGACGTGGTAATGCCATTGGTGGCCGACGCCACGTTGACCACACTGCCCGCGCTCACGTCCGCAACCGTGATGGTATAGGTCGCGCTGCAGGTGATCTGTTCGCCGGGATCGAAGAAATTATCCAGATCGCCGATCGTCGTCAGCGCGGGGCAGGATTCGTTGCTCGTCTGATTGTCGAGTACGCTGATTGGTCCGTTCAACGTCGCCGCACCTGTGTTGGTGACGACGAAGGTGTAGGCGATGATGTCGCCCGCCGCGGCGTAGGTGGTCGGTGCCGCTGACTTGACCAACGACATGCTGGCGTCGGCATACGTTGCGTTGTCGACATCGGTGACGGTATTGCCGGAGAACGTGCCCGACGCCGTGGCGGTGTTGACGGTGGTGCCTAAGGTGGCAGCCACCGGACCGACGACGCAGGTCGCGATGTGGTCTTCATCCAGGACATCCGCCACCGGCAGACTGCCCGGCCAGGAACAGGAGGCGGCACCGGGTACAGTCGGATCATTCACCGATACCGGACTCAGCGGCGCATCGCCGGTATTGTCGATGACGAACCGATAGAACACATTGCCCGGCACATTGACGGCGAGGAATCCCGACCATGGGCCGCTGGCAGTGGGTCCAATCTGCTTGAGCAGACCGATAGACGGATTGGGCGCGTTCACCACCAGACTGGCGCTGGCGGTGTTTCCGTTGATCGGCGTGCCATTGACGATGTGCGATACGTTGCCGCTGACGTTGTTGTAGCTGCCTATCGATGGCGCGGTAACGTCGACCGTTACGACGCAGCCGCCACCCGCCGCGATGGCGCCACCGCTGAAAGCAATGGATGTGGCGTTCGCCACGGGCGCATACGTCGGTGCGCCGCAGCCAGTGACCGTCGCGTTCGGCACAAGGGCGACGCGCATGATACCCGACGCATTCGGCAGGTTGTCGCTGAAGGCCACTCCGGAAATCGCATGGTCCGGATTGGGATTGCTGATCGTGAAGGTGAGCTTGGACACGCCCCCCGGCAAGACGGGCGTAGGCGCAAACTGTTTGGCGATCACCGGCGGCACGATGGCCGTCAAGGTGTCGACGGCAACGCTAGTGGTCGTGGTGCCGGTCTCGTTGGTGAACAGGAAACCACTGACATTGGTCTTGGTGCCCGCGGTCGTAGCGGTCACATTGACGCTGACCGTGCACGAGCCGCTGGCAGGAATGGTGGCGCCGGTGGGATTACCGAATACCAATGCGGTCGATCCCGCACCGGGGGCCCAGGTCGGTGCGCCGGCGCAGGTCGTCGATGCCGACGGCGTGGCCGCCACCTGCGTACCTGCGGGCAGATCATCGGTGAAGCGCGCACCGGTCAACGCCACGCTGTTGGTGTTGTTCAGGGTAAAGGTCAACGTCGACACAGCGCCGACGGCGATGGGATCGGGCGCAAACGACTTGCTGAGCGTGGGCTTGGTACCGACGCCACAGCCCGTGAACAGCACATTGTCCAGCAC
The DNA here is from genome assembly GCA_038255435.1 of Lysobacterales bacterium. Taxonomy (GTDB): domain Bacteria; phylum Pseudomonadota; class Gammaproteobacteria; order Xanthomonadales; family Ahniellaceae; genus 0-14-3-00-62-12. The sequence continues at coordinate 2,919 of JBBSLG010000009.1, forward strand.
TGGGTCGGAGCCGGGATTGGTGTTGCCGGAGTTGAACGAGTAAATGCGGAAAAAGGTATTACCGGAGGGATTCAGGCCCGAAGTGACGCCGATCGAATTTCCCGCGCCGAACCCGACTGTGGTGTTCTGCGTGGGAATGGCCGTGGCATTGCTGAAGATGGAAGTGCCGGTTTCCGGCCGCGTATTGGTGGTGCCCCAGAACACCGCGATGCCCTGTGGTCCGTTGGCGCTGCGCCGTTGCGCATCGAAACTCAGGAACACCTGGGTCAGCCCGGTGGTATTGATCGCGAATTCGAAATACTCGTCGTTCGCGGCAACCAGGCTCGCACCGGTGGTAATGCTGCCGTTCGAGCCCCAGGCGCTGGTGCCGTCGGCAGTCAGCGTCGCCTGCGAATTGGGCACCAGTCCGGCACCGGAGGCGGCAGAAGCGGCGACATTCGCAACTGTCGGCGCAGGCGCTGTAACAGTGAATCCAGTCGTGAAATTCCAACGCGCAAGCGTCAGCCCACAGATACCGGTGCCTGGCGGTGGATCATTGTTGACCACCAGCGTGGCGCTGGCGTTGTTTCCGGTATCGAGCGCACCGATGAACAGGTTCTGCGTGGTGTTGAGGAATAATCCGGTCGTCGTCGTGGTGACATTCACCTTGATCGTGCAGGTGCCGTTCGCCGACACCGTGCCATTGCTGAAAGTGATCGTCTGTGTGCCTGCAGCAGCGGTCAACGTCGGCGTGCCGCAGCCGCTGGTCGTCGCATTCGCCGGCGTCGCGATGAACATGTTGGCCGGCAGGTTGTCGACAAAAGCATAGCCGCCAAGTTCGCCGCCATTCGGATTGCTCAACGTGATCGTCAAAGCGGAAACGCCATTGACGGTGGCAGGATTCGGACTGAACGCCTTGGCAATGCCCGCGGTAGTCGGGTCGATGATGTTGGCGATGCGCCCGCTCGTGGAATAGTCGGAGTTGTAATGAAAACTGCTGCCGGAGAAATCGTACATCAGCGAGTTCAGGGCCTGGCTGGTGCCACCGCCACCGATGATCCGGATGGTGTATTGAGTGACGATGTTGTTGCCGCCTGTTTTGCCAGGCGTGCCGATGCAACTGCTGTAGTTCGGGCTGTTCGGGTCGCTTTCCCAGCCACAGGCATCGGCATAAAGTTTGTTGCTTGGCGAAGTGACGTAGATCGAAGAGTTGGCCGAGTACGTGGTGTTGACCGCCAGAATCTGGAACACCGTGTTGGTGAAATTGATGAAGCCCTCGAATTGTTCATAACCCTGCGTGGCTGTGCCGCCGGTCAATTCGATCGTGTAGGTGTTGCCGACCACCAGATTCATCGCGCCGCCGGGTGGCACCGAGGTGAGGCTCCCGGGGTTGGGTCCAAAACGGATATTGGTGACGGCATTGCGATTCTGCGATACCAGATGCTCGACATAGAGCTGACGGGGTACGGGCGTCGAGGCAGTGCCCGAGCCATCGGTCGCTGAGATGTGGTAGCGCCGGATGGTGTCGAATGCAGCGGGAACCTGGGTGACCTGGGCCTCGAAATAGGCGTCGCTGCAGCCATTGGCTGCAATCGCAGGGAAATTGATCGTGCTAAGGGATCCGGTACGAAGATTGATGTTCGCGTTGGCGGAGTCCCACACGAAATTTACGACCACATTGGTCGTCGCGACGTCGCTGCATACCCTGGCGCCGACTGGAAAATGTCGAGGCCCGGTTGCCGGCGAGTTGCTGTCAAGGCCTACGATGTCCCAAGTCAGCGGTGTCACAGTCAGTGCTGCATGCGCCATCGAGGGTGCGAGAAGCACCAGAGCCAGTCCCGAGAGCAGGGTACGGATGCCCGTGCGGCGCCTGCTTGCCGTTGTCGTCGAAAGTGCCATGAATCCCCCGAGACCGCAGTGGCTGTCACCCGGGAATCCCCTTTGCGCACGCGCCAGAGACCCAGGGCAGAAGTAGTGTTCCGTTGCGTGGGCCGTGCGCAAGCGCATGGCTGGTGAAAGGCTAGCACCGCTCGATCGCCGGGCAGCGCGCGAGCAAAGAAAACAATGTTGTTCGCGCTCGACCGTGATGGCAGCGCTCGGATGCCGTCGGCTATGCGAATCGGATGCGTCGTGCTGAGCGCGACCTGCGACGCCCTGTCGGCGGGCACTGCTGGCGCGTAGTGGCGAGGCAGGTGTGGACACCGCTGCACCGCGCCATGAACGTTGCGAGCTCCTGCCCTTGATCGGCATCGCCCTTGCTGGACACAGGCGTGTTGCCGACCAGAGTTCTAATCGACCCATCCGTTCGCTTGTTCAGTCTCAACTCGAGGGTGATTGCAACTTCTGCACAAGTTTGTGGACGAGATAGATCACGATGGTGGCAGCGAGCAGGGCGCCTGCTGCGAGTGCTTCGTTCGCGCTCATCTGGAACAGCAGCCAGATGATCACGACAGAACTGAGAATGGGCACGATCGGCCCGCCCGGAATGCGAAATTGACCTTCAATGCGGGTGCCGCCGCGTCGGCGCAGCGCAAGCACGGCCAGACTGACGCCGAGGTAGATCAGCAGGATGGCACCCGATGCGACCACCGCGAGTTGCTTGAAGCTGCCGGTCAGTGCGAAGGTGCAGCCAGCCGCTGCGTAAAACAGAATCGCGATGTGTGGCGTCTGGTACTTGGGGTGCACACGGGCGAAGATGCCGGGCAGCAGGCCGTCGCGGGCGGATGAGAAGATCACGCGCGGTGTGTTCAGTACATCGCCGCTGAGCGTCCCGAATATCGAAATGATCATCGCGAGCAAGAGCAATTGACCGCCCCAGCCGCCGAGTACCCTGGCAGCGACTGCAGAAAGCGGTGCTTCGGTATTGCTGGCCAGTTCGGCACCCAGCGTGCCCTGCGCAACTGACTGCAAGGCTACGTAGAGCACGAACACCCCACCCATGCCGAGTAACAACCCGCGCGGAATGGTGCGCGCCGGATTGCGGATTTCGCCGCTTGCATTCAAGGCGGTTTCGGCACCGGCAAAAGCGAAGAACAGGATCAGCGCAGCCGCGCCGAAGTTTTGCATGGACGGCCACTCGACGATCCTGAGGTTTCCCAGGTCGATCGCAAGCGCACCGGCGACGACCAGTAGAACCAGAGGCGCCAGCTTGGCAATCGTGCTGATCAGCACCACCCGCACACCGGACTTCAGCCCGATGATATTGACCAGGGCGAGAAAGCCGAACAATGAAATCAGGAAGATCGCGCGTGCCGCGCCCGAGTCGAGTATCGGCAGCTTGGTGGCCAAGGCGTCGGTCAGGGCAACCGCCAGCGCTGCGTCTCCGAGTACCGACCAGCCGAGCCACAGCATGGTCGACGCGACAAACCCGGCGAACGGACCAAAGGCCTCTTCGATGTAGGCATAACTGCCACCGCTGCGTGACACACGGCTGCCGACTTCGGCATAGCAGAGAAACACCAGGCCGACGATGATGGCGCAGGCCAGGTAGGCAATGATGGCGGCCGAGCCCAGCTGTGCGGCGACGATGCCGGGCAGGACAAAGATTCCAGCGCCGACCACCATGTTGATGATGTTGGCACCGAGCGCCCCGGTGCCGATGGCGCGGACCAGTCCCTCGTCGGTGGTTTTTTCGGATTGAGCCATTGCTTACCCCTGAGCCATGAATCCGTGAAGCCGAGCTGCTGAACTATCCGAAGTATTCCGACAGACGGACCGCGTTCCGTAACCATGCATGGTCATTCCATCGCGGCAGGGCGACATATCGGAAAGGGTAGGCCAGCGCATCTCGACTGCGGGCGAGCATAACGCGGATCGCGCTCAAGGCAGCCGCACTGCGCGTCTGTTCCTCGCCTGCATTGAGTGCGCCCGTTTCCTGACCCTGTCGACCCCATGGCGACGATCTGCTGGCCGCCTTGACAGGATCTGGATATCAACAAGGCAGGATGCCATCCAGTCGCAGCATGCTTGTCTGCGTTGGCATCAGGAATCCATCATGAACCTACGGTCGCGGCATCCGGTCTCTCTTCTTCTTTTGGTGGTCAGTGCACTGTTGTGGGCTTGGCAGCCGGCGATGGCCCAGGCTGGACCGCCAGCGCAGATGCGCGCCGTGGTTGACGCCACGCTGGCGACGCTCAAGGCATCGGATCGCCAATCGATTCTGACCTATGCCGAGGACGTTCTGGCCCCTGGCTACCGGCGCTCGCGGTCTGATGAAAAGTGGGTCGAATATGTCGAGTCCCTGCGCGCGGCAGTGCAGCCGCATGCTGATGAGCTAGGGGTCGAGGGCGAGCCAGCCGGCGTACGCCTGATATTCGGCGGCGGGCACGCTGTGCAGATCAAGCTTGTGGTGGGTCCAGCGACCGATTGGAAAATCGCCGAGCTGAGCCTGGTCGATGCACCCACTCAAAGCAGACAGGCTGATTCGCGTGAGGCTGCCGTCCGCCAGCATGCCAAGGCCATCGAGCGTCTCGGGCAATTGCCGGTGGAGGCAGGTCTGCGTCTGCTCGAGTCCGAACACTTCGTTCCGGCTCTGCTCGTCGGCGATGCGCGCAAGGCAATGTTGAGCGACTTGACCGGATTGCGCAGTGTGATCGCGGCAGCGGGGATGATCAATCTTGATGAGCGCGGGGATCGGATGGCCCTGCAGTTTCGCGGTGGCAGGCCCGCCGATGTGGTGTTCGCACTTGCCGCAGAGCCACCGTTCCGGATTAGCCACTTTTCGATCGATCTCGACCCGCCGATCGCAGCGCGAGAACCTGCGCCACGATTGGGCTGGGAGCAGTTGGACGAGCGGCTGCACGCTGCCGAACGCGATGGCTATTCGGGCGTGGTCATCGCCCAGCGCGGTGGAAAAACCGTATTGGCCAAGTCCTATGGCTATGCTGACCGCGCGGCGCAACGCGCAGCGACGGTCGATACGCTGTTCGATATCGGTTCGATGCCGATCGACTTCACCCGCGCTGCGATCCTGCTGCTGAAGCAGGAGGGGCGGCTGAGCATGGATGATCGCCTGGGTAAATTTTTCGCCGATGTGCCGGCGGACAAACGTGATATCCGTCTGGCGCAACTGATGGATGGAAGTTCGGGCCTGCCGAATTTTCACCACCGCGATGGCGATGCCGACAAGGATCTTTCCTGGATTGATCGTGATACCGCGCTGGCGCGCATCCTCGAACAAACCCTGCTGTTCGCACCTGGCGAAGGTCGCAGCCATTCGCACTCGGCGTTTGGCCTGCTCGCCATGGTGGTGGAAAAAGTTAGCGGCGAGCCATACGGCGCTTTCCTGCGAAAGCGACTGTTCACGCCCGCCGGGATGTCGCGCACCGGCTTCTACGGTGAAACACTGGGGCTCGATGCCGCGCACTTCGCTGTCGGCTACGGAAAACCCGCAGCGACGCCGAATATCCCACCGCTATGGGGTCCAACGTCATGGCTGGTTAACGGTAGCGGAGGGATGGTCTCCAGCGTGTCCGACATGCAACGCGGGTACAACTATCTGCTCAGCGGCGACTTGCTACATGGCGAGACCTTGCAGGAATACCAGAAGCTGCGGGTCGGTGTGGGCGGCTCGGATCGTGGCTATTTCTTCCTGCGCGTCGGTGGCGACAAAGGCGACGCGCTGTTCCTGGCCAGCAATTCGGACAAGGGCCCGGCAGCCAACGAAACCCTGGTGCGCTCATTGATCGGCATGGTCTTGCCGGAGCGTGCGGACGGACCCGGACCATGAGCCTGGCGATACACTGAGTACACTCGGCCGCTGCGCAGCCAGCCTGTTCGTCATCGAAGAGAGTACGATTCTTGCCCGCAGTCACCCGTCCAATGCCCACAGCAGGTGCCGATGCCAAGCGCATCCTGGTGGTCGAAGACAATCCGACCACCTCACGCACGCTGAAGCTGTTTCTCGATGCCGAAGGCTACGCCGTGCACTGTGCGCTCAGCGGTGGCGAGGCCGAAACTGCGCTGGCGGCAGGCAGGTTCGACCTGGTTCTTCTGGATCTGATGCTGCCGGATATCGATGGGCTGAGTCTCTGTCGCAAGTTGCGGCAGAGCTCAATGGTTCCCATCGTGATGTTGACCGCGCGCAGCGCACAGGACGAAATCGTCGAGGGGCTGGAGGCGGGCGCCGACGACTATATGGGCAAGCCATTCGGGTCGAGGGAAATGCTCGCGCGTATCCGTCGCTGTCTGCGCAACGGATCGCCTTCCCAGGCGATGCGGGTTCGGCAATTGCACGTCGGTGAACTATGCGTCGATACCGAAACCCGATCGGTAGATCTTGCCGGTGCGCGAATTCGACTGACGCCGAGTGAGTTCGATCTGCTGGTGGTACTGATGCAGCGACCGGGCCGCGTGTTCACCCGTGATCAGCTGATCAGGCTGGCGCTCGGTGTCGATTACGAGGGTGCTGATCGTACCGTCGATACGCATATCTGGAGTTTGCGCAAGAAACTCGGTGAGCCGCGCGGCGAGCCACGCTATCTGTTGAGCGAACCGGGCATCGGTTATCGACTGCGTGATCCCGATGCCGCGTAGCCTGGTCGCGCGGCTCAGCCTGCTGGTGGCCCTGATCACCGGAATTTCTTTCGTCCTGCTGGTGTCGATCTGGTTGCGCTCGACCAGCCTGGCCTATGTTCGCACAACCGAGGTGCTCGGTCCGCAAACCGGGCGCGACGCTTTGCAGGCGCGGGTCCTGGAAGCGGCGCGTACCGCCTTGCTGCGCGATGGCCAGCGCGGTCTGGCAGTTCTGGCCGGTGCACCGAAGCAAGCCGGCCTGCCAGCCGATATCGCCTTCCTGGTTCTCGATGCAGAGCTTGCGGTTGTTGCGAGCACCGAGTCCCTGCTGCAAGAGGCCACGGTCAGCGAAGGGCCGCCAGGCATGCTGACTATTTCCGCCGGCGGCGCTGGTCGATCAGGCACCGCCGAATTGCAGTTGAGCGCACCACGGGGCGCCGAACTGCGCGATGCCGCGGGCGAGGTCCGCGCACGGTTGCTGCTGCTGCCCGGGCCACTGGATGAAGATCCGGGCGATCATTTTGCCCGTGGTGTCTGGCGCTCGGCGGCGATCTGGCTGATCGCTGTGATCGCCATTTCGATGCTGTTGACTGCGCTGGCGCTGCGCTGGTTCCTGCGACCAATTGATCGCCTGACAACGGCTGCGCGGGCGATGGTCGACGGCCGCCAGCCGGAGCCGATGGCGCTATCCGGTCATAGCGAGATTGATCGCCTGATCGGTGCCTTCAATGCGGCCAGTGCGGCGATCGCGAAGACTGAAGGTCTTCGCCGGCAACTCATCTCGGACATCGCGCACGAACTGCGCACACCGGTCACCAATCTCAAGGCTCAGATCGAGGCGGCTGGTGCCGGCCTGATCAATAACGACGCCGAACTGCTCGGCACCCTCGGCGGCGAGGTTGAGATGCTCGTCGAGTTGGTCGAGGACTTTCAGCAATTGGCGCTGTCCGATGCAGGTCAGCTGCGCCTGTCGCTGGAGTCGCTGCCGTTGGCCGGCACGATTGCCAGCATCGTCGTTCCGATGGCGGAGCGCATCGGTGCCGAAGTCGAACTCGACATCCCGGTTGAACTGCAGGTTCAGGCTGATCACCACCGATTGCGTCAAGTCCTCGCCAATCTCGTGGAAAATTCGGTGCGTCATCGTCCTGAAGGACTGCGACTGAGTATTCGAGCCGAGCAGATTGACTCCGGCATCCGGATCAGTTTCGCCGACAATGGTCCGGGCATCGCAGCGGTCGATCTGCCGCATGTCTTCGAGCGCTTTTATCGCGCGGAGAAATCGCGCAATCGTGCCAGCGGAGGCGCAGGTCTTGGGCTGACCATTGCCAGGGCCCTGATCGAGGCGATGCAGGGCCAGATGCGCTGCCGGCCGACGAGCGGGCAGGGCGCGCTGTTCGAGTTTGAGCTGCCGAGCGCAGCGTAGCGGAATCGACCACTCGTGGCGTTGGCGCGCCGATCCAGCCGTTCTTGCGCGGTGGTCGGCGTGCTTCGGGCGAGTGAACCGAAACAGCAGAATCGCAGGCAGCTCGCTCGGCCTGTAGCATCGGCCACAGGCGTCGCTCCGAAGCGGCGCACACCGCACCCATCCCTTCGCTACCTTACTCGCGCTCTATTGGTTATCGGTCACTAGTCCAGAGCCGTTCGCTCGACGGCGCCGACATCGATGGTTCCATAACGATCTGCTACGTCGATGAGATCAACCGGGCGCGGTCCATTGCGCAGATCGCCGCGGTCGAGCAGCAAGCCCTCGCTGGAGCAGAAGTCCAGTGCCGGAGATCCTGGCAGTGGCATGGCATTGCTGCCGAGCATCGGGCTGGCGATCACGCTGCGTGTCGCCGGGACGCCGAGGATTGATGCACTCAGCAGGCAATCGTAGATGTCGGTCGTGCCAGCCGGGGTTGTGCGCAACGGCTCCGGTTGGTTGATCAGACTGGCACGCAGTTGGATCCGTGCGCCGCTGCTGGAGCCGTTACTGGCCAACACGCTGTCGATATGATTGCCGCTGATCGTCAGAAACTGGGCATCCACCAGTTCGATGCCGTCACCGTGATTTGATCCATACAGACTGATCACCCTTCCGGCCCGGTTATAGGTGATCGCCGTGCTATGAAGCGTCAGTCGGGTGCTGCGCTCCGGATCAAAATTCATCAGCTCGAAGAGGGCTCCGGGGCGCGCGCTATCGGAATCGGCTGTATTGCCCTCGATCCGGGTCTGAGAAATATCAACGCTTCCACCATCCCTGATCTCGACGAGCGAGGGAATCACCCCATACGCGCTGTTGAGAAACAGTCGAGAGCACGGTTTGATCGAATTTCGGCAGAGCGAATCCGATTGCATGCTCAGGCTGGCTCCGTCCTGCACTGCGATTGCCGCGCCGTTCACAGCACGGTTGTCCCGCAGCAATGCGCCAAACAAGGCGACCTCGCTCCCGATGCCCCGGACGGTGATCGCACCGCCAAATCCGCCGCCAAAACTGTCGCCCGCCGAGTTGCCGTCGACTCGGGGTTGTGCCGTTGCTTCGGCCCCATTGGCCCATTCCATCAGCACGCTGGAACCGCCTTCGGCCAGCATCCCGCCACCCCGGAGCCTGGCGCGATTCGACGCGATCAAGCCGCCGGCCTGGTGCCATGTGCAATTGTCGATATGGGCGCCGCCGCCGCTATCCACCACGGTACCCTGCGCGTCGTACCCATTGCTCTGGATGCGCGAGTTTCCGAGCAGGTCGATGCTTGCGCCGCCCCGACAATAGACTCCGCCGCCCTGCAGGCGAGCGAAGTTGCGTTCGATCAAGGTGTTTTCTATGCGCACATCGGCTGGCAAGGCCATTTGCAGCCCATCGACATAGAGTCCGCCGCCACGGTCCGCGCGATTGCGAGAAAGCGTGCTGTCGCGCAGGAGGAACGACACATTGCCGTAAATCGCCACTCCGCCACCTGCGCCACTCGGCGTATTGCCGCGGAGGATGAGATTGCGCTGTTCGACACTGATTCGTCGACTCGCGTAGCCCACTAACGTGATGGTGCGTCGGCCCGCTGTACCGGCCAGGTAGGTGTTCCTGGTGGCGGTGGTTGCCTGGCAGCTGGAAAATCCACCGAGCAGGCGGACCGAGTGGCCAACGATGCTCAGCGCTGTGTTGGTGCCGTCGTAGTCGCTGTTGATGCGAATGGTATCGATCGAAGGCCCATTGGCCTCGGCGGCGGCGACCGCATCGGCAAGCCGCCGATGCGTGCAGCCGATCCAATCGCTGCCGACGCTGAATGTGGCAGCGTAGGTGGGCAGGGTAGTGGCGACGAGAAGGATGAGCCAGCAGGTGCGCGTAGTGAAATGCATGAAGAGCGCCTTGGTCTGTTGAAGTCGACCCTTGAGTAGGCGGCATAGACCGGCGTGCTCCGACAAACATCAGGCAACTGCGCGGGATCGGTGGCCGCGCGATCCAATTGGCGCTTGCCTTGCGGCGGCGCCCGCCTGCGCGAGGCTGAGCGATCGCCAGGTTAACTCGCGCCGCCAGCAGGATCTCGTTGCGCGCCTGATGGCAGTGCACGATGTCCGCGACAGCAGGTCGGCCGCGATGGCTGCCACCAGAGTTGGGCCTGCGCCAGTACCAAGGCATGCCCTGCGGCAAAGCCCAGGTTCTGCGCGCTTCGCAACAGGCAAATATCAGGATAGGCGCGACGCAGGAGGGAGATGCTACCGAAGGGTCGGGGACTTGGCAGACCAGGGCGGCGGCCACGAACGCGTGGTCAACAGCTTTTTGTTTTCTGGGCATGTCGCTACGCTCGATCCGCGTCATCGGCCTCGCTTCCCATGCTTCGCATGGATGGCGGGGATTTTGCTCAGCGTTCCAGTGCTGTGGTCTGGAGTGGCCTGTATGAAAAATGTGTGGGCGTTTGTTCTCTTTGCGGTGATCGCCTGGCTGAGTTACGGATTCTTCCAGTCGGACAGAACGCCGATACCTGCGCTGGTGCGCGACAGGGTCGAAACATCACGAATAGCGCCGACATCGAAGTCGCTGGTGCCGCCGCCAGTAAAGCCGGTGGAGCGGTTCAGTTGCGATGGCCGCAAGCGTTGCCCGCAGATGAGTTCCTGTGCCGAGGCGATCTGGTTCCTTGAGCATTGTCCCGGTACCGAGATGGATGGCGATAGGGACGGCATCCCCTGCGAGCAGCAGTGGTGCAAGTGATTCATGCTGCCGGGACATGCGCGTTGTGTCGCAGGTCCGATTACTTCAAGCACGCACGGCGGTCTGCATATTCACCGCAGGCACGCCCCGATCAAATCCAGTCGGAATCTGCGCCCTGCGGCCGCACAGACTCGGCCTGCAAGGCGACGTCATGAATCCGCGCATGATCAGCTCCGTGCGCTGGCGATTCGTCGCGGCAATGGCCGTCCTTCTTGCTGGTGGCTGCCAACCGGATCAGGATTCCCGGTCGCCACCGGCGAAGTCCGTGATGGCCGCGCAGCCGCCGCTGCCCAAGGCCGCGAGGCAGTTGGAAACGCTGCACTACCGGATTCATTCGACCGCCGCGCCCGTTCATACCACGCAGATGGCGCAGGCCGTCGAGCATCTGTACACGGCCTATACCTCACGGTTTCCGGCAACATCGACGGATGCAAAGCTGAGCCTGGTGCTGTACCGGGATCGCGATGAATTCAGGCGCCACAATCGCAGCGCGCCCTGGGCAGAGGGGTACTATCTCTGGCCGCGCAGTCATGCGTACTTCGATAGCGAGGCGCGCAATCCCTACCACTGGATGCTGCATGAGGCGACCCATCAGCTTACGCGCGAGGTATCCGGATTCAGCCGACGCAATCGCTGGATCGATGAGGGGCTGGCGACCTATTTTTCGACCAGTCGACTCGATGCTGATGGGCTGTATCCCGGTGAGATCGATGCGAATACTTATCCCATCTGGTGGTTGAAGAAGACGCTGCTCGGTGGTGATCGCGCGCGTGATCTGGCGGGTGCAGACTTCATCTCGATCGATCAGCTGTTGACCGGAGCGGGTGCTCCCGATATCAACAGACACTTCAACCAGTACTACATCTGCGCTTGGAGTCTCACCCACTTCCTTATTCATTACGATCAGGGGAAGTACGCCGAGGGGCACCGTCAGTTGGTCGCAAGCGGTGGGGGTGCTGCAGAGTTTGCCGCGCTTGTTGGCCCGCTGGAGCAGATCGAGGCCGAGTGGTATCCATATCTACTGCAGCAGATCGAAGCGCAGCGGTTGCCCTAGTGTGCAACACCACACTAGCGCGCTTCGAGTGGTTGAACATGGCAATTTTGTAGAGCTGGGCTTGCCTGGCTGCGTCTGATGTTTTCGTTTCGACGAGCCAGGGCAGCGGGGCAAGCCTCGTCGGGTATGGTCGGACAGGCAAGACGAAGGCAGCAGGGCAAGCTCTGTCCTATGAAATCCCCTGGAGGGCAACGGCACGCAGGCTATTCAATGCATGTCGAAAACGCGGTTTGGGAGAGAAGCAGGAACCGTCCCTGGTGCAGCCGTCGCTCTCGGCATCCTGCCTCTCGCGACACTAGTGACCGAAGGGAATCCCCTTGGGATACATCCATGTACGTCGCCGGCCTGGCCATCCGGCACTTGCTCCTGCATTGCTCTCGGCAACTGCTCCTGCGTTACTCTACCTCGCCCATCCTTCGGCTCGTACCTCGGGCATCCGGCAATTGCTCCTGCATTGCTCTACCTCGGGCATCCATGCCCTCGCCATGGCCAGGCATTCGGATCGGCTCGACATGCGATTCAACGCATGTCGAAAGCGCGGTTTGGGAGAGAAGCAGGAACCGTCCCTGGTGGAGTGCACCCGGCCTGGCCATCCGGCAATTGCTCCTGCATTGCCCTACCTCGGGCATCCCTGGGCTCGCCCTGCGCGTGCATTCGGAGCCGCTCGGCATGCGATTCAACGCATGTCGAAAGCGCGGTTTGGGCGAGAAGCAGGAACCATCCCTGGTGGAGTGCACCCGGCCCGCGCATTCGGCAACTGCTCCTGCGTTGCTCTACCTCGCCCATCCCTGGGCTCGCCCTGCGCGTGCATTCGGAGCCGCTCGGCATGCGATTCAACGCATGCCGAAAACGCGGCTCCTCATCCCCCCGGGCGTTTGATGTTGTCTTCGGGGTTGTTTTTCTGCAGTTCCTGCGATTGCCGCAGCAAATCGTCTTCGTTCTGCGGCTGCCAGTCGCCTTCGATGCGGGCCAGGGTTTCGCCGTCGAATTGCAGGGAGAGGTTCTTGATCTCGGCTTCACCGCCGCGCCTGCTGGTGGCGGTGAGGTATTCCCAGCGACTCTGGTCGAAGGGCGAGGCAACCTGGGGCGTACCCATGACCAGTTCGACCTGTCGCTTGGTCATGCCGGGCTTGAGCTGGTCGACCATTTTCTGGTCGACGACATTGCCCTGGCGGATATCCATCTTGTACACCAGGCCGCAGCCGGAGAGCAGGAGGGCGGCGAGCATCGTAATCTGAAGGCGCATAGGGTTCCGGTTCGAGCAGCGTGATCGCGGATCATACAGCCTGTGCGGCAGCCTCTCCAAACCGCAGCTGACCCGATTCAGAGGGCTGGGTCTCGGTTTGACCCATGACCCGGAGGGGTGCCTGATGTAGAATCCGCGGTGAACTGAAGGAGTATCGACTTGAAAGGTTTCAATGCGCGCCAGCCGCTGCGCGATACCGACAAGGGTGGCAAGCTCGATACCCAGGATCTGCGCAAGGCTGGGCTGAAGGTCACGCTGCCGCGCATGCGGATCCTGGAAATTCTCGAGAACTCAAGCGGCAAGCATCTGACTGCCGAAGAGATATTCAAAGACCTGCTCGACAATCATGAGGAAATTGGTCTTGCCACGGTTTACCGCGTGCTGATGCAGTTCGAGGCAGCCGGAATCGTCGTCAAGCACAATTTCGAGGGTGGTCAGGCCGTGTTCGAACTCGATCGTGGCGAGCATCACGACCATATGTTCGATCTGGACACCGGCAAAGTCGTTGAATTCTTCGATGCCGAGATTGAGCGCCTGCAGCACGCGGTGGCGTCCAAATTCGGCTACGTCATCGAAGACCACCGCATGGTGCTGTACGTGCGCGCCAAGCCCAAGGGCTGATCGGGCGTCAGCGTCGCTGCCGCGGCGGCGATGCAACGGTTGGCTCAAAAACTGTAACGTGCCTCGATACGTAGACTGTCTCCAGCGGTCTCGGTCGGCAGGCCAATGCTGGCTGCAGCAGCGTGTTCGGAGTCACTGTGGATGAACTCGAGTCCAAGCCGCCACTGCGGTGTGGGTGAGTAAAATCCCGCGAGGGTGACGGCGTTGCCACGGTCGTCGTTGTTCTCTGCGGCGCTGTGATCGCGGTCGACGATACTGAAGTGATCGGCGCGCAGGCTGAGCCGCCAGTACGGGCTCGCTGACCAACTGGCGAGGACATAAGCGCTGCTGAAATCGATGTCGACGAAGATCGGGCCCGAACGGCTCCCCATGCCGCTGCTTCCACGTAGCCATTCCGCGGCGAGATCCCAATCCGAATGCGGCCGCCAGTGCCCACCCAGAATCGCGAAGCGGGTGTCCCAGGCGTATTCTCCGCGGTGCAGCCGTCGATCCCCCCGGTTGTCGAACCAGGACCCGACCAGCCGCCAGTGCTCGCTACGTCCCCAGCGTCCATGCAGGGCGTAGCCGACGCGGCTGTCGAGATCACGGCCGATCGGGCGCGTACCGTCATCGTTCTGATCACCGAATTGGGCGGGATCCTGCAGACTGGGCAGCGCGGGCAGCGGTACGGTTTCATTGCGGACGGCGAGCCGGTCATGCAGCGAAAACCCGCGCCAGGCGAGCAGGCTGCCGGCGCTGTCGTTGCCGCCGAACAACATTGCACCCAGCGCTGACTCGTAGTCGCTGTCCGGCGCCGATTGCCAGCCGAGATCAAGCCCGATCGGCCGGATTTCCTCGGCGACCCAGCTGTTGAGCGAGGACAGTGTCAGGGTATAGCGCGACTGCCAGAGCGGATCGATCGCCTCCTGCGTACTGGGCAGGAAAATCTGACCGAGACGCAGGCTCAGGCGCGCATCGTCGGCCAGAAAAAAGTGTCGGCTGACACTGGCTTCAACTAGTCCAACCGTCTGCACGCCGTCGCCACTGCCGCGATTGTCCGCACGCAGATGCGCCGACACGGACCAATCAAGGGAGTGCTGCCAGAGCAAGCCGAGGTGCGCCTGCAACTGCAGTCCATCGTCGCTCTTGCCCAGGTATCTGCCGAGGCCCGCTTCGGACCAGGACCGACCGCCTTGGCTGTCTTGCACACCGACAGCGAGCAGGCCATTGGCAGAGAAGTCGCCGGTTTCGGCGGCTAGTCGTGGCGCTGCACCGACGAGCACCAGCAGCAAGCCTCTGCCCAGCAGCTTGTGCCGGGGTGTCGTGGAACGATGGGTAGATCCCGGTGGAATGCGCATGCCGATTCCGGTGCTGTCGCTTTGAGACCGGAAAACGTCTGCATAACTTGCAACTCGATAAGCACCGGGGCGGGTAAGCGCCCGACCCGGTGGTTTCGATCTCTGCTGTCTGCTGATTGTCAGTGGTCGTAAGCCGCCTCGCCATGCGAACTGATGTCGAGTCCTTCGCGTTCCTGTTCCTGGCTGACCCGAAGCCCGACCAGCAGATCGGCAATCTTGAACGCGATCAGTGCGACGATGCCGGACCAGAGCAGGGTGACGCCGACGCCGGTAGCCTGGATCAGCACCTGGCCGCCAATCGAGTACTCCGGCACCACGTCATTGGCCACATAGTCCCAGATCCCCGATCCGCCCAACGACGGAGCGGCGAAGACGCCGGTCAAGAGGGCGCCAACGATGCCGCCGATGCCGTGTACGCCGAATACATCGAGTGCATCATCCGCGCCCATCAGGCGCTTCAACCCGGTGACGCCCCAAAGGCAGGCAAAGCCGCCGACGGCACCGATGATCAATGCACCGCCGAGTCCGACAAAGCCACCAGCGGGGGTGATGGCAACCAGACCGGCCACGGCTCCGGATGCTGCACCGAGCATCGAGGGCTTGCCCTTGGTCACCCACTCACCCAAAGTCCACGCCAGCACCGCCGCAGCGGGCGCGACCAGGGTATTGGCGAAGGCCAGCGCTGCCGAGCCGTTGGCTTCCAGTGCCGAGCCCGCATTGAATCCAAACCAGCCAACCCAGAGCATCGAGGCGCCGGCCATGGTGAAGGTCAGGTTGTGCGGCTTCATTGACTCGCGGCCGTAGCCGACGCGTTTGCCGATCATGTAGGCGCCGACAAGTCCTGCGATTGCTGCGTTGATGTGCACCACGGTGCCGCCAGCGAAATCGAGCGCGCCCTTCTGGAACAGATAACCCGCCGTCGCGTTGGCGGCGGTGGCGGCCTCCGCACTGGTGTAGGCATCGGGGCCAGCGAAGAACCAGACCATATGGGCCATTGGGGTGTAGGCGAAGGTGAACCAGAGCACGGTGAACACGAGAACGGCGGCAAACTTCGCTCGTTCGGCAAAGGCGCCGACGATCAGGGCGCAGGTGATCGCGGCAAAGGCTGCCTGGAAAGCGAAGAAGGCGAGTTCCGGTATCACCACGCCCTTGGAAAACGTCGCGCCGTTCGACGAGGCGGTGAGTCCCTTCATCAATAGTCGATCGCCACCACCGAAGAAGGCATTGCCGGTGGTGAATGCCAGGCTGTAGCCGTACAGGGTCCACAGTACGACGACCAGCGAGAACACCACGAAGCATTGCATCAGGATCGACAGCATGTTCTTGCTGCGTACCAGGCCGCCGTAGAACAGACCGAGTCCGGGCAGGGTCATGAAGATCACGATGGCGGTGCAGACAAGGATCCACGCCGTGTCGCCTTTGTCGGCGACGGGCGCGGCGACATCCACGGTGGACGCAGGCGTTGCCGGCTCTGCCACGGCTTCGGTCGGGATGGCAGCTTCTGCTGCTGTCGCGGTTACGGCGGTCTCTGCCGGCGCTGTTTCGGATTGCGCCTGCGTGTTGCTGGCGAAGACAAGCAGGGCGCCGAGCACCAGGGCGAGCGGTGAGGCGAGTCTTTTGGTCAAGGCATGGACGTGATTCATGATGGTTTCCTCGCTGGCTCAGATGGCGTCGTCGTCGATTTCGCCGGTGCGGATGCGGATGACCGCCTCGACCGCTGTGACAAAGATTTTTCCGTCGCCGACCTTGTCGGTGCGGGCGCTGCTCTGGATGGCTTCCAGCGCGGCTTCGAGCAGGGCGTCCGAGACCACCGCCTCGATCTTCAGTTTGGGCAGAAAATCGACCACGTATTCGGCACCGCGATAGAGCTCGGTATGACCCTTCTGGCGGCCGTATCCCTTGACTTCAGTAACGGTAAGTCCATTTACGCCGGCTCCGGCCAGCGCATCCCGCACCTCATCAAGCTTGAAGGTGCGGATGATCGCCGTGATCAGTTTCATGTTGATCTCTCCTCTTGGTCGCAGTGGTTGGGCCTGGTTCGAGCTGCCGGGCCGGCGTAGGCAGGCGCCGCGCAGCCAGGATCGGACCCGTGCAATGATGCACTGCGCAATTCCTGTGCCAAATTTCAAGCCGTTGATTACAATGGTAAAAAATCAAAGCCAACGGATATCCCGGTGGGTCTGTCGATCTGAACTGGAGATTGCTGCACCGATACAGTGCTGTACGTTCCCGAATATGCACCATATTGGAGCGCCTAGGCGGGATCAGCGAGACGCGGCCGGACCATGGCGAAGACCGTCCTGGCACTGGACCGGAGCACGCAGCTGATATTCCCGCGCACCTGCCGGCCGGCCATTTCTCACAAAAGACTTCGCCTCAAGTAGTATCCTTATCCCTATGAATGAGCTGATTTTTATCTGCATGGGCAACATCTGCCGGTCGCCGCTTGCCGAGGTGATGGCGCGCGACAGTCTGGTCCGCCACGGCTTGTCTGATGTGCTGAAGGTCAGTTCGCGCGGCACCCACGCCTATCATGTCGACCATCCCGCCGATCCGCGTTCGGTTGATGTGGCCGCCGGCCATGGGCTGGACCTGGCCCAGCATCGGGCCCGGCTGGTGATGCCAGCTGACTTCGGTGGTGGAGATCTGCTGCTGGTGATGGACCGCCGCAATCTGCAGGACGTCCGCGCCAAGGCACCGCCACAGGCCGTGGGAAGGATCAAGCTATTGATGGATTTCGCGGGCAAGCCGGGTACCGAGATCCCCGATCCCTACCAGGGTAGCCGGCGCGACTTCGATCTTGTCTACTCCATGCTGGAGCAAGGAATAGAGGGGCTGACCAAACATCTGTTGCGCCTGCATAATGCGGGCGTACTGAGCATGGAGTAGGCAATGACGGCGAGAGAGCTGGCTCCGGAGTTTCCGGCCACGCTGCCCTGGGTGAATGTTCCGCACGCGCCCTCGCTCGCCGAGTTGCGCGGTCGTGTGGTTCTGCTGCATTTCTGGAACGCCTCCAACGTCTACTGCCAGCACCTCTCAGGCGACTTGCGCCAGCTGGAAAACAAGTACAGCGATGGGCTGTCCGTGCTCGGCGTGCACACGCCGCATTTCGATGCCGAGCGGCAATCCAACATCGTGTTGCAGGCCGTCAACCGAAATTATCTGCGTCATCCGATCGCCAACGATTTCAACTTCGATGTCTGGCGCCAGTACGGTGTGACGGCCTGGCCCACGGTTGCGGTGATCGACACCGAGGGTGGCTTCGCCGGTCTGATCACCGGTGAGGGGCGTCGCGAGGAAATCGATGCGCTAATCGGTCAGATGCTCGATGACGCAGCGTTCAACAACAGCCGGAATTTCGAGCAGGTCAAGCCGGTTTCGCGTCCCGAGCCGCGGATGGCCCTGCGTTTTCCGGGCAAGTTGCTGGTCACCGAATCACAATTGTTCGTTGCCGACAGCGGTCAAAACCGCATCCTGGAGTGCACGCACGATGGTCAGGTGCGGCGCCAGATCGGTACCGGGAACGCCGGCTACCTCGACGGCCGCTTTGACGAAGCCGCGTTCAACGATCCGCAGGGCATGGCGATCGGCAAGGACATGCTCTATGTCGCCGATCGTGGCAATCATTGCGTGCGCAGGATTCGACTGATCTCCGGCGAGGTCGAGACTCTTGCCGGCGACGGCACACAGGGATTTCCCAGAGCCCAGGAATATGAGAGTCCGGCCGGCGTCGCGCTCAACTCGCCGTGGGATCTGGCAATCGGCGCAGAGAAGCTGCATATCGCGATGGCGGGTCAGAATCAGATCTGGCAGTACGATCTGGTCCGCAATCGGCTGCTGGCGCTGTGCGGTTCGGGCAACCATGGTCGCGACGATGGTGAGCCCACCCGGGCCAGCTTCGCGCGGCCAACCGGACTGAGCTTCGCCGACCAGACACTGTACGTCGCCGACAGCGATTCTTCATCCATCCGCGCCGTGCGTGCCGACGGGCGCACCACGACCCTGGTCGGCGCCGATGTCTATGAGTTCGGTGACACAGATGGCCTGCCGGCGGTTGCCCGATTGCAGGGCGCGATGGGTGTCTCGGTCGATCCGGGTGGCCAGATCCTTTGGATTGCCGATACTTACAACAACAAGCTCAAGGCGGTCTCATTGCGCGGCGGTGGGGTCAAGACGATCAACCTGCCTTTCAAGTTCCAGCATCCAACCGACGTCGTGGCCTCGCCAGGCAGGATCTGGATCGCCAACTCTGGCGCCCATGAGATTGTCCGGATCGATACCGGAACCGGTCAGGCCAAGCGGCTGCCCATCGGGGAATAGGCCGTGGACGCTGAGTCGCCCGACTTTGACGGCAAGGCCTTTGCGCGCGCACTGACCACCGCGCCCGGCGTCTACCGGATGCTGGGCGAAGCGGGCAACGTGCTTTATGTCGGCAAGGCGAAGAGCCTGCGCAAGCGCGTGGGAAGCTATTTTTCCAGGCCGCAACTCGAACCACGCATCGCCCTGATGCTGTCCCAGGTGCGTTCGATGGAAGTGATCGCGACGCGCACCGAGTCCGAGGCGCTGATCCTCGAGAATGAGCTGATCAAGTCGCTCAAACCCTACTTCAATGTCATGTTGCGCGATGGCAAGGGTTATCCCTATCTGCATCTCGATGAGGGCGATCCCTTTCCGCGCATCCGTTTTCATCGCGGCGCGCGCGACGGGCGCGGGCGCTACTTCGGGCCGTTTCCGAGCGTCTTGGCGGTGCGCGAAAATCTTGGCCGCATCCACAAACTGTTCCGACTGCGCCAATGCGAGGACAGTGTGTTCCGCAACCGCTCGCGGCCCTGCCTGCAATATCAGATCAAGCGATGCAGTGCGCCCTGCGTCGGCTTGATCGAACAGGATCGTTACGCCGTCGATGTGCGCCATGCGGTGATGTTTCTGCAGGGACGCTCGGGCGATGTGGTCGCGGAATTGACGCGGCAGATGGAGGAGGCGAGTGCTGCCCTCGAGTTCGAGCGCGCGGCATTGTGGCGCGATGAGATTGGCCGGATCCGCCAGTTGCAGGCGCGCCAGTTCGTCTCCGGCGGCGAAGCGGATGCCGATATTCTGGCCTGCGAGATCCTGGACGGACTGGCCTGCGTGCAGGCCCTGTTCTATCGCGATGGCATGAATCTCGGTAGCCGACACTGGTTCCTGAAGGCCGCCGGAGTTGCCGAGGCCGGTGTGCTTTCGGCCTTCGTCACCCAGCACTACGCCGAACTGCCGGTGCCCAAAGTGATCCTGCTCAGCCATGAGCTCGACGACATGGAACTTTACGCCGAGGCACTCAGTCAGCGCGCGGGCGGCCGCATTGAACTGGTCCGTCCACAACGCGGCGATCGTGTACGCCTGATCGAGCAGGCCGCGCGCAACGCAAAACTTGTCCTGGCAAGCCAGCTGCGCAGCGAGGCCAGTCAACGGCAACGCTGGCTGGCGATGACGGAGTTGCTTGAACTCGATGAGCCGCCGCAGCGCGTCGAGTGCTTCGATATCAGCCACACGATGGGCGAGGGCACCGTTGCCTCCTGTGTGGTCGCTGGTCCCGAAGGTCCGATCAAGTCCCTGTATCGACGCTTTAATATTCGCGACGTCAACGCCGGCGACGACTACGCGGCCATGCGCCAGGTCATCGAAAGGCGCTTCCGGCGGCTGCAGGCCGAGCAGTCGGAGCTGCCGGATGTGCTGCTCATCGACGGCGGTGCCGGTCAGGTCAACAAGGCGATGGAGGCGCTGGGCGAGCTCGGCGTACAGGGCATTGCCGTGTACGGCGTCGCCAAGGGTGCCGACCGGCGGGCCGGCTGGGAAGAACTTGTATTCGCTGACTCAGGCCGCATTGTTCGTCCGGGAGCGGACAACTCCGGGCTGCTCGCGATCCAGGCCATCCGCGACGAGGCGCATCGATTTGCCATCTCGGGCCATCGGGCCAAGCGGGAAAAGAAGCGACAGGTCAGCACGCTGGAAGAGATTACTGGCGTGGGCGCACGCAGGCGGGCTGCACTGCTGCGCCACTTTGGCGGACTCTCCGGTGTGCGCGGCGCTGGAATCGAAGAGTTGTGCACAGTAGCGGGCATCAATCGTTCGCTCGCCGAGCGGATTTATGCCAGTCTCCACGAATAGCAACGAGTACCGAATGAAGCTGACGGTTCCCAACATTTTGACGCTGTTCCGGATCGCCCTGATCCCGATCCTGGTCATCACTTTTTTCTTGCCGTTCAAGGGTGCCAACCTGGTCGCTGCGGTAATGTTCGCGATCGGTGCGATTACCGACTGGCTGGACGGCTGGATCGCGCGCCGGTTCGGACAGATGTCGGCGTTCGGTGCCTTCCTCGATCCAGTTGCCGACAAGCTCACGGTGACGGTAACGCTATTCCTGCTGGTTCAGGCCGATCCGAGCATGTACATGGCGGTGGTCTGCGCCATCATTGTCGGTCGCGAGATCAGCATCTCGGCACTGCGCGAGTGGATGGCGGTGATTGGCGAGCGCAGCAAGGTCAGCGTGGCGGCGCTGGGCAAGTTCAAGACCATCCTGCAGATGGTGGCCATCGTCATCCTGCTCTGGCGCCAGCCATTGGTCGATGTGCCGAAAAATCACTGGTTGAAAGCGATGCCCTCGCTCTACGAGGTCGGCCAGGTAATGCTGGGTGTTGCCGCGGTCCTGACCATCTGGTCGGCCGTCGTCTACCTCAGGGCCGCCTGGCCGGCGATCCAACGCCGGGAACTCGAGTAGCCCAACGGCCGTTGTCCGCGCTTACTCGGGATCGTAGTCGAGTATCGGTGACAGCCAACGCTCGGCCTCGGCAACGGTCCAGCCCTTGCGCCGCGCGTAGTCCTGTACCTGCTCGCGATCGACCCGCCCGACCACGAAGTATTGGCTCTGCGGATGCGAGAAGTAGTAGCCGGATACTGCTGCCGTCGGATACATCGCAAAATTTTCGGTGAGCTTCAGTCCGATCCGTTCGGGTGCTTGCAGCAGGTCGAACAGGGTCTGTTTTTCGCTGTGGTCCGGGCAGGCCGGATAGCCCGGCGCGGGCCGAATGCCACGGTAGCGCTCGGCGATCAGGGCAGCGTTGTCGAGTTCCTCGTCGGCGGCGTAGCCCCAGAGCTCACGCCTTACCCTGGCGTGCACGGCTTCGGCGAGGGCTTCGGCAAGTCGATCGGCAAGCGCTTTGAGCAGGATCGCATTGTAGTCGTCGTGGCCAGCCTCGAAGCGCGCGATATGCGACTCGATACCGATGCCGGCATTGACCGCAAAGGCGCCGATCCAATCCCTGGCATGCGAGGCGGCCGGCGCAATGAAGTCGGCCAGGCAGAAGTCGGGGCGTTCTACCGGCTTGTCGGCCTGCTGGCGCAGGAAGTGCAGTGTCGCGATGGTCTTGCCCGAATCCGGATCGCGCACCAACACGTCCTCGCCCTCGCTGCCCGCGGGCCACAGCCCAACCACGGCCTTCAACTGCAGCCAGCGCTCGCTCGCGATGGTTTCGAGCATGGCGAGTGCATCGCGGTGCAAATCGCGCGCGGTCGCGCCGACCACATCGTCATCGAGAATTTCTGGGTAGCGTCCCGACAACTCCCAGGTCTGGAAGAACGGCGTCCAGTCGATGTAGGGGAGGAGATCGCGGATCGACCAGTCATCGAACACGCTGATGCCGGGTGTCAGCGGCTGTGGTGGGGCGTACTGCTGCCAGTCCGACTTGAACGAATGGGCGCGCGCCTTGGCAAGAGATATCAGCCGCTTGGCGTTGCCTTTGTCGAGATGACGTACGCGCACCTCGGCATAGTCCGCGCGTACCGATTCGACGAAAGCGGCGCGGCGATCGGGGCTGACCAGGTTCTGTGCCACACCGACCGCACGCGAGGCGTCTTTCACCCAAACCGTAACGCCCTTGTAATAGGGTTCGATCTTAAGCGCCGTATGTGCACGCGACGTGGTCGCGCCACCGATCATCAACGGCTGTTCGAAGCCCTGGCGCTGCATCTCGCGGGCGAAGTGGTGCATCTCCTCGAGTGAAGGCGTGATCAGGCCGGATAGGCCGATGATGTCAGCCTGTTCGGCACGGGCGCGATCGAGGATCTGCTGGGCCGGCACCATGACACCGAGGTCGATCACCTCGAAGTTGTTGCAACGGAGCACCACGCCGACAATGTTCTTGCCGATATCGTGGACGTCGCCCTTCACGGTCGCCATGACGATCTTGCCATTGCTCTGATGAACTACGCCGCTGCGCAGTTTTTCCTCTTCGATATAGGGCAGCAGATGGGCGACGGCTTTCTTCATAACCCGCGCCGATTTGACCACCTGCGGCAGGAACATCTTGCCAGCACCAAACAGATCGCCGACCACGTTCATGCCATCCATCAGTGGACCCTCGATCACATCGAGCGGGCGGCTGGCAGCGCATCGCGCTTCTTCGGTGTCGAGTTCGACAAAGCTGTCGTTGCCGTGGACCAGGGCATGCATCAGTCGCTCGCGCACGGGCAAGCCGCGCCACTCGGCCTCGACCACCGGCGCGTCACTGCTGCCGCTGCCCTTGTAGCGATCAGCAATCTCAAGCAGGCGTTCGGTCGCATCGGGGCGCCGGTTAAGTACGACATCCTCGACCCGCTCGCGCAGATCCGCGGGCAGGTCGTCATAGATCGGCATGGCGCCAGCATTGACGATGCCCATGTCCATGCCGGCACGGATCGCGTGATAGAGAAACACGCTGTGGATAGCTTCGCGCACCGGGTTGTTGCCACGGAACGAGAAGCTGACATTGGACACGCCGCCGGAGACGTGGGACAGCGGGAAACGCCGTTTCAGTTCGCGCGTTGCCTCGATGAAGGCGACGCCATAGTCATTGTGCTCATCGATGCCGGTGGCGATGGCGAATACATTGGGATCGAAAATTATGTCCTCGGGCGGAAATCCGATTTCCTCCGTCAGCAACTGATAGGAACGCGAGAGAATGTCGACCTTGCGCTCGACGCTGTCGGCCTGGCCCTGCTCGTCAAATGCCATCACCACAACCGCCGCGCCGTAGCGGCGCACCTTGCGGGCCTGATCAAGAAAGGCGGATTCGCCTTCCTTCATCGATATCGAGTTGACGATGCCCTTGCTCTGCAGGCACTTCAGCCCGGTTTCGATGACGCTCCACTTGCTCGAGTCAACCATCACCGGAACCCGGGCGATATCCGGTTCGGCGGCGATCAGTTGCAGGTACAGCTTCATCGCGGCTTCGGAATCGAGCAGTCCCTCATCCATATTGATGTCGATGATCTGGGCGCCGTTCTCGACCTGCTGACGGGCGACCTCAATGGCTTTGTCGAAGCGCGCTTCCTTGATCAGCTTGCGGAACTGGGCCGAGCCAGTGACATTGGTACGTTCGCCGACATTGATGAAGTTGAGTTCGGGCGTGATGACGAACGGCTCAAGCCCGCTCAGCCGGGACAGCGCTTCGGGCTGGGCATGTGCACGTGGCGGATACGCGCTGACTGCCTGTCGGATCGCGGCGATATGGGCTGGTGTGGTGCCGCAGCAGCCGCCGACGATATTGACCAGACCAGAGGCGGCGAATTCGCCGATCACGGCCGCCATGTCTTCGGGCGTCTCGTCATAGCCACCGAAGGCATTGGGCAGGCCGGCATTCGGATGCGCGCTGACCGCGCAGTCGGCAAGTTGCGCGAGTGCGTCGATATGTTCACGCAGATCGCTGGCGCCCAGTGCGCAGTTCAGGCCAATGGACATCGGACGTGCGTGACGCAGTGAATACCAGAATGCTTCGGCTGTTTGTCCCGACAGCGTGCGTCCGGAGCGATCAGTGATCGTGCCCGAGATCATCACCGGCAGACGGTGTCCGCGCTGCTCGAACAACTGATCGATGGCGACCAGTGCGGCCTTGGCATTGAGCGTGTCGAAGATCGTCTCGACCATGATGACGTCGCTGCCGCCATCGATCAGGCCGCGCGCCGCCTCACCATAGGCTCCGACCAGATCATCGAATTCGATATTGCGGAATCCGGGATTGTTGACGTCCGGAGAGATCGAGGCGCTGCGCGTGGTGGGTCCGAGGATGCCCGCGACAAAGCGCGGCTGCTCGGGCGTGCGCGCGGTCGCGGCATCGCATTCCAATCGGGCCAGTCGCGCAGCTTCGAGATTCAATTCATAGGCGAGCGCCTCGAGTCCGTAGTCGGCCTGGCTGATCGAGGTGGAATTGAAGGTATTGGTTTCGATCAGATCGGCGCCGGCCTCCAGGTACTCTCGATGCACAGTGCGGATGATGTCGGGGCGGGTCAGGGTGAGCAGGTCATTATTGCCCTTGTAGTCGCAGCCGCAGGCATGTCTGTGCGCGGCATCACTCGTGCTGTCGTCAACTTGTGGCCGGGCAAAGCGTGCCCCGCGAAAACCTGCTTCGTCGAGCCGGTATTCCTGCAGCATGGTGCCCATTGCGCCGTCGATGATGAGAATGCGTTGACTGAGAGCGGACTCCAGCTGGGCGACGCGGCTGGGATCGAGATAGGGGAGTGCGGACATGATTGCAGTGGTTTTCCGGAGCAGGCAGGTGGATCAACGCGGCTTGCGGGCGAGCAGGCTGACGACATCGAAGTGCGGCGAGCGCCGTTCCCGGCAGATCAGTTCGGAGCGCAGAACCTGTAGGCCTGCCGATTTGGCGAGCTTGCCGAGCTCGGCCGTGGTGAAACCCAGATTGCGGTGATCGAAGGGTTCGACGGCTTTGCTGTGCGCGTGTTGGCCGAGGGTGCTGGCCAGCACGAGGCCGCCAGGACGCAGTACGCGCGCGGCCTCGCTGATCACCCGTTTGGGTTGTTCGGTATAGGTCAGCGCATGCATCAGCAGGACCAGATCGAAGCGGGCATCGGGGAAGGCGAGGTCGTGCATGTCACCGAGGGCGACGATGACGTTGTCCGACCGGGCGAGACGCTTCTGCGCGGCTTCGACGACACGTGCACTGGCATCGACGCAGGTGATCGATCGCGCCTGCGGCGCCAGCAATTCGGCAAGTACCCCATCTCCTGAAGCCACATCGAGTACATCGCCGAGATCGAGCAGTCGGGTCAGCGAGCGGCCCAGAGTTTCCCAGGTGCGTCCCGGCGAGTAATGGCGTTCCATGTCGCCGGCTACGGCATCGGCCCAGTTCTCATCCTGCGCGCGCCGTGCGAGCACCGAAGGCAGGCGATCGCAATCATCCTGCAGCAGGGGATCGGCGGTAGCCTGACGCAGCGATTGCCAGAGCCCGAGCAGGGCGGCATCGGCATCAAGGTTGAACCGGTAGTAGGCGGACACTCCGGCGCGACGGTCACGGACCAGGTCGAGTTCTTTCAGCCGGGCGAGATGGGTTGAGACCCGCGGCTGAGCCAGCTGGGTGATCGCAGCAAGCTCGGCGACCGTGAGTTCCTCGGTCTCGAGCAGGGCGAGCAGGCGGATGCGGGTACCGTCGGAAAGGGTCCTGAACAGGTTGGACGCGCCGGAGAGATCCATGTGTATCGTTATATCGCGATGAAAGGATAGAGAGACAGTAACCGGCGCGGGCTGTGCGGTCAAACGCCAAGCGCCTTGGCGCACAGTCTCAGCGATGCATTGCAGATACCCTCAAAAAATTGAGGTGTGCACAGTGACCTGCGATCGAACCAGCTGTAGCTCAGGGACAGGATCGTGAAAAGCAGGGAGTTGGCAGCCTGCCCGTTGCCGTAGAGGCTGCGGCCCGTGACAATACGACACGATCCAGGAGTTCCAAGCGTGCCAAAGCAAGTCCTCGTCGCCATCCCTCGTTGTGCTGATACCGATCGCCCGTATTGTCCACGCCCGCACCATGCCCTGCAGCGGGCGGCTGTGCTGCTGGCTGCGCTGATCGCCAGCGCTGCCACGCAGGCCGAAGTCTACAAATGGACCGATGAGAAAGGGCAGATCCACTTTTCGGACAAGCCACCGCCAAGTGGTGACAAGTCGGCACAGCAGAGCGTCGCCCAGATCAAACTCGGCTCCGCCGGGCCGAGCTTCAACGTGCGCCGACTCACTCCTTCTCTTGACAGTGCTGGCGCCAGCAGGATGCCGCTGCGTCTCGTCGGGCTCAGCCAGACCATCCTTCCGGCAGGCCGCACTGACCTGAATCCTGGCCAGATTTTCACCGGTCCGGGTTGTCGCGAGGCGGCGCCCATGGTGCTGTCAGCGTCTGAGGTGGATTTCGGCAATGGGGCGTTTGCGTCGATCGTCCTCGGCGCTTTCTCCGACGCTGGCTGGAACGTCGAGGGCGCCGATGGCAGTTCAGTCGGCATGGATCTGAAAGGTGAGGTCAGCAATTTGCGTGTCGATCGCTGCGCGCCCGGCGATGTTGCCGGCAATGCCAGCTTCGGCGCGCGGGCCTACGTGCGTTTGCGTTGGGTGCTGAGTGGACCCGGTGGTGAAATTCTCTACCGTGGCAACAGCGAAGGCGCTCACGATGGCTGGAACACCGGCACCGAGTACAGCATGGCGATCCAGCAGGCGCTGTCCATGTCGGCCAACAATCTGCTGGCCGACACCGCCTTCGTCGAAAAAATCCGCGAGCAACGCCTGTCAGGGTCGGCGGTATCGGCGAGTGGCAGCGTCACCGAAGCGAAGGTGCGTTGGGGCGATGCGAGCGGGGTCTTTGCCCAGCGTAGCGCTGAAATCCAGGGGGCGGTGCTGATGGTGCAGACCGGCCAGCGCACCGGTAGTGGCGTCGTCATCGACTTGAACGGCTGGGCATTGACCAGTGCGCGGTTGGTCGGCAATGAGGCCAATGTGATGGTGGTGGCCGGGAAGTTGTCACTGCCCGCGGCCGTGGTGAAGCGCGACGAGCTCAGCGACGTTGCCTTGCTGCGTTTTGTCCGCAACGATTTCAAGTCCATCCTGGTCGCGCCACATGCCGTGCTACCCGGTGATCCAGTCCACGTGATCAGCGCGTCGGGCAGTGTCGGCGCGGCCAATACGGTCACACGCACCGATTTGATCGACGAGGAGTCGATTGCCGGCAAGCCGCGTTTCCAGTTGGGTGTGACCGAGAGGTACAGCAATCCAGGTGCACCGGTCTTCAACCGCTATGGCGAACTCGCCGGATTGATCAGCATGGATCCTGTGCATGCTGGCAGCGGTGTCGAGGGCCTGCGAATGGTCCCGATCCTGCAGGCTTTGCACGCCGCCGGTGTCGATTTGCGCTGAGCGTTGCACCCGCTCTCCACATACTTGGAGTCAAGGCTCGGCTAAACTGCGCTTCCATGCTTGGTGGAGCGGCCGCTCGGCCGGTCTGCCGGATGTTTGTTTTGCCTGCAATCGAGGATGACGATGGACTTTGCCTTTACCGAAGAGCAGTTGATGATCCAGGACGTGGCGCGGCGGATCGCACGCGAAAAGATTGCACCCAGTGCCGAGTATTTCGATCGGACCGGCGAGTTTCCGCTCGACAATATCCGCACCCTCGGTGAGAACGGATTGATGGGCATCGAAGTGCCGCTCGAATACGGTGGCGCCGGAATGGACCCGATTGCCTACGTGTTGGCGATCATCGAGATCGCCGCCGCCGACTGTGCCCATTCGACCATCATGTCGGTCAACAATTCGCTGTTCTGCAACGGTATTCTGAAAAGTGGTACCGAGGCGCAAAAGCAGAAGTATGTTCGTGCGATCGCCGAGGGCAAGGAGATCGGCGCCTATGCATTGACTGAGCCGCAGTCGGGCTCGGATGCCTCGGCCATGCGTTGTCGCGCCGTCAAGCAACCCAACGGCGGCTGGATCGTCAATGGCAAGAAGAGCTGGATCACCTCGGGGCCTGTCGCCAAGTACGTCAATCTCTTTGCCATGACCGAGCCTGAGAAAGGTGCCAAGGGCATCAGCGCGTTCCTGGTCGATGCCGACCGACCTGGCTTTGTCCGCGGTAAGACCGAACCCAAACTCGGCATTCGCGCTTCGGCAACCTGCGAGATCGAGTTTCAGGACTATGTGGTCGAACCCGATGAGCTGCTCGGCAAGGAAGGCGAGGGTTTCAAGATTGCCCTGGGGGTGCTTGATGCGGGTCGGATCGGTATTGCCTCACAGGCGGTGGGGCTGGCCCGTGCTGCCTACGAGGCCGCGGTTGTCTATGTGCGTGAGCGCAAGAGTTTCGGGCAGCCGATCGGCAGTTTCCAGATGATCCAGGCCAAGATCGCCGATATGAAGTGCCGTCTTGATGCAGCCTATCTGCTGACTTTGCGCGCTGCCTGGGCCAAGGGCAATGCCGAAAAGTCCGGGGGCAGATTCAGCACGGAAGCATCGATCGCGAAGCTCACCGCGTCCGAAGCGGCGATGTACATCACCCATCAGGCACTGCAGATTCACGGTGGCATGGGCTATTCGAAGGAGATGCCGCTGGAGCGCTATTTCCGCGACGCCAAGATCACCGAAATCTACGAGGGCACCAGTGAGATCCAGCGGCTGGTGATTGCGCGCAACGAGACCGGCATTCGTTGATCCTGAGGCGCGTCCCGCGCGTGACTGCGCGGGGACGCGCGATCAGCGCGACGCGTTTGGAGGATCGCCGACTGGGCGAGCGATCAAGTGGCCGGTTTGTCGCGGCGTAGTTTGCGCACGATGGCGTTGAGCGCGCGATCGACCAGGCCGCTTTCCTCCAGCACCTGAAGTTTTCCGGCGCGGATGGCATCGATCAGTTCGTCGCCCGAGTACTCACCCGATTTGACGCCGTTGCGATTCACGAACAGGTACTGCGAGCGCACTGTGCTTACCCAGAGCAATTTGGCGCGGTCCCGACTGCCATCGTCGCGGATGAACTCGAGCCAGACCCCGGGTTTCAATGCCATCACGCTGACTACGACCGGATCGCTGGAAGCGGCCGCAGGCAGCTTCGGCTCTTCAGCCTTGGCCACGGTTTCCGGGTTATAGACGACTTCGTCCTTGCCGGTTCCAAAGCGGACTTCGAGACTGTCGAAGAAGGCTTCCTCGTGCTTGGCATACGCCTCTGCGCCCGCGGTATTTGCCGGTCCCGCAGGCGCAGGGGTCGCAGCCGGTGGGCGTACCGCGCTCGCTGCGGCAGGCGCGTTTGTGCTGGCGGTGGCCTTCGCTGTGGTTGGCACCGCTGCCCGCGGCGGCGGCACGGTCGCGCCTGGAACCAGAGTCGCATGATGCTGCGCGGTCAGCAGGTCGGAGATTCCCGCCCAGAGCTCGTCAACGTCGTCGCCGTGGATGCCCACTGCGGTCAAGCCGCGCTTGAGGATCTGTTCGACCTCGATCATCGCACTGGCGCCCTCGGGATCCTGGGCCAGACGCGCCGGGGCGTCGGCGAGGACTTCGACCACGCGCAGCGCGTCGCGCCATTGCGGCGACTCGCCGCCATTGCGCAGATGGGTCATCACCAGATAATTGGCCCAACGCTTGGTCAGCATGTCGCGCAGCCGCGGCGGCAGTTGCTTGCCCTCGACGCGGCGCAACAACTCGCGCGCGGATTCCTGTTGCGCCTGTTCGAGGCGTTCTTTGCCCCGCGCCGCTTCGGTGGTGCGCTTCTCGGTGATGTCGGCGCGCTTGCGGTGATTGCCGATGGCGTCGGACAACTGCTGCCGCGCCGTGTCGAATACACCGATGTCCTGATCGAAACTGCCGATGACTGTGCGCACCAAGTCTTCGATCGCGTGATAGAAGCTGCGGTCCTTGTCGGTCTCCTCGCTCCAGCCGACGGCCGCGCCAGCAAGGTCATCGAGCAGTGCACGTGCCGGATGATCCTTGCGCGCGACAAAGGTGGGATCGATCAGTGCAACCTTGAGGTAGGGAATCTGCAGGCGACTGAGCATCGACTGCAGCTCGCCGGGAAGATTGCGATCCTGGATGGCATAGTCGAACAACATGCCGACCAGGTCGAGCGCGGTCTCGTCGTTGCTGCGAAAACGGCTGTTGGCGCCGCCAGTCAGACCGCGGGCACGCGCGAGCAGGGCCTCTTTGGCCTGGTTCGCGCTGATCACCGAGCCCGCAGTGACGCCGATCTGTTCGGCCTGCAGCATGCTCAGGGCATTCATCAGTGCCTGGCCATCGATGGCGGGGCCACCGGCGTAACCACCCTGGCCCGGCATTCCGCCGCCATGCATTCCAGGCGCGCCATGGCCGCGACCGCCATGAGCGAGGTCACCACTGTGGCCCATCTGGTGACCGCCACCCCCACCCAGCAGGCGCATCAGTTCGGAGACCACGGGTGCGAGCCCGGGATCGATTGCACCGTAATCACCGCCGCCAGAATAGTCGCCACCCTGGCTGTAGCCGGCATGCGGATCGGCGCCCTGAGCTGCCGGTGTTTCGCCCGCGCCCGCCGGTGCGCTGCCCGCTGGACGCGGTCGCGGGGCCTGCGCGGGTGAATTGCCGCGGGCGACGGCATAACGCAGTTCGGGCAGGATGCCGCCCTCGGCGAGGATGCGATTGGCGCGGTCGTAGAGCGGACCGAGCATGCCCAGCCACTGACGTTCCAGATGTTTGAGGCAGATCAGGCGCACATCGACCGGCAGGTCGGTCGGGGTGATCGCATGGACCACGGACGCGGCCAATTGCTGAGGCGCTGCCGGATTGTTGCTGTCGTCGAGGTTCTGCAGACCCAGTGCATGAGCCATGCGTAGATTGAGCGTATGCAGCGGACGGGTGAACGCCGAGAGGCAACGATCCGCCAGGGAAACAACGGCGAGGTTCTCTTCCAGGGCGTCGTGCTCGATCAGGGAAAGCTCAAGTCGCGAATCGCGCGCCAGTCCGGATTCCGCCCGACGTGCTTGTGGAAGCTTCCCGGCATACATCTGTTCGAAACCCGTCTGCACCCGGGTGCCGAACAGGCTGTTTATCGACTGACGATGCAGGCGCAGTGCGCGCATCGAGTCGAAATGTGTATTCTGCTGTGCGCTCGAACCCGCCTTGTCGGCAAGGTTGAACAGATAATCGTCAGTAGCCTGCAGGGTGGCATCCAGCGAAGCGAAGATCGCCTTCAGGAATTCTTCGTCAAAGGCGCGCGCCACCAAGGCGGCACCGCCGTGCCGGGTCACAAGGGTTGGACGCAGTGGGACTACGTCGGATGAGGGCGCGCGCTCTTGCATGATGCCTCTGGAATCGCTACGTACTAGCGCAGATTCTAGCTCCAGATCACAAGTGGTACGTGAAGTTAATCACACTTGCGCAACCGGTGGTACCAGCGGTCGTATTCTCCGATAGCCGGCGACGCTGCGTCGGAGCTGCAGCTGAGGGCGAGCATCGGTCAGTTTGCGGGCAATCCCTCGGGCGGATGCGACGCGGGCGCCGTCAAGCTGGCCGGTGCCTCGGCCAAACCGGTATCCTGACGGGGTTTCATCCTGGTTACTGCCCAGCCCTTACCGACCGGAATTGCCCCATGAGTGCCGCCCCCACCGAGACCACTGTTTCCGTCGATGCAGTTGCTGTTGCGCTGCGATCGCGTGTATCTGCGGCGCGCTTCAAGCAGATCGAGACCCTGCTCCAGCTGTTTTTTGCCCGGGTACCAGCCGAGGACCTGGCCCTGCGCCCGGCCGCAGACTGGGCTGCGCTGATCCACGGTGTGCTCGATTTTGTCGAGGTCCGCAAACTGGATTCGGCCTCGGTGCGGGTGTTCAACCCAGGCGCGGATGAACAAGGCTGGGAGACCAGTCACACGGTGATCGAAATCATCACCGATGACATGCCGTTTCTGGTCGATTCGGTCACCATGGCGATAGCTGCCTGCGACAATATCGTCCATGCAGTGGTGCATCCGGTGCTGCACGTCGAACGCGATGCCGGTGGCCACCTGTTGTCGATCAGGACCGAGGGGCAGGCTGGTGCCCGTGGCAAGGCCGAATCCCTGATGCATTTCGAGATCGACCGCCGCGCCGAGCCCGAAGAGCTCGAGCGCCTGCGCAAGACGGTCAGCGACGCCCTGTTCGATGTCCGCGCGGCCGTCAAGGATTGGCCCGCGATGCGGGAACGGCTGGAGTCGATCGCCGCCGATCTGCCTGGCCGCGACCTTCCGCTGGATGCCGATGGCAAGGCTGAATTGCAGGCCTTTTTGCGTTGGCTCGGCGATGATCATTTCACCTTGCTCGGCTTCCGCGCCTACGAGACGGTCAACAATGGCAAGGACGAGTTCCTGCGTGCCCTGCCGGGCTCTGGACTCGGCATTCTGCGCGAAGCCGACACCAAGCCGCGACCACTGAAGACGCTTGCCGCCCGCGATGTGCCGCGCGCCGAAGGCGACAAAGTGGTGATCGTGACCAAGACCAATGCGCGTGCCAGTGTGCATCGCCCCGGCTACATGGATTACATCGGCGTGCTGCGCTTTGACGCCGACGGCAAGGCCATCGGCGAGGAGCGCATCCTTGGACTGTTCACCTCGTCGGCCTATTCGGCGCGACCGTGGACGGTGCCCATGCTGCGCCGCAAATACGAGCAGCTGATGCAGCGCTCCGGTTTCAAGCCGGGCGGACACAGTGGCAAGGCGCTGCGCCACATTCTCGAAACCCTGCCGCGCGATGAGCTGCTGCAGGCTTCAAGCGATGAGTTGTTCCAGATCAGCATGGCGGTATTGGCCTTGCAGGAGCGCCAGCGTACCCGCCTGTTCGTGCGTCGCGACGTCTATGGCCGCTTCTTCTCCTGCCTGGTTTATCTGCCGCGTGACCGCTTCAATCAGGATGTTCGCGAGCGCATCGAGTCGATGCTGCGGCGCGCACTCAGTGGCGAGCGCGTCGACACCACGGTGCACGTCGGCGAAGAGGCGCTGGCGCGCCTGCATCTGATCATCCGACCCAAGGCGGGCGATCGACCGGCGCTGGACGTTGCCGATCTGGAGGCGCGCATCGCCCAGTTGGTGCGCAACTGGTACGACGAACTGCGCGATGCCCTGGTCCAGAAACATGGCGAAGAGCGCGGCCTCAAGCTGGCCAGTCGCTATGGGAAGGCGCTGCCGGCGGGTTACATCGAAGAGTCGAGCACCAGCGTTGCTGCCCAGGACGTCGAGATTGCCGCTGCGCTGAAGGGGCCCGAGGATATCCGCCTCAGTCTGTATCGCCCGCGCCGCAAGGGCGACAGCTCGCTGCGCTTCAAATTGTTCCGCTATGGCGCGCCGATTCCCTTGTCCGAAGCCCTGCCGCTGATGGAGAACATGGGCCTCAAGGTGCTCTCCGAGCATCCGTTCCAGATGCAGCTGGGC
Source organism: Lysobacterales bacterium (assembly GCA_038255435.1). Taxonomy (GTDB): domain Bacteria; phylum Pseudomonadota; class Gammaproteobacteria; order Xanthomonadales; family Ahniellaceae; genus 0-14-3-00-62-12. The sequence continues at coordinate 37,036 of JBBSLG010000009.1, forward strand.
GGCGACAACCGCATCTTCATCCAGGATTTCGAAGTGCAGGCCGCCAATGGCGAGCCGATCGACGTCGATCAGGTGCGTGATGCCTTCCAGGGCGCGTTCGAACGGGTCTGGCGCAACGATGCCGAGAGCGACGGCTTCAATCGGCTGATCCTTGCGGCCAATCTGGATTGGCGCCAGGTCAGCATGTTGCGCGGATATTGCAAGTATCTGCTGCAGACCGGTGTGCCGTTTTCGCAGACCTACATGGAAGAAGCCCTGCAGCGCTATCCGCTGCTGGCACGCATGCTGGTTGAGCTGTTCGAGGCCAAGTTCGACCCGGCGCGCGAGAATGCCAAGTCCGCCGAAGTCGCGCGCAAGCGCCTGGCCCGCGACATCCAGCTCTTGCTGCCGACCGAAATGGCCAGTGCCTCGCCGCACCCGGCCGAGGCCTTGCTGGCCCTGCGTGCCGAAGATCGTCAGCAGCAGATCGATGCCTGCATCAAGTTCATGAAGGCCCTGCTCGACCGCGTCAGCAGTCTCGACGAAGACCGCATCCTGCGCAGCTTCATCGGCCTGATTCAGGCCACCTTGCGTACTGGTTATTTTCAGCTGCGGGCCGGTCGCCCGCGCGATTACATCAGCTTCAAGTTCGACCCGGCACGTGTTCCTGATCTGCCAAAACCCAAGCCCTATCGCGAGATTTTCGTCTATGGCCCGCGTGTCGAAGGCGTCCATCTGCGCTTCGGCTCGGTAGCGCGCGGTGGGCTGCGCTGGTCGGATCGTCGCGAGGATTTCCGTACCGAGGTGCTCGGCCTGGTCAAGGCGCAGATGGTGAAGAACACCGTCATCGTGCCGGTCGGCGCCAAGGGCGGGTTCTTCGTCAAGCGTCCGCCCGTTGGCGGTGATCGCGATGCCCAGCTGGCCGAGGGCGTTGCCTGCTACCGATTGTTCATCAATGGTCTGCTCGATATCACCGACAACCTGGTCGATGGCCAGGTCGTGCATCCTGAGCAGGTCGTCCGCCATGATGGCGACGATCCGTATCTGGTGGTTGCGGCGGACAAGGGCACCGCCACTTTCTCCGATATCGCCAACTCGGTATCAGCCGAACATGGTTTCTGGATGGGCGATGCGTTCGCTTCCGGTGTCTCGCAGGGATATGACCACAAGGGCATGGGCATCACCGCCAAGGGTGCCTGGGAGTCGGTCAAGCGCCATTTCCGCGCGCTCGGTCGCGACTCGCAGAGCCAGGACTTCACCTGCGTCGGTGTCGGCGACATGTCCGGCGACGTGTTCGGCAATGGCATGCTGCTGAGCGAGCACATCCGCCTGGTCGCGGCATTCGACCATCGCCATATTTTTGTCGACCCCAATCCCCAGGCCGCGGTCAGCTTCAAGGAACGCCAGCGCATTTTCGATTTACCGCGTTCGAGCTGGGACGACTACGACCGCAAACTGATCAGTGCCGGCGGCGGCGTATTTCCGCGTGGCGCCAAAACCATCCCGGTCAGCGCCGAGATGCATCATGCGCTTGGCCTGGTCGACAGCGTCGACACGATGACGCCGAATGAACTGATGGCTGCGATCCTGCGTGCGCCGGTCGATCTGCTCTGGAATGGCGGTATCGGAACCTATGTGAAGGCCAGCACCGAGACCCACGCCGATTGCGGCGACCGCGCCAACAATGCGATTCGCCTGAATGGCCGCGACCTGCGCTGCAAGCTTGTCGGTGAGGGTGGAAACCTGGGCATGACCCAGAAGGGCCGCATCGAGGCTGCCCTGCATGGTGTGCTGCTCAATACCGACTTCATCGACAACTCAGCTGGCGTCGACACCTCGGATCACGAAGTCAATATCAAGATCCTGCTCAACGATGCCGTTTCGCGTGGCGAGCTCGGCATGGACGAGCGCAATGCCCTGCTCGCCAGCATGACCGAAGAAGTCGGCACCCTGGTTCTGCGCGACAACTACCTGCAGAACCAGGCGATCAGCGTGATGGAACGGATGAGCGTCTCCCGCCTTGGCGCCAAGCAGCATTTCATCCGCACGCTGGAGTTGGCCGGACAACTCGATCGCGTGATGGAAGACCTGCCCAGCGATGCCGAATTTGCCGAGCGCAAGGCACGCGGCCAGGGCCTGACCCGACCCGAGCTGTCGATCCTGCTCTCGTATTCGAAAATCGTGCTGTTCAATCAGCTGCTTGATTCGGATGTGCCGGAAGATCCCTACATGTCCAAGGAGCTGGTGCGCTACTTCCCGCGACCGCTGCAGGAGCGCTTCGCCGACCACATGCAGCGCCATCGGCTGCAGCGTGAGATCGTGACTACAGCAGTGACCAACTCGATGGTCAATCGCATGGGCGCGACCTTCTCGATGCGCATGCAGGAAGACACCGGAGAATCGCCGGCCGAGGTCGCCAAGGCCTATGCCATTGCCCGCGAGGTAATGGACGCGCGTTCGATTTGGGCCGATATTGAGAGCATGGACGGCAAGGTTCATGGCGACGTGCAGATCGATGGACTGCTGCGCGTCTGGAATCTCATGCGCCACGTCACCCGCTGGCTGCTCAATCTGCCCGGTGCCAAGCTCAGTATCGCCGAATCGGTCGAGCGCTATGGCAGTGGCATCGCCGAGTTGCGGGCGCAATTGCCAGCCGCGCTTGCCGAAGTGGATCTCGCCCGTGCGCGTGCCGATGGCGAGAACTGGGTCAAGTCCGGATTCTCGCCGGAATTGGCCGAGCGCCTCAGCATGCTGCCCGCTATGACCTCGGCCTTTGACATCATCGAAGTCGCCCTGGCGGCCAAGTTGCCCGTGCTCAAGGTGGCTCAGGTCTACTACGGCATCGGTGAGACGCTGTCGCTGAAATGGCTGATGGGCAAGATCGAAGAACTGCCCGTCGAAGGCCGCTGGCACGCGCTCGCGCGTGGCGTCTCGCGCGACGAACTTCTCGCCCAGCAGCGCGCCCTGACCGCACAGATACTTGCCAAGGCAGGCAAGGGTGACGGCAAGGTGCTCGTCGTCAACTGGATCCAGCGCGACGACCCCGCCCTCAAGTTCACCCTCGGCATGTTTGCCGATATGCGCAGCCAGGTCAGCATGGATTACCCCACCGTCTCTGTCGCCGTCCGTCGCCTCGCGCAACTGGCCCAGGTGGGGGCGCGCGGCTGATCCGGATGCCCAAGCGAGCGCGTGCCTCGCGCGGTAGTTGAAAGGCAACGGCGGGCGGCGAACGGCTTGCCCGCTGGCCTCGGCATTGCGGCGTCGCGGCGGACGACGGTTGGAAAGCCACGAAGGTGAAATGAGAAACCCGCGCCGCTGGTTCTTCCATGCCGCTGCATGTTCGTGTCTGTGACGCGCGGTATCGCGGACGACACTGTCGTGATCAATATTGCGACGCTGCGCACGCTGCGACAATTCGGTGCCGGCGATGAATGCTAGTGTGGTGTTGCACACTACGCGACACATAATATCGCGTCTTCGACCCTGTGCCGTCGTTGCGCATCTTGCCAAGGCCGCCCGCCTTGGTGGCGATGCGCGCCTCGCCACGTGGCCGAATCCATCGATCCTATTCGTGCTGACAAGTGCGCAACACCACACTAGCGCATCGGACCGATGGGTCAATCCGACACAGAGAATTTCCAGGGATCGATCAGTTGTACGCGCGCACGCTGGTAGTCCCCGGTATCCCGGGTTGCCACGGTCAACCCATGGACCAAGGCAGTGGCGGCGATGATCAGATCCGGTTGTGCGAAGGTGTGCCCCGCCTTCCGACCCTCTTCGACAAGCAGGCGCCATTTGAACATGACATCTTCCGACACTTCGAGCACCCGCTGGTCGAACATGGGACGTACCCGATTCGTCAACCAGTTCTGAAGCTCCGCGCGTTGCATGGGATCGCTGACCATTTCGATGCCGTATCGGATCTCGGCAAAGGTCACGGTGCTGACGAAGAGTGTCTCAAGTGGTAGCGCTGCCACGAACGCAAGCACCTTCGCATCGGGTCTAGGACGCCTTAGCTCGGAAATGACATTCGTGTCCAGTATCCAACCGCTCAAAGGCGCACGTCCCGAACTGGCATCGGCGAGCGCGGTATCTCAAGTTCGATCTCTTGGTGCGGGGATGCCTGCAGCGCCTCGATCAACAGCCGGCCAGTGCGCTCCCCTTTCAGTCGATTGAATTCCTCGGCGTCGACGACCACGACCGCATCGCGCCCGTGCAAGGTGACATGCTGGGGACCGTCGCTATGCGCCAGGCGCACCAGTTCACTGAAACGCGCCTTCGCATCTTGCAGGCGCCAACGCCCAGTACCCGGTTTGGCTGGGGATGGGGCAGTCTTGGTCGGCTTTCTGGTCATACTGACTAGAATAGCGGGTGCATCAAGGCTTGCTCAAGTCGCGCATGGGCACTGCATCAGTTTGAAATTCTGGCGATGAACCCCTTCTCCCGTTTACGGGAGACAGCCGCAGGCGGATGAGGGAAACCTGCGATAGCGCTCGGGGTCTGCCGCGCGCATCGCAACAAATAGCCAACACCATCGAAGGTTTCCCCTCATCCGGCCCTGCGGGCCACCTTCTCCCGCAGGCGGGAGAAGGGGACCGTTGCCAACATTCAAACTGGTGCAGTACCCGCGCATGGGTTCAGTTGGGGATGCAGAGCCTGGCGGGGTAGCGGGATTGATGCACACGGCCGGCGGCGCAGCCACGGTCAGCGTTGGCAAAGTGCACGACACTTGCACCGACCGGATACTTGAATCGTCTCACTCCCGCTGAGCAATGCGTGTTCGAGGCGCGTCCTGAACCCCCGGTCCGTGCTCGTCACGCTGGCGCGGATGCCGCGCGAAATCGGGCGAGTGGACCACCAGCCCAAGCGGATGACCCTCACTACCGCGGCGCGCGGAACCAGCGGTGCCAACTTCAAGCCGGGAGAGTTCCGCCGTCCCGAAAGGCCGCCGGGCACTGGCCCTGCTGGAAATTGATGGGTTTGTCAGCCTTCTGCCTGACCGGCGAGCGCTCTTGCCCGCTTGGCTCGCGTAATATGTGCCCCTTGAGAATCAGCAGTCAGCTCGTACCAATGTCCGCGGTATCACCAGACCCGAAAATCGAACACTCAGCCGAGGATAGGAATGCGGTGCACGCGCACTCGCCCTGGCGCCTCTGCGTCGCGCCGATGATGGATTGGACGGATCGGCATTGCCGGCATTTCCATCGGCTGCTCAGTCCGCACGCGCGGCTGTATACCGAGATGGTCAATGCCTATGCGATCCGCCATGGCGATCGCGAGCGACTGCTGGGCTTCGATGCCAGCGAGCATCCGGTAGCGCTGCAGCTCGGCGGCAGCGATCCGGTTGCGCTGGCCGAGGCAGCCCGCGTCGGTGAAGACTGGGGCTATGACGAGATCAACCTCAACTGCGGTTGCCCGAGTGATCGCGTGCAGGCGGGCCGATTTGGTGCCTGTCTGATGCGCGAGCCGAGCCTGGTTGCCGATTGTGTCGCGGCAATGCGTGCCGCAGTGTCGGTGCCAGTCACCGTAAAATGTCGCATCGGTGTGGATGACCAGGACGATGATGCCGATCTGGCCCGCTTTGTTTCCGAAGTCCGTGCTGCTGGCTGCCGAGTCTTTATCGTGCACGCGCGCAAGGCCTGGCTGAAGGGCTTGAGCCCCAAGGAAAATCGCGACGTGCCGCCGCTGAATTATCCGCGGGTGCATCGCCTGCGTGCGGATTTTCCCGATCTCACCCTGGTGATGAATGGTGGTCTGGTCACAGTGGCGGACTGCGTCGAACAAGTGGCTGCGCTCGATGGCGTGATGCTTGGAAGAGCCGCCTATCATGAGCCCTGGATCCTCGCCGAACTCGAACGGGCGTTGTTCGACCCGGAGCATGAGCTGGCCGATCGGATCGATGTGGTCCATCGCATGCGCGCCTATACCGAATCACGCCTGAGCGCAGGTGATTCACTGAGCCAGGTTACCCGGCATATGCTCGGACTGTTCCAGGGCATGCCCGGTGCACGCAAGTTTCGGCGCGTGCTGAGTGAGCAGGGCCATCGCAGCGGGAGCGGCTGGTCGGTGGTGGAGCAGGCCTTGCAGGCGATGCAGGAGGTTTCCCTTGCTGCCTGATGCCACGGCACCGCGACTGGTCCGCGATCCTGCCGAGTGGCGCGATCTGCTGGCCGCGCGCGCCGACCTGCCATTGCGCGGCCAGAGCACAGCCCGCGAAGTCTTTGTGGTATCGCCGACCGGTTTCAGTCTGGCGGCCGAGTCGGCCACGGACAACGCCTATATGGCGAGCGGCGCTGTCGACGTCAGTCTCGCCCTGCGCCAGCATGCCGATATGTCCGCAGCGATCGGGGTCAGCCTGCCGGTGACGGTGTTTCCTGGCCATGCGGAGACGCCCGATGCGGTCTTTCCGAACAATGTTTTTGCCAGCGTACCCGGCAAGCTCATCATTGGCGCCATGCGCCATCCGGTACGGCAACGCGAGTCGGTGCGCAGCGATATTCCGGACTGGTTCGCGCAGCACCACGGCTACCGCATCGAATCCCTGCAGGGCGGCAGTACGCTGGCAGAACTGACCGGCTGCCTGATCATCGATCATGCGCGCAACCTCGGTTATTGCGGAATCAGCGAACGCGTAAACGAGTCCGGCCTGCACGCGATGCTCGATGCTTTCGGTCTCGACGCGATGTTTGCTTTCGATCTCGCGCCGGGCGAGTACCACACCAATGTGGTGATGTCGGTGCTGGCGGGCAGGGCCGTGGTCATGCATGCCAGTTCGTTTGTCGATCCGGAGGTGCCGCGCGCAATCGCCGCAGGGTTTGGCGACTGCGTGTATTGGCTCAGCGACGCCGAGAAGGCCGGGTTTGTCGGCAACTGCATTGCCTTGCGCCCGGACGAAGTCTGGATGAGTGAGCGTGCCGCCCAGGCACTTTCGGTCGAGCATCGCGCCCAGTTCCAGCGGCAGGGCTTTGCCGTGCGCAGCGCCGATATCAGCGAGATCGAGAAGGCCGGCGGCAGCCTGCGTTGCTGTATCGCCGAGGTCTGGTGAATACAGCGCGCCAGTGCATTCGGCGAAGGCGCCTGGAGCCAGGATTTCGGCGTCTTCCAGGCGCGTTTTCTGTGAACGAATGCAGGCGCCAGAGTTGACACAAAAAAATCTGCCGTTATGATGCGCGGCTCACCAAGCGGGAATAGCTCAGTTGGTAGAGCACGACCTTGCCAAGGTCGGGGTCGAGGGTTCGAGTCCCTTTTCCCGCTCCAGATTTCAAACAAAGCCTCGGTCCCCCGAGGTTTTGTTGTTTAACGTGACAGATCGGCCTGGCGGGTGCTTCACTATCGGTGTCCGGGCCACGGAGCCGGTGCGGAAGCGCCGGCACTGGCCGCGTCACGGCTGACCCGGCAGGGCGGGAAATATTCCGCAGTGTTCAGGTTCGGCGCAGCGATTCGGGTGCATGATCCGTATCGCCGCAGGCTAGCCATCCGGCCGGGTGGCAGAGTGGTCATGCAGCGGCCTGCAAAGCCGCGTACGTCGGTTCGATTCCGGTCCCGGCCTCCAAAACAACAAACCCCGCAATGCGGGGTTTGTCGTTTCTGCGCTATCGGTTATTGCGAAGTACGTTCCGGCGGGCTCGCAGACCGAGCGACTCGATCCGGCAAGCCTGTCATTGCCCCCGCGATGCCGCCACAATCCGCACGCTAACCTCATCCTGCCCGGATGGCGAAACAGGTAGACGCAAGGGACTTAAAATCCCTCGGCCAAAAGCCGTGCCGGTTCGATTCCGGCTCCGGGCACCAAGAAAAACAATGGGTTACACGATCCACTTGCAGCACTAGAAAGTCGGTGGGACACTCATGGGACAGTTAGCCCAACGTGTCCCAACAATGGCGACGATTGAAAAACGCGACAACAGCGACGGCAGCACCGGCTATCGGGTGCGTGTTCGCCTTGCCGGCGAGAAACCCCGCACCCGCACGTTTCAGCGCCTGACCGATGCGAAGGCATGGGCGAAGGCGGTCGAGACCGATATGGCGCGCGGCGCGTTTGTACCGACGGCCATAGACCGCAGTCGGACCTTGTCCCAGTTGATCGACAAGTACGTGGTCGAACACTTGCCGCACAAGCCGAACAATGCCGATGCAGCCAAGCAGGCGCGCTTACTCGAATGGTGGAAGGTCGATAGCGGATTCGTCACCCTGGACAAGTTGAAGCCAGAGACGATCACAGACGCCCGTGCGCGACTTCGCATCCGCACCAAGCGTGATGGCGCGTCAATATCGGCGGCAACCGTCAATCGATATCTGGCCGCACTCAGCGCCGTCTGCAAATGGGGATGGAAGGAACTGCGCTGGCTGCAATCCAATCCCTTGCTGAGCATTACCAAGAGCAGCGAAGGCGCCGGCAGCGGCAGGGCGCTGGAGCCACAGGAGCAAGCCGAATTGCTGCGCGCCTGTCGCGAGTCTTCCGACCAGAACCTGTACTGTTTCGTGATTTTGGCGTTGACCACGGCGAGCCGGTATTCGCCACTCCGGATGCTGCAATGGGATGCAGTCAACTTCGACCGCAAGACCATTGACTTCGGCATCCAAAAGAATGGGCGCCGTCGCATCGTGCCGATTGTTGGCCCTGCAGGTGATGCGCTGAGAACACAACTGGAGCGCGATCCCACGAAAGCCGGTTGGGTTTTCAAGGGCCGCAGTGACGCCATGCCGGCTGACCTGGACAAGTCATTCCGCAAGATCAAGTCGGCGCTGGGAATGGTGGGCGAGCGCAATTTCAGGATTCACGACTTGCGCCACACCGCAGCCAGCTATCTGGCCATGAACGGTGCCACCGAGGCCGAGCTAATGGCCGCTGTCGGATGGCTGACCCCGAACATGGCGAAGCGCTACACGCACCTTTACGCGGACCACACCCGCGCAACACTTGAACGCATGGCGGCGCGATTCTTGGCGACCGACGACAAGGCCGAACTATGACCCCTGACGAAATCGCGCGCCGTGACTTGATCCGCGCATGCGTACATGAGGCAGCGCATGCTCACGTTGCCGGAACGCTCGGCTATCACGCTGACTGGAGAGTCACAAAGACCGACGCGTCGAACATTTACCAAGAGAAGGCTTGGGTCGGGCAGACGAGATTCTTTCAGCAACTGAGCCCGGATCACGAAAAGCTGATCGGACTTGCAGGGAGCATCGCGGAAGAATTTATGGACGACCCTAGCGTTTGCGCAGACGACTTACTTGACTACCTGCAATCCGGAGCTATCGAACTTTCATCGACTGACGCCCAGTACACAGGCGAGATAGATGAGCTTGCAGTCAGCAAGACGCTTGAGCTTGTGAAGGGAGCATGGAACCGAATTTTGACGGACGCAGAACGCAGAGCGGCCGTGTACATAGATTCCGGCGACGCCGGATGAAGACGGTGCAGGGCGTGTCACTACCACGCCCTGCACCTACCACAACCGAAACAGGAGTTCGATCATGGCTACCCAAAAGAATACAGCAGCACACGTGCAACCCGATCCCGTCCGCCTTGTCTGCGGAAACTGGCTGGCGTTTGCGCACATCACTAACACCGAGTCCAACACCAGCATCAAGATGTCCCGCGAGCTGGAGCAATGCGCCTGCGACGTATTGGAACTGTGCGAAGCGGTCGACCGCGAAGTGGACGGCAATTGCGTCATTGACCCGGATCTGGCCCGCTCGGCGGGAAAGCTGGCGAGATTGGCGAGCCAGCTTGCAATCGACCTTCGCGCCGCCGGTGTCCGACTTGCAACTGCGGAGGTGGCGCAATGAAGCCTTCAACAGAACAGAGCGTCGGGCTGATCTTCGGCCCCTATGCCGCGCAAGTGACGATGGGCGACACTTCCGGCGTCTACATGGCCGATTACATCGAGCATTGCGTGATCGACATGCTTGACGTCGCGCGCTCCGCGATCAAGGACGAGCACGCCGTTATGGAGCACAACGCTCCGGGCTTCGTCAGCGTGATTGAAATCGCGCGATTCTGCCTGGGCATGGCTGTTGCGCTGCGCGCGCAAGAAGGCGGTGCCGCATGAAGCCGCTACTTAATCGCTCGGGCGCACCGGTAAGCACGGGCGGGCAAGTCGGATTTTGTATTCCGGATGACGCCAGGGTTGACGCCCTTTGCTTTGATGCCGAGACATGGGCCGATAGCGGCTTGCACATCCTGCTGACTGCGGCCGAAGATCAGGATGCGTCCCCCGAGAGCTTGCGCGAGAGCATCGGCGCAGCGTGTCACCTGGTCGCGATGGCGAAGGCCGCCGTGCACGCCGCATTCGTCATTGATCAGCGCAACTTTCTGGCGCAGGAGGCGCGACAATGAGCGCCTTCGATGCTGAGCGCAAGGCCGAAATCCTCGCGAGCGTAGCCACAACTGCCAGCAAATTGGCTCAGGCGCGTGAGATTGCAAAGCTGCCAGTCGCGGACCCATTGCGAGCCGCACTATGGGACACAGGGCGAAGGCTGTCGCGATTGCAGGCGACGGTTGAAGCAACGGATGCCGAGGCCCCGCCAACTTGACCAAGCGCACCACCAAGGAAACGGCAAAGCGCCCCGCAATGGGGCGCGACGGCTTTCGCCAGCTGTCCCCGTCGGAAATCGAGGCGCTCTGGAGGCGATGGCGGGCCACTGGATCAGAACTCGATTATGACTACATTGAAGCGGCACTATCCGGCGATGATCCGGCAGCCGCGTCCGCTTACATCTCATGGATTTTTAGCAATCTCAGGAACGAAAAATCGATCGATGGCGACGAGCGAGAGTTTTTGCTGCGCGGGCTTGGTCGCTACCTTGGCCGAGCACTAGAAAACCCGAAGCTCACTTTAGGGCAAGCGCTCGGGATTGAGCGAGCACCCGGAAAGCGCGCTCCTGCTGTCCGGTCGGGGCTTGTTCACCATGTGAACCAGATCATCGATTTTCTGCACAAAGCCGAAGGCTACCCGCTCACGCTCAACGCCACGGGAAACCAGACGGCATTCGATGTGGCGGCTCAGATGTTGGCCGCAAGAAAGTTTGTGCGGTCGCCTGACACGCTTCAAACTGAGTACTGGCCGAAGCGGAAAAGGGACAAATAGTCCAAATCTCCCTTTGGCTTGCGTTTCGATCAATGCGTACCTTGCTGTTCCACAGATGGCCCATTCGTGCCAATGAGGACTAGCAATGAAACGCACACTACTGTCGGTCGCAGACTTCGCCACCCAGTCCCCGTTCACTGAAAACCAGATTCGCTGGTGGCTGTTTCATCGCGCCAGCAACGGGCTTGACAACTTCGGCGCCATCGTCAAGGTGGGCAGGCGCGTCTATATTGACGTTGCGGCTTTCGAGCGCTGGATCGATTCCCAGCAGCATGGCAAGGCCGCAGCATGAGCGGCCCTGGAATCGAAGCCCTGCGCGACTGGGGTCGCCTGTACGGACCGACAGCAGCAGATGAGCGTGAAGCCATCCCGCCGGGAATCTCCCGCGCTGCAGACCTGGCTCGCAATCTTCACGACACCTATGCCTGCGATCAGCTCAGCGCACAACTGACTGGAGTGCAGCGGTCGGTGTCGCGACTGCGGGCGATGCTCGCACGGGAGGCAAACCCCGATGCCCGCACCTGATGCTAGACAAGCAAACGCCCCGACGAATCGAGGCGTAAGCAGTGCAGAGCTTGGCGGCCGACTGCATGCGAATAGTAGCCCATTCGACTTGTTTGTCCAGCAACTGACGCAGGTCAACGGCCGACCGCCCTATGTACGCGGCCAACAGTTGCGCGCCGATTGCCCGCTTGGGCATAGCTCACGGATGACGCTGTGGGCAATCGAAGGGGAGAGCGGGAGCGTGGGGTTCTATTGTCACGCGTGCGGCGACAGCGACAAGCAAGCCATCTTGTCCGCGCTTGGCCTGAAGTTCAGCGACCTGTACCCGCAGCGGCTGAGCGACTCAACACCAGAAGGCCGGCGAGGATTTCGTCAGCGCATGCGCGAGGCCGCGATCGCAACCGCATGGAACGCACTCGCCAGTGAGGTGGCAATCGTCCGCATAGTCGCAGGCGATGTGCTCCGGCTTGAAGTCTCACGCGAAGACCTGGAGCGCTGCGCACTTGCCGAGGCGCGCATCAATGACGCAGTGAGGGTGATCAATGGACGATAACCGGATGGACAGCGGGGCGCGTGCAGATGCAGCCAGTGTGACTGACTTCTACGCGTACATGCCGACGCACAATTATCTCTACATTCCGACCCGCGAACTGTGGCCTTCCAGCTCAGTCAATGGTCGGGTGCGACCATGGCCAAAGGATTCAACGGGAAAGGACGTTGAACCTGCCAAGTGGCTTGACGCGCACCGACCCATAGAACAAATGGCGTGGCATCCGAACGAACCGCAGTTGATCCGCAATCGCGTTTTGCAGGTGTCTGGATGGATTCACCACGACGGCGCCAGCGTGTTCAATCTGTACCGTACCCCGGTTCCCATTGCCGGCGATCCTGCACTTGCCGCGCCCTGGCTAGATCATGTCAAACGGGTGTACCCGGATGACGCTGAGCACATCGTGCAATGGTTGGCGCATCGTATCCAGCGACCGGGACAGAAGTGCAATCACGCGCTTGTGCTGGGCGGTATGCAGGGAATCGGGAAAGACACATTGCTGGAGCCGATCAAGAGCGGCGTAGGGCCATGGAACTGGAGCGATATCAATCCAGCGCAAATGCTTGGAAGGTTCAACGCGTGGGCGAAAGCAGTTGTGGTTCGAGTGAATGAAGCGCGCGACCTTGGAGACGTGGACCGCTACAGCTTCTATGACCACTCCAAGGCATACATCGCTGCACCACCTGACGTGATACGCGTAGACGAAAAGCATTTGCGCGAACACTACGTTGCAAACGTCATGGGCCTCATCATCACAACGAACCATTCGAGCGACGGGCTCTATCTTCCGGCTGATGATCGGCGGCACTACGTCGCATGGTCGCCATGCTCGCGTGACGACTTTGACCAAGACTATTGGCAACGGATTTACGGATGGTTTGAACAGAATGGAGCTGGGCACGTTGTCGCCTACCTGCGCAACCTTGACCTATCTGGATTCGATCCGAAGGCGCCGCCAAGAAAGACACCAGCCTTCTGGAACATCGTTGCCGCTGGTGAGGCTCCAGAGTCTGGCGAGCTTCGGGACGTGCTCGAAGCGATGGGCAATCCTGAAGCGCTCACACTGGATGCCGTCATTCGCCGCGCCCGTGACGCTGGTTCACATGACCTTGCAGATGAGCTGAGCGACCGCAGGAACCGGCGATCTATTCCGCACCGGATGGAGCGTATCGAATTCGTGCCGGTCCGAAACCCGGACGCAGACGACGGACTGTTTAAGGTGCATGGGAAGCGGCAAGCCATTTACGCACGACGACAGCTGACCCAAGCCGATCAGGTCCGGGCAGCGCGCAAGGTGGTTCGGACATGAGCACCATTTGGTCAGTCCAGTCAGTGCAGTCAGTGAAAATACATTGCACTCCTTTTTACCCCTTCCCTCACGCGTACGCTTTGCGCTTGAGAGATTCATCAATTGACCTGGGGAGTAGTGGCAGTAGACGCATTGATTTTTCACTGACCTCACTGACCGCACTGACCGCACTGACCGCACTGACCGCCATGCGTCGGGGTCCCTTTGCCTGCAGAACTTGCCTACCGTGGCTGGCTCAGCGCGGTCTGCCCCTGCTTTCCCTGCGCCTAGTCCGCACCACCAAGCCCATGCAAACGCCGGGATTGATTCAGGAATCGAGGGCGACCGGGTGCGCGCTCGGGAAGCAAGGTACTTCCAGCGACGTGAGCCAATCGCCACGGGGCATTGACCGCGATTCCCCGGTAGCCAGAATTTTTACAGGAGTTTCCTTCCGATGATTGTGATCACTCAGGAGCAGGCCGCAGCCCTCGCAGCCCTCACGACAAGGCGCCTGCGCCAACTCGCGCACGAAGCCGACGCGCCACCAAGGGACGAAACCGGATACCCCGCACGGGCCTTTGGTGACTGGCTACGGCAACGCGCGCTATCGGGTGTCTCGATTACAGATGACGGCGACGTGTACGTGTACGAGGTCGAACGCGCCCGCTTGACGCACGAGCAGGCCGACAAGACCGCGCTGGAGAACGCCGCACTACGTGCCGACCTTGTACGCATGCAAGTTGTCGAGCAGTACTGGGCGGCACTCGGGGCAATCCTTCGGTCCAAACTGATCAGCATTCCCGCGCAAATCGCGGCGCTTATTCCCGATCCGCAGCAACGCGCGAAGTTGTCGACCCAGGTCGAAAAGTTGATATTCGAGGCGATGGCCGAGATTCAGAAAGACGCCGTGCCGAGCCAGATTCGCGAACAAGCGGAACGCGCGGCGAAAGGTGTAGACCCATGATCGCCGTTGAAGACCTGGAACGCGAAATCCGTTCGCGCGGCGGATCAATCACGCTTGCCGGTTCGATCACGGCCGCAACACTCTCTGAAGTCTTGGGCGTATCAATCCGCACGATTGAGGGCTGGCGGGCAGAGGGTATCGGCCCACCGTCCTACAGCGCAAGTGGGCAGCCGTCTGGACGAAGGTTCTACTTGCTGGCCGACGTCGCCGAGCACATCAATGCATCGCTGGCGCGGCATTGACCTTTCCCCAGCCCAGCGCGCTGCGGCAAGGAATTCGCCGGTCCAATTTTGGGCAGTGCTTGCACATCAAGAGGTTGCCGGGGTTTCCCGGTTCCAAACCGGAGAACCGGAGTTCTGGCATTTGAAATGTTGAAACCCGCTGCGCTCACTTTTGAGCTTAGCTTGCGGATCAACAGCTTGCGGAGGTGACATCTCAAATGGAACCTTCGGCAAGGGTCGCATCTCAAATGCGACCCTTCTGGATTTGATATCCGAAAGTTCCTAGATCGACCCCGGCTCAATTCTGAGCCCGCTGAAAATCAAGGACATTTACGCCGCATGTTCGACCGTCTGCGCAAAGTTGCGCAGACGGTAAGGAATTCGCTGAGCGCAATTTTGCGCTTAGCTATGAAATCAATGGGTTAGCCAACGGCCGGTATGCAGCTCACTTCGAGCGGTTCTCACTGCTTCGGTTTAAAGCGGAGGCAGTGAAGTCGGATGGTGCGCGCGGCTCGAAGGTGCGTATCCGGAAAGACCGTGACCCATGCGCGAAATAGTTTGCAGAACCTACGCAGCACTATGCACGACTACGCCAATTTGCGCGGCAGCTACGTGGTGAATCCGACCTAGCTAGAGCACGATAGAGGCACGCTTAGGAGGCGGAACAATGACCACGAAAACACCTGAAATTCAGCACTACGGACCGAAGGGAATGCCGATCGATATCCGTGTCGTCAACAAGCTGCGACAGCTCGCCATGCACGCGCACACCTACAGCGCTCGGCGAACTGCCTGCACTCAGAGCGCGCGACAGATTCACGACGCGATGGAACCGAAGCGCCGGCAATTGGACAGTCTCAATGAAAACGTGAGCCGCTGGGCCAGCAATCCCGCCAATGCCGAGCACGTCGCAAAGGCGAAGCAACAGATTGCCGAGATTGACGCAGCCTGCGAAGCGCAGAACTGCGAACGCACCCTGATGCTTGAATCGGCCAGCCGCCACGCCGACTCATGCGGCCGAATCAAGGTGCTTGTGGATGGCGTCGTCAAGGAACTTGGCGTCACGCATCGCTGCCTGTCCATCGACTTCGCGGACTACGACCCGGCCAGCGGCGGCACGACACGCGGCATTTACGCAGCAGGGGAAGGCGCATGAGCAAGCGTGATCTTGAAACCGTCCGCACCGATATTGAAGCGAAGCTGCAGGACATCGAAACGCTGGCGCGTGGGCAGCGAACGACTGACGAAGCAGTTGCCGAAATTCTCGCAGCCTACGACCGCAACCTGGCCGAGTCGGGCGGCATCTACGCGATTCATGGAACCTTGTTCGATAACGATGGTGTCGCGCCTTTCGTCGTCGGCGGGCTCTACTCCGAGAATCCAGCGGCAGACGCGCAAGTGTTGTTTGCGCTGATGGGACGCGAAGCAGTCGAACGACAGGCACGCGCCCTGCTGACCGCGCACGCCAAGAACTTCGGCCCTGGACTGACCAAGGCGCAGCGCACGAAGCAGATGGCGGACTTCAAAGACGAATTGCACAAGCTGGAGCTTGAAGAGGAGCGAACCATTCTGCAGCTTGAAGGCGCCGATGGGTTCAAGCCGCGCCGCCGCGAGGCCGATCCCGCAATCATCCTTGAGGCCTGGAGGGCGCATCTGTGAACGACAAGCCCCGCGTAACCGTCCAGCGCGACGAACTCGGCCGCGTGATCGTGACCAGCACGGCCGACCTGGAGCTGGCGCTCGGCGCCGGCTATGGCCCCAACCAGATCGCCATGGCGGCACCTGACACGACCGCAGACATTGCCGATGCACTTGCCGCAGCAGAAACGCGATTCAGTGCCGAGCGAGAAGACTGGAACGCAGAGCGCGCCCGCCTGGTGAATGCGGCCATTGACGGCACGCTCAGCGAGCAACGCGACGCGATCCAAGTAGCCGAGCGGATCCGTATTCGCGAGATTCAATCATTGACCAAGCCCGGCCTACAGGGTGTCGCCGATGAGGCAATCGAGCAAGGGACCAGCGTTGAAGCCTTCGCACTGGCACAGCTTCGCGCGATCAATGATCGAGGCATCACGCTGGAGGCCATTCTGCGCGATTCCCCCGAGTCGGCACCGCACGCGCCGCCTGTGGACGAAACAGAGAGCAAGGCGCGCGCCCGCAGTTCATGGGATCGCGTCGTCACACGCTTCAGCGAACCGGGAAAGAAGGGTTAGAGAATTCCGCCGGGAAGTTGCGACCCCGGCAAAAACCGCAGGGCACGCTTGAATCTCCCAAGCGTGGCGAAGTTGAGAACGGGGCGCGCCCTGCAGCCCCTTTCGATTCAACAAGGAAACCACATGCAAGTCATCGGCGAATCAGAAAAGGCACAGGCGGCGCGTGCGCTGGCGTTTCAGACCATCGTGAGCACCGCGCCGGAAGATCGGAGCGAGGAAGCATTCGCGGCATCGATTGAAGCCTATTGGCGCGGCGAATCCCTGGAGATGTGGCGGGCTGAATTCTGCTATCGGATTCTCAGCGGCTCCAAGTTTTTGAACCATTCGACCGCGAGGCCGCATTGAATGCCACCCCGCACGCGAAGCTGCACAACCGGTGCGCGCTTAATCCGTAGAATTGCGAGACGCATTTAGTAAAAATCCACCTTGCACGAATTCGCGATCGACTGAATCTCGTTGCGATCAGTTGCCAATAGAAGTCGGCCAACCTTGCCGCAAAATCTTTCCAGCACCGAACCGGTGACGTGAAACGCACTCCATTTTCCGCTCTTGTACGCGGTCCCGCTTACATCACCGTCTAGCATGTGGCGGAGTGATGGTCTCACGTGCTTTCCATTGCGACTCCGGTCAATCTGACGCGCCCATTCCCATGCGAGGAGATCAGCAGCCTCCATAAGACGCGCGTCTTTTTTCTCGAAGTAGCCGTGCGACTTGTATTGGTAGACAGCTTTCATTGACTGATCGCGAACAGCGCATTCTATGAAATTCGCAGACTGACTCTGGTGGTCATCGCCTTTTTCAAACATGTAAGCAATTCCCGCAGCACGTCCGTTCTGGGCGCTAATCCGGCCCATTGTATGCATGGCTAGATGACAGCATGTCGCATAGGGCATTCGGAATCCGTCTAAGAGGCTGAGCGAATCCTTCTCTGCAATCTTTGGAAGTATCTTTGCCAATTCCGACTTATCACAGGAAACTGCAATGCCGAAGGAAGCGTGCTCACGAATAATTTGAACCTGCCCCCGGATGATGGTGTCCGCATCATTGGCGGAGAGGTCCGCAAAGGCTTTTTTCCGAGCGTGCATATCGGTGATGTGGGCTATGCGCTCCCCCATAAGACCGCGCCAAGCCCGCTCGGCCTTCTTTGCCCTGTCTTCACCAAATGCGATCGCCGCGACACAAAAAGTCCCGGTTTCTAGGTTGCTGGCGTCTGAATAGGCTCTAAGCATGACCACATGCCCTCCTTTACCAAGACCCGAGGATATCAAGCAGATCACTGAACGCACACTCGCCACGCCAGAAGACCGCTTTCCATGACGGGCGAGAATCCTTCGCGTGCTGCTTTTGCTTTAGATCAGACCTGAGCACCTAGTCGCGTGCTTTCGGGTTACGCATTGAAGGCGCCGCCGTACTCAGTCCGCAGGATCGTCAGTTCAGCAGCCAGAACAGCGTGCCGTATCTCTGCAGCCATCGCCATGTATTCGACCTTTCGAGGATCGCGTTCCAACTCGGCGATATGACCGCAGGCGCGGTCTATCCAGCGCATGGTGCCAAGGGTGTCTGTGCTCATGTCGGCATGGTGCCAACAGCCGGCGCCGGAGTCCCTAGGAGGCGTCGGGATCGTGACTAGGAGAATTCGCAGGACAAGGCTTTGACTCTCGGCGCCTTATCCAACTAGCCTTGAGCGGCGTAGGGGGTATTCAATGTGGCTAGAGACGCCGCATCTCGGCAGTTTCACGAGTCTTGGGGAGAACGCAAATGGACTTTATCGATCAGATCCGCGTGCTTGCGTCCCGTGTCGTCGACACAAAGGACATGATTCAAACCGAAGAGGCGACCAAGAATGCCATGGTCATGCCATTTATTCAGATTTTGGGTTACAACGTGTTTGATCCGCTTGAGGTCACTCCCGAATTGATCGCCGATGTAGGGACCAAAAAGGGCGAAAAAGTCGACTACGCGATCTTGCGCGAAGGCAAGCCGATCATGTTGTTTGAGTGCAAGAAGTCTGGTGGAGACTTGAGCATCAACCACGCTGGGCAGTTGTTCCGATATTTTCACGCTACTGCTGCGCGCTTTGGGGTGCTTACAAACGGACTGGTTTACAGGTTTTTTACTGATCTTGAGCAACCGAACAAGATGGACGAAACGCCGTTTTTTGAATTCAACATTCTCGAATTCAAAGAGCGAGACGTTGAGGAGCTGAAGAAATTTGCGAAGGCCGCCTTCAATGTAGAGACCATTCTTACCACTGCAAACGACCTGAAATTTACGCGTGCGATACAGAGTAGGCTTGCGGAATGGTTGGTCAGCCCACCCGAGGAGTTTGTCCGGCTGGTCGCAGGTGACTTGTTGGCCAGCCGGCGCTTTACCCCGGCTATCCGGGACCAATTTTCGATCATCACAAAGCGCGCGTTCGAGCAGTTGCTGGGCGAGCGGATCAATCATCGGCTCAAGGGAGCGATGACCAAGGAAACCGCGTTTGCTCCAGAGGTGGCGCCGGTCATTCCGACTGAAGGTTCCGCCGAGGCTCAAATTGCAACCACGGCAGAGGAGGTGGAAGGCTTTCATATCGTCCGTGCCTTGCTCAGAGGCTTGGTCGCTCCTCGGAGGATTTTCATGCGGGACGCGCAGAGCTACTGCGCAATACTTCTCGATGACAACAATCGCAAGACCATCTGCAGGCTGCGGTTCAACAACCCGCAGAAACTGTTCATCAGCCTTTTGAACGCAAAGAAAGAAGAGGAGCGATTCGCGATTGAAACTGTGGATGACATCCATAATTTTGCGGATCAACTCAAGGTAGCGGTCGAGGTGTTGCTGTCGGCGGGGGATGGGGTCAAGGTTTAGCGCCATGGGACACTGGCGGGACAGTTGGCACAAGAAAAGCCAACTATTGCCAACAGCCCACAACAGCTAACCCATTGAAGCCAATAGGGTTCAACAGGTGCCAATGAGCACTGGCCCGGACTTAAAATCCCTCGGCCAAAAGCCGTGCCGGTTCGATTCCGGCTCCGGGCACCATCTCGAGGGCGTGACCCGGCCGAAGCCGGAGTTGCTCGGGCTGCGCTATTTGGCTGCGGCAGGTTTGCCGGTGTGTTTGGTCAGGAATGCGTCGAGCTTTTCGTAGAGTTCGATGCGATTGTCCTCGGCATAGAAGCCGTGGCCCTCGGAGTCCTTGACCAGGGATTCGGCGGGGCGGCCGGCTTTTTTGAGCGCGTCTGCCATCACCTTGTAGTGGATCAGCGGCACGCGGCGGTCTTCCTTGCCGTGGATCAGCAGCACCGGGATATTCAGCTTGTCGACCTGGTGCACCGGTGATTCGGCGCGGTTTTTTTCGGGGTCGGTGCCGACGGTTTCCTGGACGTAGTAGCGGCCCCGTTTGGTGTCGTCGATATCGCCCTTGCTGGCCATGTAGGCGACGTCATAGACGCCGACGTAGCCGACTGCGCAACGATAAAGGTCGGGGTAGCGGATCGGACCCATCAATGCTGCGTAGCCGCCAAAACTGGCGCCGTAGGTGCAGATGCGTGCAGGATCGGCAACCTGCTGATCGATCGCCCAGCGCACGCCACTGGCGATGTCGTCGATGATCTTGCCGCCCCATTCCTTGTAGCCGAGTCGTTCGAAATCGACACCGCGTCCGCCGGATCCGCGGAAGTTCACCTGCAGGACCGCGTAGCCGCGATTGGCCAGGAACTGGGCGTCTGCATCAAAGCCCCAGGTGTCGACGACACCAAATGGGCCGCCATGCGTCATGACCACCATCGGATAGGGCGACATGACGTCGTTCGGCACGGTCAGCAGGGCGCTCAGTCGCTGCTTGTCCGGCGTATCAAACTCGATCACGCGGGTGGTCGCGAGTTTGCCCGGTTCGATGTTCTGGTAATTGTCCAGGATCTTGGTCAGCGAATTATTCTTGCGATCCAACAAATGGTACTGGCCCGGGTTGCGGTCGCTGGAGACGCTGATCAGAACCCGCTGGTTGTCGCGACTGAAGTCGACAAAGCTCACCGCATTGCCGGGAAACTGCTTCATCACGCCGGCATGCAGGCGTGCCCATTCGGATTCATTGTCGAGGTAGTGGATAGCTGGCTTGGGAGTATCCGAGTAGATCGCGAATGGCTCCGGCTCAAAGCCGGCGAACATCAATGCACCGGTTTCATAGTTGCCGGCGGCGAGGATTTTCTCCCGTGTGCCCTTGGCAAAATCCACGCGGTACATCGCCTCGGGCTCTCCGTCATCGGAAATCTCTGCCCAGGCGCTGTTGTTGTCGGCCGCAAATCCCCAGACCTGCATGCTGTAGCCGGCAACGGATACGGGGATTGGCTGCCAGCTGGCATCGGCCGTCGGCCGATAGCGCAGGATTGGCTTGCCCTTCACGTCGAGCGAGGAGGCAAAGCGCGGCACACCGTTGCGGTCGACGCTGACGGATGCAAGTTCGAGGTCCAGAGTGTCGATCAGTTTTCGGTTGGCGGTTATCGCATTGACGCGATAGACATAGGTTTTCTTGTCGTGCTCATTCTGGCTTTGGTACTGCACAATGAGTTCGCCGTCGGCGGGCATCACGCGTTCGAGAACGGATGCGTAGCCGCTGTCCTTCATGCGTCCGCGGCGGCGTCCGTCGTCGGGCTCGTAGCCAAACAGCATGCGCTGCTCCTTCATCTCCAGATTGGTCGAATACAACTCGCCCAACGAGAAAGGTTGTTCCAGATACCCGATCTTCTTGCCCTTGCCGACCACGAGGCGCTCATCGCTGGCCCACCACGGCTGGATGACGTGTTCGTTCGGCAGGTAGCGCACGCGCTGCGGCTCCGACGTGCCCTCGATGTCGACAATCATCAGATCGGTGCGGTTATCGACCGGTGTGGTGATCGCAAGATGGCGGCCATCGGGCGACATCGCCACCGCGCTGTATTGTGGATGCTGTGCAAACAGTTTTGCCGGCAGCTTCTCCGCCGCTGCCGGCAGGGCTGCGATCAGCAGTGCGAGGGGAAAGAGCCCGCTTCGAATGCGCTTGAGCATGTGGTGGTTTCCGGTTACGTGGGTCAGGCAGGATCCGCGCTGGGCGGCTGATACCCGGCATTCTGGCAGCCGGCCGGGCGCGGCGCTGGTCGCCGTTGACGAGTCGGCCCGGATCGCGCGAAGCCCACAGTAGCCCCTTTCCGGACCGTTTGACCTGCCAGGCAAACCGTGAACGTTTGCTTGCGCCGTTCCGGCCCGTGCCTGAGAAACCACACGCTGTCGCCGGTTCCTGTCTCGGCCGCTCAGCCTGGCAACCTCGCATGGAGTGCTTGTGCCCCAGTGCGCAATGTATCGATCCCCTGCGTGGCCCTGACTTCCAGCTTTCGGCGTAGCTGATTGCGGACCTCGTGCATGGGCACGAATTGGAGTCTCACATGGCTATTCGCAGCGCGTTGCGCTTCCTCGTGTTCGGCGCATTCTCCTGCGTTTTGAGTTGGGCTGTCGTTGCACAATCCGTCAGCGACGGCTTTGACCCTGCGCCCGATGGCGACGTTTCAGCCCTGGCCATTCAGCCGGATGGCAAGATGATCGTGGCTGGCACTTTCACCAGCATCGCTGGGCAATCGCGGGCCAGGCTGGCTCGATTGCGTGCTGATGGCAGCGTCGATGCTTCCTTCGCGAATATTCCGGTGACTGGACTTGTCGCTGCGGTCGCGGTGCAAGCCGATGGCAAGATCGTTCTTGCCGGAGATTTCACCCAGATCGGGTCCGCGCCGCGCAACAACATCGCGCGGCTGAACAGCAATGGCACAGTCGATGCCGGCTTCCAACCCAATGTCGATCTTGGTGCCGATGGTGTGATTCGCGACATCGGCTTGCAGACGGATGGCGGAATCGTGCTGGGAGGTGATTTTGTCGGGGTCGATGGTGTATCGCGCAGCAATCTGGCGCGCATCCAGTCGACTGGCGCGCTCGATATCGGATTTGATCCGGCTCCGAACGGTGTCGTCTGGGGCGTTCTGGCCCTGCCGAACAATCAGCTTATGGTGTCGGGTGAATTCACGGTCATCGCGGGCGCCGCGCACAATCGACTGGCACGTCTAAATCCTACCGGTGCTGATGACCCCAGCTTTGGAATAAGCGTCAACAACACCGTCGCCGACGTCGCCCTGCAGACCGATGGCAAGCTCCTGCTGGCAGGCAACTTCAGTTCAGTTGGCGGGATCGCACGTGCAGGCGTGGCCCGGCTGAATGCCGATGCGAGCGTGGATACCGGGTTCACCGCTACACCGAATAACCTGGTGCTACGGGTATTGCCGCAGACCGATGGCAGGATCGTGATTGCTGGCCTGTTCAGTACGGTTGGCGGATCCAGTCGACCGTATCTGGCGCGGCTCAGGTACGACGGTAGTCTCGACACCACGCTTGGCAACCACCCCAACAATCTACCGCTCGCGATGGTTCAACAGTCTGATGGTCGGCTGATCGTCGGCGGCAGCTTTACGATGATTGGATCGAGTGTGCGCAATCATCTTGCACGCTATCAGGTGATCGGTAGCCTGGATCAAACCTTTGCCGATCGACCGATCATTGGCAATGTGCTTGCGTTGATGCAGCCGGCTTCCGCTCAGATCGTGATCGGGGGCAGTTTCACCAGTGTTGATGGTTCGACACGCAATCGCATCGCAAGATTCTTCGGAAGCGATACGCTCGATTCATTTTTTACGCCCGACGCCGACGCTGAGGTACGCGCCATTGCGCAGCAGTACGATGGAAAGTATCTCATCGGTGGCGACTTTCAACTGATCGATGGCGTACCCTTTGCTGGCATCGCTCGTCTCAGTAGTGGCGGGAGTGTCGACAACGCCTTCGTCGTCACTGCCAACGACACCGTGCGCGCCATACTGCCGCAGGCTGATGGCAGGGTCTGGATTGCCGGGGACTTCACTGTCGTCAACGGACAGACGCGCAATCGCATCGCCCTGCTCGAGTCGGACGGCAGCGTCTCGAGTGCCACCAACGTAAACGTTGACGGCCCAGTATTCAGCCTCGCCCAGCAAAACAATGGACGCGTGGTGTTTGCCGGTGCGTTCACGTCGGTCAATGGTGCAACGCGAAACAATATTGCACGGATCAACCAGGCGTTCGGTCTGGACTCCAGTTTCAGTCCCGATGCCAATGGAACGATTTATGCGCTCCTGCATCAGCCCTCCGACGGCAAGCTGATTATCGGTGGCGGATTCACCAGTGTCGGCGGACAGACGGCAACGCGACTGGCCCGACTGAACACCGATGGAAGTCGCGATACCGGGTTCAATGCCAGTGCCAGTGGCCTGGTTTACACCATGGCGCTGCAAGCCGACGGTCGATTGATTGTCGGCGGCGCGTTCAGCATGCTCAATGGCAGTGCCCGATCGCGCATCGCGCGCATCGACGCGTCAGGCACGCTGGATCCGGACTTCCATCCGGCCGTCAGCAGCGGAGTCGGTGTGACTGGGCTGTCCTTGCATGGCGACGGCAAGCTCGTGGTCGCCGGTGGATTCACTTCCATTGATGGCGTTGCGCGGGATGGACTTGCGCGCATCAGCCTCAGCGATAGTGCGATCCAATCCTTGGCGATGAACGGCATTCGTGCGCGCTGGATGCGCTCAGGCAGCATGCCTGAATTGGCTGCGCTGCCGCGCATCGAGATCTCGCTGGATGGCGTCACCTTTGCCGATGCGGGCGCCATGCTGCGTATCGCTGACGGGTGGGAGTCGGCCGATCTGGTGTTGCCCGCAGCGGGCATGCCATTTTTTCTCCGCGTGCGCGGCTTGGTCGCATCCGGAATCTCCGACGGCTCGCGCGGCATGGTCCAGCACATCGGCCTGCTCACCCGTGGGGCGCTTGGCGACGCGTTGTTTGCCAACCAATTTGAATGATCGTGACTGGGCGCGCTGCGCGTCCTGTTCAGCGACCTTGTTGACCTTCCGATTCGGTGGCGGTGTCTGGTTCATTGCCGGTGGAGTCTTGGGCAGGCGCGCGCTTTCACCATAGGAGGGTTCAGCCGTTGCCTCTCGACGCCGGCCACGGTGCGCTTGCGCGGGTCAGGGGATCGCGTTCATCATGTGTGATGTGCGGACGATTCACCCAGGAATTTCCAGAGGCTCCGCGGGCGCTGATCGGGATATCGGCCCTGCTCAATGACTGGCCGCTGCCGGCGCGTTACAACATTGCGCCGACGCAACAGGCGGGATTGATCCGGGCGGGCGAGGGCGGCCTTGAGCGGGCGCTGCTGCGCTGGGGTCTGGTGCCGGCCTGGTCGAAGGACGGCAAGATGCTCGGCAGCACGATCAATGCCCGTCTTGAAAGCGCTGCGGAAAAACCGACTTTTCGTTCCGCTTATCGGCACCGTCGTTGCCTGGTGCCGATGACCGGCTACTACGAATGGGTCGAGACCGCTTCGGGCAAGCAGCCATTTTATCTGACAGCGGACGATGATGCGCCACTCTGGGTCGCCGGTCTTTGGGAGCGCTGGATGCGGGCAGATGCCGTCGTCGAATCGTTCACCATCATCACCCGCGCAGCCGAGGGCGCTGCAGCGACCATCCACGATCGGATGCCGGGCATTCTTCCGGGGTCAGTGGCCGCCGAGTGGATCACCGGCTCGACCGAAGCGGCCACCGGCTTGCTGATGGCGGCGCCGGTACCGGATCTGCGCGTAGTCCATGTATCCCGGCGCGTGAACAGCGCACGCGTGGATGATGCGAGCCTGATCGAAACCGTGGAAGATCCTCTGCCCTGAAGCGGGACGTGCCCAGATGCCACGCCTTTCCTGTAGGGCATCTCTGTGAGATGCCATCCCAACACCGCCGGGTATTCAAAGTGGCATCTCACAGAGATGCCCTACAGGAGAGCGCTCTTGTAGGGCAAGTCTGTGACTTGCCATCTCCATGCCGCGGGGAATTCAGGACGGCATCTCACAGAGATGCCCTACAGAAAAGCACTGCATCTCAAAGAGATGCCCTACAGACGTCCGATGACCTGCAACACATCTACGGGCTGGCTACTGCGCGGGGTCGGAATCTGGCTTGCGGGGCGATGCCGGTGATCCGTCGGTAAACCCGGGTGCAAGTAGGCGCGCGAGTTCGACGATGGGTTCGGCGGCGAGACCACCCCAGGCGAGATCGGCATTGCCGAGTAGTTCGCCGGCCTGTGCTTTATCACCCGCGCGAAAGGCGAGTCGGGCCGCACTGATATCGCCATCAATGCGGGCAGCGAGCGTGCGCGCGCACTCAGCCTGCTGGTCCAGGGTCTCGGTGTCGAGCGCGGTGTCCAGGCGCTTCAGCACACGGCGCATCGTTTTCAGGTCGGGCACTTCGTGGCTGATGTCGCGCTCCGAATAGCGAAACACGCCTGCAACGCAGCGCTCCTGCAAGGCCGCGATGCTGCGACCATCGAGCCGCTGGTTGGGCATGTCATGGCGACCAGTGGAATAGACAACGCGCAATTTGCGCTGAAGCTGCCGCATGATTTCCAGTGGCGGCGGTGCGAAATCTTCCTCGCCCATGACCTTGGCGCCGCCGATCAGGAGCGCTCCGGAAAATACATCGGCATAGCCAGCCGCAATGCGAATAGCGGTGCGCGAGCCACCGGAGAAGCCGCTGATGACCACGCGGTCGGGATCGATGGGGTAGCGTGCCTTGACGTTTTCGAGTGCGTGCAAGGCGAGCGGGATGCGTCGCTTGTAGACGTTCTGCTCGTTGCCCGAACGCTGTGCGGAAACATAGATATAGCCGGCGCGATCGAGGATCTTCTTCCAGTCGTGGGTCAGCGGCCAGCGCTGGATGGGTGATACGAAAACGATCAGTCCATACCCCTTGGCAGGCTGGGTCTTTGGAATGAACAGGTCAAAGCGCTCATTACGCAGATCGACGGTATGTGCCACGGCGCGGACGCCGATGTGCGCCTGATAGCGCTGCAGCCGATCATGCGTGGTCGGCGAAAACACCCGGCGCGAAAATTCGTCGGCCGCAGCCAGCGGCGAGTAGCGATCAAAAATCTGGTTGTCCAGCAGTTCGCCCGCTTGCGTGCAGGCACAGCCAAGGAGAAGGATGGCTGAGGTCAGAATCCGGTACACGTGAGCCTCCGCAGGACGACGCGGCAAATCTAGGCGCCGGATCGCTGCCTGCGCAAGTGCAGGACGCTGGGGTCGGCCGCGCTCAGCGTATGCCGAACAGTGCACGGCAATGCGCTGCCGTGCATTCGCGCAGGGCGGTCAGGCTGTAGCCGCCTTCCAGCGCTGAGATGACGCGACCGCCGCCATAACGCTCGGCGATCACCACCAGGGCATGGGTCAGCCAGGCGAAATCCTCCGGGCCCAGATTGAGCTGGGCGAGCGGATCGAGCCGGTGCGCGTCGAACCCAGCGGAGATCAGGATCAACTGCGGTGCGAAGGCCTCGATCTCGGGTAGCAGGCTCAGCGCCCAGGCTTCACGAAATTCGAGCGAGCGGGCGCCAGGAAGCAGGGTGGCATTGTGGATATTGCCAACGCCGACTTCACTTTCGGCGCCAGAATTTGGATACAGGGGCCACTGGTGCGAGGACGCATACAGCACCCGTGGATCAGCGCTGAAGATATCCTGAGTCCCGTTGCCATGGTGGACGTCGAAGTCGATGATGGCCACGCGCTCCAGACCCTGGGCGAGTGCATGCGCGGCGCCGACGGCGATGCTGTTGAACAGGCAGAAACCCATCGGATCGATTCGGGTGGCGTGGTGACCCGGCGGGCGGACGGCGCAAAACACGCGGTCGGTACGCTGCTGCAGTACGGCATCGACGGCTGCGACCACGGCACCCGCCGCATGCAGGGCCGCGTCAAGCGATTGCGGGCACATGGCGGTGTCGGCATCCAGCCTTGCGATGCCTTCGCTCGGCGCTGCTGCGAAGACACGATCAATCAGCGCGTCATCATGGACCCTGCGGAGTTGCTCGATGCTCACCGCGGGCGCTTGAGCGCGCGCAATGCCCGACAGCGGTGGTTCGTCGAATGCGGACAGCACAGCTGACAGGCGCAGCGGTGATTCCGGATGACCGGGGCCCACATCGTGCAGTGCGCAGGAAGGATGGGTAATGATCATCGCGGCTGGGGTGGCTCAGCCGCGCTTGCGGCGTTCGTGCTTCCAGATGGTCTCGCCGTGACCCGATCCACGCGCCAACACGCGGGCGATCACGAAGAGCAGATCGGACAGACGATTGAGATAGCGGATGGCTTCTGGTCGCACCGCATCGTGACGAGCCAGCGTTACCACTTCACGCTCGGCGCGACGTGCGACCGTGCGGGCCAGGTGACAGGCCGCTGCAGCACGACCACCGCCGGGGAGGATGAAATCCTTCAGTGGCGGCAGATCGGCATTGAGCGCATCAAGCCGCTGCTCGAGCCGGCTGATATCGGCATCGGCAATCATCTCGCTACCGGGGATGCACAGCTCGCCGCCAAGATCGAACAACTCGTGCTGGATCTCCGTCAGCGAATCCTGGATCGAACGGGCATGCGGCTGATTGCTGGCGTCGTCGCTCGCCGTTGCGGTCAATTCGGCGATCACCATGCCGATGCAGCTGTTCAGCTCATCGACAGTGCCATACGACGCCACCCGCGCACTGTCCTTGGAAACGCGGCTGCCATCACCGAGACCGGTCGTGCCGTCGTCGCCGGTGCGTGTGTAGATCTTGCTGAGGCGATTGCCCATGGCGCGAACTGCCAGCTCAGGCGAGCCTGGCGGTCCTCGTGTCCAGAACGCGTCTCAGCAGGGCATAGCCACCGAACAACAGCAAGCTGTAGAAGGCGACACCGGCCAGCTGATTGTGGAAGAACGGAATCGCGCTGACATAGCAGCTCAACAGGCCGGCAGCCGTATGTGGATACATCGTGCCAAGTGCCCAGACCGAGAAGTTGGAGACCAGGAAAAAGCCGACCGCACTGGCCAGGCCGAAGAACGCGATGCGCAAAGCTCCGCCGCCACGCAGGCCGCGGCCGGCCAAAGCGATCACCGCAAAGCACAGGTAGGTCACCCAGATTCCCGAGTAGAAACCGAGGAACAGATCGGAGATCAGCAGCGCCGCCAACGGCACCAGCATGCTCAGCCAGCGTCGGGCGATATGCGCGCCAGCGAACAAGGCCATGGCCTCGAGCGGACTGAAGTTCCACGGATGCGGAACCAGACGGGACAGCGCGGCAAGCAGGATCATCCCGCCGATGACCACCAGTTTGAGCTTTTGATCGGGATGCTGCGTATCGGACATGAGACTCTCGGCTGAACAATGGGGCAGGGCGAGATTGTAGCAGGGCAGACGCCAGCAGCCGATCAGTAGCCAGCTTCATTGCGCATCTTCATGACGATGCAGACCACGAGCCGGGCCGACATCGTAGAATGTGCGGATGACTGCTGCCGCGTTGGATCAATTCGATGTAGTGATTGTCGGCGGTGGCCTGGTCGGCATGAGTCTGGCTGCCGCGCTTGATGGCAGCGGTCTGCGCGTATTGCAGATTGAAGCCAATGCACCGCGACCGATGCAGCCGGGCTGGGACGAGCGTCACTTTGCACTTGGCCGTGCCAGCGTGGAACGTCTGCGTCGTATCGGTGCCTGGTCCGAGGCGATGGACGAACACCCGATTCGCGAAATTCACGTCTCCCGTGCCGGCGAGTTTGGCCGCGTGCTGATGCGTGCTGCCGATCAGGACATGGCTGAGTTCGGCTGCACCGCGCCGGCGCGGCTGCTGGTCGGTTCGTTGGAGCAGCGACTCGCCGCGACAAGTATCACTCGTTGGCGTCCGGCGCGACTGCTGGGATTCGATCGCGGTGCTGATGCCATCGACGTGCAGATCGAGCATGAGGGCCAGAATCGACGCCTGCAGACGCGCCTGCTGGTAGCCGCCGATGGCAGCGATTCGGCGATACGTTCGGCCTGCTCAATGCCGACGCTGAATGTGGACTATCAGCAGACTGCCCTGGTCTGTTCCGCTGAATTCGAGCGGCCATTGGCCGGGCGCGCATTTGAGCGCTTCACCGATCATGGGCCGCTTGCTGTGCTGCCGCTCAGTGGTCGGCGCTGCGGCGTCGTGTTCAGTCAGGACCGGGCCGATGCGGACGTCGCGCTGGCAATGGATGACAGCGACTACGCGCGACTCCTGCAACTGCGCTTCGGTCATCGTCTCGGCCGGATCCAGCGTCTTGGCGTGCGCCAACCCTGGCCACTGCGTCTGGTCGTCGCCGAGCGCATGGTCGATCAGCGTGTGGTCTTGATCGGCAACGCGGCGCAGACCATTCATCCGATCGGTGCCCAGGGCTTCAACCTCGGACTGCGCGATGCCAGCACACTGGCTGGCCTGTTGATAGACGCGGGCGGCGATCCAGGTTCAGCCAGCCTGCTCGCCCGCTACGCGCAACTGCGCGCGGCTGATCGCGATCGCAGCATCGCACTCAGTCACGGTCTGGTTCGACTGACCTCGCCAGTCGATCTGTCCTCGACTTTGTTGCGCGGACTTGGCATGGCCATGCTGGACCGGATTTCGCCGCTACGCGACGCACTGGCGCGCGCATCAATGGGCTATCGGAGTGTCGTCTCGTGACTCGTTATGATGTGCTGGTGTCGGGATCGGGTGTGACTGGAGCAGTCACTGCGATTGGTCTGGCGCGCGCGGGGTTGAAGGTCGCCTTGCTAGAACGCCAGGTCGGTGCCGTCACGGAACGCGTGCCCAATTGTCGGGTGGTCGCGATCGCACCGGCATCGGCAGCGATCCTGCAGCGTCTGGATTTGTGGCCGATGCCCGCGTCGCTGGCCTGCGCCTACGCGCGTATGCAGGTCGATGCTGGTGGCGAACGACTGGATTTCGAGGCGGCATCGATCGCGTCTGACGCGCTCGGCTGGATCACCGACCTCGACGCGCTGCAGCAGCGCTGCTGGAACGCATTGGAACCAGCGGTACGTGTGTTCGCACCGACCCGGATTGTCGAGGTCGAGCGCTCGCAGGACGGAGTCAGGGTGGAGCTGGACGATGGCCAATGGCTGCGTGCGCGACTTCTGGTCATTGCCGAGGGCGCACGCTCGGATACCCGCAGTCAGCTCGGCTTTGAGTGGACCGTGCGTGACTATCATGCGAGTGGCCTGGTCGCCCAGGTGCAGACCGAGCAGGCAAACCCCGGCATCGCCTATCAGCGCTTTGCCGTCGGCGGACCCCTGGCCCTGTTGCCGCTGGCGGATGGTCGCTCGAGCATTGTCTGGACGCGGCCTACCGAAGAGGCCAGGCGCTGGCTCGCTGCGTCCGATGCGGAATTGACCGGGGCCCTGAGTCAGGCGAGTGGGCTGCGCTTCGGACGGGTGTGCACGGTTGAGCGACGCGCCCTGTTTCCATTGAATATGGCGCAGGCTGATGGCTTCGCGCGCGATCGCGTCGCCCTGGTCGGTGATAGTGCGCATCTGGTGCATCCACTGGCCGGCCTGGGGCTCAATCTCGGCTTGCTCGATGTTGCCGCCCTGATCGATGTGGTGAGCACAGCGCAGGCCGCCAACCGCGATATCGGCGGCAGCGGAACCCTGCGCCGTTACGCCAGCTGGCGCGAAGGCGATACACGACTGGCCGCAGGCATGATTGATGTCATCGAGCGTGTCTTCGGTGATCAGCCCTCGGCATTCCAGAAGTTGAGCGAACGTGCGGTCGGTGTTGTCGACGCCCTGCCGCTGTTGAAGCGCTTCTTCTCGATGCAAGCAGCAGGTTGGGGCGGCCGTACCCCCTCGTTGGCCCTACCCCTGTCCCCTGGCGACTCCCTTCGGTCGTCCCCGGGGATTGCATAGAACGTGGCTTGCCGCGCTGCCTTGGCTTGTGACGTTGTCCCCTCGGGGACAACGTCAATGTCAACGTCAAAGGCAAGATCAACGGCAGCGCGGCAAGCCACGCTCTATGCAATCCCCTCGGGGACAAGTGAATGGCGCTCAGCGTGGCACACGCGGCGTGCGTTTGAGTCCAAGCAGCACCGGAATCAATGACAGCACGGCGAGTGCGAGCAGCGGCAGCATGAAGCGTGGCTGGCTGAGCAGGGAGGAGTCTATTGGCTGGTGCGCGGCCAGGGTCGGCGCCAGGCTGGCACCGATTGCGGCGTAGACAATCAACGATGGCAGCACGCCCGCCATCGAGGTCGTCAGGAACATCCGGTAGCGACAGCCCAGCCAGGCCAGGGCCACACTCACCGCACCGAACGGAAATACCGGCACCAGGCGCAGAAACAACGCATAGCTGACCGGATGCTCGGCAAAACCGGCGCGTAGTCTTTCGACCAACTTGCTGGATGGCCGAAGATCGCCGCTATCCATTGCGCGTCGCGCAGCGAGGTAGAGCAGGGAGGACCCGATACCATCGGCGATCACGGCGTAAAGTGCACTCTCGACGGTCCCGATGATCACCCCGCCGGCGACGACGAAGACGACGCCGCCGGGCATTCCCATCGCGGTAATCGTCGCCAGGCCCAGTACCAGGCCCAGCCGGAACAGCAGCGGATGCAGGTTCGACCAGTCCAGCATCCAGGCATAGTGCTCGTCGAGAAGCTCGGGATGCAGTTGCCGCCAGGTGCCGCTGGCGACAAAAAGGCTTGCGGCTATGGCGATCAGCAGCAGCGGCCAGAAGCGCCGCGCATGTCCCCACCAGGGCAGTTTGCGTGCAGCCTCGACCAGTGGCTCGATTGCGCGCGATTCGTCGGCGGCATCGTCGATGCGCTCTTCGATGACTTCGGCGGCGTGGCCCAGGCGTTTGCCCAGGGCGCGGAGTTTTTCCTGGGTGTCAGTCATGCGATGCCAACCAGCGCGACGATGCTGGCTTCACTGCGATTTGCTGCCGCGCAGTGACAGCGTATGCGCCGGCGCCGCAAAGCTGTCGGCACGCGCCACCGGCCAGAAAACCTTGAAGACGGCATGTTCGGGCAGTCCATGGATCAGTTCGTCGGGCTTGGCCCATACATGAAGGGCAGCCAGCGATCGCACATCGGTTGATGACACTCGACGGACGATATGTTCCGGCCCCAGTTCATTGGGATGATGCAATCCGGCCGCGGCAATCAGCTCCTTCAATGCGATCAGTGTATTGCGATGGAAGGCGGCGACGCGCGTCGCCTTGTCCGGCACCACGAGGGCGCGTTGGCGTGCGGGGTCCTGGGTGGTGACACCGGTCGGGCAGCGTCCGGTGTGACAGGTCTGGGCCTGGATGCAACCGAGTGCGAACATGAAGCCGCGCGCGGAGTTGCACCAGTCGGCGCCCATCGCGAGTGTGCGCGCAATATCGAAAGCGGTGATGATCTTGCCGCTGGCGCCGATCCGGATGTGGTGGCGCAGGCCGATGCCGACCAGGGTGTTGTGGACCAGCATCAGGGCCTCGCGCAACGGCGCGCCGACATGGTCGGAAAATTCGAGTGGCGCCGCGCCAGTGCCGCCTTCGGCGCCATCGACCACGACAAAATCGGGAATGATGCCGGTTTCCAGCATCGCCTTGGCGATGCCGAACCACTCCCATGGATGTCCGATGGCGAGTTTGAACCCGGTCGGCTTGCCGCCTGAACACTCGCGCAGTCGGGCGATGAACTGCAGCAGTTCGATCGGCGTCGAGAATGCCGAATGACTCGATGGCGAAATGCAATCCTCGCCAATTTCGACACCGCGTGCCGCGGCAATCTCGGCGGTGACCTTGGCACCCGGCAGCACGCCGCCATGCCCCGGCTTGGCGCCCTGGGAGAGCTTCAGTTCGATCATCTTGACTTGCGGATTGCGGGCGTTGGCGCTGAAGCGCTCCTCGTTGAAACTGCCGTCCGGGTTGCGACAGCCGAAGTAACCGCTGCCGATTTCCCAGACCAGATCGCCACCACCTTCGCGGTGATAGCGTGAGATCGAGCCTTCGCCGGTATCGTGATGGAATCCGCCGCGCTGTGCGCCCTGATTCAGCGCCGCGATGGCATTGGCTGAAAGCGCACCAAAGCTCATCGCCGAAATATTGAAGACACTGGCCGAATATGGCGCAGTGCATTGTGGCCCGCCGACGTCGATGCGGAAATCGTGATCTTCGATATGGCTGGGCGCGATCGAGTGGTTGATCCACTCGAAATGCTCTTCATAGAGATCGAGTTGGGTGCCGAACGGCCGTTTGTCGACATCGCCCTTGGCGCGCTGATAGACGATCGATCGCTGCACCCGCGAAAACGGCGTCTCGTCGGTATCGTTCTCGAGCAGGTACTGGCGGATCTCCGGCCTGATCATCTCGAAGAAGTAGCGGAAGTGCGACAGCAAGGGATAATTGCGCCGGATGCTTTGTCGGGTCTGGAAGACGTCGCGAATGCCGACCATGGACAGCAGCCCCGAGCCAATCGCGACTGTCCACCAGAAGCCACCCACGCGCAGAGTCAGCACGGCGCTGAGCATGAAGGTGATCAGCACCAGGGTGAGGGCGAAATAGCGTGAAGGCAACATGTCGGGATCCGGCCGGAATGAGGCGCCATAATAGCGAGGCCGCTGTGCTCGGCGTGCGTTTGCGCGCGCTGACCGAGGCCAGCGCATCTCGCGCCAGTCAGCCCCGCTGATCAATCAGGGTTTTGCCGGATGCGCCGCTGGTAACTCGCCCGCCACTGGCTGAGCACCAGAAAGCCGCCGACAACACCGCCCAGATGTGCGAAATGCGCAATGCCTTCCATGCGGCCGGTGACACCGAGGTAGAGCTCGAGTCCGGCGTAGAGCGTCACGAACAGCCAGGCCGGGATCGGGATCGGCAGAAACAACAAAAAGAGCTTGCGGTTCGGAAACACCATGGCGTAAGCGAGCAATAGGCCGAACAGTCCGCCGGAAGCGCCGATCATTGGCGTGTTGGATCCAGTGACCACGCCATAGATCAGCTGGGCGAGTGCCGCGGTGATGACGCTGGCAAAGTACAAGGTCAGATACCGGCGCGGCCCGAACACGCGCTCGAGTTCGCTGCCGAACATATAGACGCCGAACATGTTGAAGAAAAGGTGGCTGGTATCGCCGTGCAGGAAGGCATAGGTGAGCAGCTGCCAGGGAGCGAAGCCCTCATTGACTGCCTGCAGTGCGCCAAACGACAAGGTTTGGTAAGGCGCCGATTTCTGCACCATGAAGGCCAGCACGCAGAGCGCGATCAGGCCATAGGTCAAATAGGGCGTGGTAACGGGTCTTGGTGCGGTCTGCACAATGAACTCCTGAATGTAGGGTGGCAGCCGGATCATTGTGCCCGCTGCCGCGCAAGGTGGTCAGTCCGCTTGCAGTTCCTGCAGCAACCATTGACTGAAGGCGCCGTACGGCATCGCACCGGATTTTCGCGCAACTTCCTTGCCGCCGCCGTAGATGATCAGGGTCGGGATACTGCGTATCTGGAAGCGTGCTGCCGTCTGTGGCTCGGCATCGGTGTCGAGCTTGGCGAACCGGATGCGCGGCTCGAAGGCGCTACAGGCCTGCTCGAAAATTGGTGCGAACTGTTTGCAGGGTCCGCACCAGCTCGCCCAGCAGTCGATGACCAGCGGAATATCGGTCCGGGTCAGCACCCGTTCGGCATTGCTGTCGGTCAGCACCAAGGGCAGGGCATTGAACAATGCTTTGTGGCAACGCCCGCAAGCGGGCGAATCGGCCAAGCGCGCGGCTTCAATGCGGTTGACCGAGTCGCAGTGCGGGCAGGTGAGGTGCAGGGGCTCATTCATGGTATCGATGTGGAGTCTCAAGCTGGCGAATCAAGCCCACAGTGCGCGAGTAGCCCTTGTTGCCTGAGCGTCACGGCGGCGCGGGCCGCCGCGAGTGCTGTCCATCAAAAACGGCCGTTCTGGAAATCCTGCACGGCCTGGCGCAACTCGTCCTGGGTATTCATCACGAACGGACCATAGTGCGCAATCGGCTCGCGCAGCGGGCGACCGGCAATGACCAGGAACTGTGCGTCCTCATCGACGGCATCGACCTGCAGTGATTCTCCGGGCCCAAGCAACATCAGTTGGCGGGCCTTGAGCGGCTGCTCGCGCGTGCCAACTTTCATTGCGCCAGCGACGCCATGCAGCATGACGGTATGCCCGGCCGGCACCGTGTACTCGAATCGAACGCCTGCCGGCAGCTTGACGTCGAGCAGGATCGGCTCAGTGGGGCGCGGCCGAACGGCACCGCGTACGCCATCGAACTCGCCCGCAATCACCCGCGTCAGGCTGCCATCGGCACGGCGGACTTCGGGAATCGCCGCAGCATCGATGTCCTGATAGCCCGGCTCCGACATTTTCATCGCGGCCGGCAGATTGAGCCAGAGTTGATAGCCCCACATCAGGCCATCTTCCTGTTGCGGCATTTCCTCGTGCACGATGCCGCGCGCAGCCGTCATCCATTGCACCGCACCGGGGCCGAGATCACCCTCATTGCCCTGATTGTCGCGATGACGCATGCGACCGGCAAACATCAGGGTAATCGTTTCGAATCCGCGATGCGGATGCGAAGGAAAGCCGCCGATGTAGTCGGCGCCGCTGTCCGAGCGGAATTCGTCCAGCATCAGAAACGGATCGGCCAACTCGGCCAGGCGCGAGTCGAGCATCCGGGTGAGCTTGACGCCGGCACCGTCCTGGGTTGCCTGCCCGGGCAACAGATGGCTGGCCTCGCGAATGCGGGCTGGGGTAGAGATGGAATTGGTGTGGTTCATGACGCCTCCTTGTTGCCGACACAATGCGACCGGAGGCGATCAGGATCAAGCCGCGAAACGCGCAAACGGGATGCGCAGGCTTGCAATGGCAGGTGCTGTTCCGCGCCTCAGGCTGGAGCGTCGCCCGACCCGGAGCCGGGAAGGATCATGCCGAGGAGGACATTGCGCCCCTCGCTGCTCAGCACATTGTAGGTACGCGCGGCTGCCGCGTTGTCCATGACTTCGATGCCGATCCGTCGCGACAGGCAAGCAGCCATAACTGCCGGGGCCGGAAATTTCTGACGCGGCCCGGTACCGAGCAGGAAGATATCCGGTTGGGCAGCGATGACCATAGTCAGGTCATCGACGATCAGCTCGGTTGACTGGTGCAGGGGCCAGGGCACGGGTCCGTTTGCCGACAGCAAAAAGCTGGAGCGCAGCGACTGGCCGGAAATCAACAGCACTTCATCGGCCGAACAGGCGCGGATGCCGGCCGCGCCACTATCGTGTTGGGCAAGCAGCATCGCCGCTGTTTAGCGCGGACGCGAGGGCCGTGGCCCACTGCGTTTGCTCGCGCCCCTCGGTGTCCCGGGCTTGGGTGGGCCGCCGCTGGGCTTGCGCGCGTAGCCGCCGTCGGCGCCACGCGCGGGAGCGCTTGATCCTTCCCGTTTACCGTAAGGACTTCCGCTTCGGCTTGGGCTGGATGACCGCTCGCCGCGATCCGGCGCCGGTCCGCGCGCCCGTTCGCGACTCACACCACCACCATCACCGGCACCGGTATCGCGACGAACAGAGGGTTTGCGCGCGCCGCCAGCACCGGCTGCGCCGTCATCGCGACGTGCGTAGGGCTTGCGCTCGCCGGCGCCGCTAGAACTCCCGGCCTCGCGTCGTGCATAGGGCTTGCGCTCGCCGGCGCCGCTAGAACTCCCGGCGTCGCGACGTGCATAGGGCTTGCGTTCGCCAGCGCCGCTGGATCCGCCGGATTCGCGGCGGGCGTAGGGTTTGCGCTCGCCGACGCCGGCAAAGGTGCCGCCTTCGCGACGTGGATAGGCTTTGCGCTCGCCGCTCGGAGCGCTGCGTTCACCGGCGCCCGCAAAGCTGCCGGTCTCACGACGCGCATAGGGCTTGCGATCGGCGGAAGGCGCGACATCGCGGGATTCAGGGCGTGCCGGGGGCTTGCGCTCGAGGCGCTCGGCGCTGGCGCCGAAGACGCTGGTTTCGCGGCGGGGACGGGGCTTGCCGCTGCTGCGCGTAGAGCCGGCGTCGGCAGCATCGCGCCGCACATAGGGGGCGCGCGCGCCGGCACCTGCCGGGGCATCGCGACGTGCATAGGGACGGCGCTCGCCAGCGCCGTCTTCGTTGCGCTCATCGGCTGCATCGCGACGTGCATAGGGATTGCGCGGTCCGGCCGAAAATCCGGCCGCGCCGCGTTGCGGATAGGGCTTGCGTTCACCGGCGCCTTCGCCACGTGGGGCGCGCGGGCCGGCACTGCCACGGTCCAGGTCGGAGCGACGCGGCGGTGCATCGCCGCGCGGCAGACGCGGGCGCGCGGGCGCGGCACGATCACCGGGTAGATGGATTTTCGGCTTCTGGATATTGCGCTTGAACAGGGTGGCGGTATGGCCGACTCGCTGGACGAGCTCGGCACCTGAGGACTTCATCAGCTCGACGATCAGGTTTTCCCGATCGGCACGCTCATCGGCCTGAACCCGGATCTTGACCAGCTCGTGACGGGCCAGGTTCTGCTGCAATTCATCGACCAGGGTCTGGCTGACTCCTTGTTTACCGACCATCACGATCGGATTGAGGGTGTGCGCCAGTCCGCGCAGATAGCGGATCTGTTCCTTGTCGATGGCCATGATCTAGTCCGTAATGAAGTGTCGTGCAGGGTATCATGAGCGTCCCCGAGTCCAGGCTGAAGATCCAGTGGCGGCACGTAGCAAATCCAGCCAGAACTGGCTGAAGGAACATTTCAACGACCCCTACGTCAAGAAAGCCCAGAGTGAGGGCCTGCGTTCGCGCGCGGCCTACAAGCTCGAGGAGTTGATCGAGCGCGGCCACTTCCTGAAGCCGGGCATGGTCGCGGTCGACCTTGGCGCAGCGCCTGGCGGCTGGTCGCAGATGCTCACCCGCGAGCTGGGTTCACGCGGCAGTGTGTATGCGCTCGATATCCTCGAAATGCCGAGCATCCCGGGGGTGACCTTCCTGTGTGGGGATTTTCGTGAAGATTCCGTTTTGCAGGCGTTCGAGGCCATGGTCGGCGCGCAGGCGGTCGATCTTGTGTTGTCGGATATGGCCCCCAATATGAGTGGGGTAAGCACGGTTGATCAGCCGCGCTCGATGGAACTGGCCGAACTCGCTCGCGATTTTGCCGAGGTCCATCTCAAGCCGGGTGGCACGTTTCTTGTAAAGGTGTTTCAAGGTTCCGGGTTCGACGATTACCTCAAAGACTTGCGCACACGCTATACCAAGGTCACGATGCGCAAACCCAAAGCCTCGCGGCTACGCAGCCCCGAAGTCTATGCATTGGCAACCGGATTCAAGGCCATCGGCCGAAGTCTCCCAAGCCGCTGAAAGGAAGGATGAAGTGTTGAACGACTGGACCAAGCAGATTCTGGTGTGGGCAGTGATCCTGGTGATCCTGCTCAGCGTGTTTCATTCGCTGAGCGGAGGCTCGCGTGGCGGGGTCGAACTGCCGTACTCGGACTTTATGCGCGAAGTGCGCAGTGACAATGTCCAAAGCGTCGAGATCTCGGCCGATGGCGGCACGATCGTGGGCAAGAAGAAGGGCGGCGGCGATTTTGTCACCAATGCGCCGCGCGATTTCAAGCTGATCGATGACCTGATCGCCCACCGCGTCGAGATCGTCCAGAAGCCCCAGGAAGGCACCAATATCCTGGTGACCATCCTGGTCAATGCCCTGCCGATCCTGCTGTTCCTGGGCGTATTCATCTACTTCATGCGCCAGATGCAGTCGGGTGGTGGCGGCAAGGGCGCGATGAGCTTTGGCCGCTCGCGTGCGCGCCTGCAGGGCGAAGATCAGGTCAAGATCACCTTCGCTGACGTCGCCGGTGTCGACGAGGCCAAGGAAGAGGTCCAGGAACTAGTCGAATTCCTCCGCGACCCTGGCAAGTTCCAGCGCCTCGGCGGGCGGATTCCGCGCGGTGTGCTGATGGTCGGCTCGCCCGGTACCGGCAAGACCCTGCTCGCCAAGGCGATCGCCGGCGAGGCCAAGGTGCCGTTCTTCACGATTTCCGGTTCCGATTTTGTCGAGATGTTCGTCGGCGTCGGTGCCAGCCGTGTGCGTGACATGTTCGAGCAGGCCAAGAAGCACGCGCCCTGCATCATCTTCATCGACGAAATCGATGCGGTCGGTCGTCACCGTGGTGCCGGTCTCGGTGGCGGTCATGACGAGCGCGAGCAAACCCTCAACCAGCTGCTGGTCGAGATGGACGGCTTCGAAGGCAACGAAGGCGTGATCATCATCGCTGCGACCAACCGCCCCGACGTGCTCGATCCGGCCCTGCTGCGTCCGGGTCGCTTTGATCGTCAGGTCGTGGTTCCCTTGCCGGATCTGCGCGGTCGCGAGCAGATCATCAAGGTGCATATGCGCAAGGTGCCGCTCGGCGAGGAAGTCGATCCGGGCAAGATCGCCCGCGGTACACCGGGTTTCTCGGGCGCCGACCTGGCCAATCTGGTCAATGAGGCGGCGTTGTTTGCCGCTCGCGAGAACGCCAAGGCGGTCCGCATGGAGCATTTCGAGCGCGCCAAGGACAAGATCCTGATGGGTTCTGAGCGCAAGTCCATGCTGATGAGCGAGGACGAGAAAAAACTCACTGCCTATCACGAGGCTGGCCACGCCATCGTCGGACGCCTGGTGCCGGATCATGATCCGGTCTACAAGGTCTCGATCATTCCGCGTGGGCGTGCCCTCGGCGTCACCATGTATCTGCCCGAGAACGACCGCTACAGCCACAGCAAGCAGTTCCTCGAGAGCCGCTTGTGCAGTCTGTATGGCGGCCGCGTCGCCGAAGAACTGATCTTCGGAACCGACATGGTCACCACCGGTGCCTCCAACGATATTCACCGTGCAACCCAGTTGGCGCGCAATATGGTCACCAAGTATGGCCTCTCGGCCGAACTCGGGCCGATGGCCTACGCCGAGGAAGAGGAAGAAGTGTTCCTGGGCCGGTCCATGACCCAGACCAAGCACGTCTCCGAGGCAACGGCGCTGCGCATTGATGCCGAGGTACGCAAGCTGATCGACAACGCCTATGATCGGGCGACCAAGCTGGTCCGCGCCAATCTCGACAAGATGCATGTGATGGCTGCGGCCCTGCTGCAGTGGGAAACCATTGACGCCGATCAGATCGACGCGATCATGAACGGTCGCGAGCCGGGCGCACCCAAGGGTTGGACCGACAAGCCCGACAAGGGCAGCGGCGGTGCACCGAGTGCCGGCGCGCCGACGGTAGGCGGTCCCGCTACCCAGGCCTGACTCTGCTTGCAGGACGTGACGCAATCGGCCACCTTTCGGTGGCCGATTCTGTTTGGAGACCACGATGAATCTTGACGAACTGTTTGGGGTGGACACCACGCCCTCGCTCGACTGCGCGGGCAAGGCGCTGCTGCTGGATCGTCCCCGCATCATGGGCATCCTCAACGTGACCCCGGATTCGTTTTCTGACGGCGGCAAATTTGTCGACCATGCCGCCGCCATCGCGCGGGCGCTGGTAATGGTTGACGAGGGCGCAGACCTGATCGATGTCGGCGGCGAGTCGACCCGGCCAGGTGCTGCCGAGGTGTCGCTGCAGCAGGAACTGGATCGCGTCATTCCGGTGATCGAGTCGCTGGCCAGTCGCCTGCAGCTTCCGATCTCAATCGACAGTCGCAAACCCGAAGTAATGCGCGCCGCCGTGGCTGCGGGCGCGGGCATGATCAACGACGTCAATGCCCTGCGCGCCGAAGGTGCGATGGAAGCCGCGGCAGCGTTGAACGTGCCGGTCTGCCTGATGCATATGCAGGGCGAGCCCGCGCAGATGCAGGCCGCGCCGCACTACGAGGAAGTGGTCAACGAGGTCAAACGCTTTCTCGCCGATCGCGTGTTCGCCGCGCAGATGGCAGGTATCGACAAGAAGCGGATCGTGCTCGATCCGGGCTTCGGCTTCGGCAAGCGACTTGAGCATAATCTGACCTTGCTGGCGCGGCTGGGCGAGTTCGCCGAACTCGGTCATCCGCTCCTGGTAGGCCTGTCGCGCAAGCAGATGATCGCCACCCTCACCGGCCGCGACGCGCACGATCATCGCGTTACCGGTTCGGTGGCCGCCGCCCTGATCGCTGCGCAACGCGGCGCTGCGCTACTACGCGTGCACGATGTGGCACAGACCGCTGACGCGCTCGCCGTACTGACTGCTCTGCTTCCCTATCGAAAGGCCCGGCCCGCCAGCAAGCCCGCTGCGTTCGGCAGTGCGCGCTGGGAAGAGGATTGAGTGCAGCAGACGCCTCGCACGGCCCAGCAGGACGGCGCCAGCGCAGAGTGATGTACCCCGCGGCGATCAACCGGCGCCATGCACCTTGGTCGCGGTCCCGCTTTCCGGTACTTCGGGACTTTTCACACCGCTCTCGATCTTCACCAGCTTGGCTTGTGAGCTGTCGACTTCGGCTGCGATGGAATTGAACCGTTCCAGATCGGCATCGAGTTGGAACGCCACCTTGCCATCGCGCTCGATTTCCCAGCGGCCCGCGGCGGTTTCCATGTGCTGGTAAAGGCGGGCGATATTTCGGGCAAACTCTACCCGCGCCGTAACCACCGGCGCTACCTTGTCGCGTGCGCCATCCAGAGTTCGAGTGAATCCTTCGTGCACACTCGATCGAGTCGACTCGTTCATGCTGATTTTGGCGATTGATGCCGAAAAGGTGTGAGGGGCCTCATCTATATAGGCAAGGTAGTCCGCATTCTGCTGTGCGAACTCATTGCAGAACTGCTCGCGCTGGAGCACATCTTCCACGCCTTTGAGAACAGCAAAATTCAGGACATCGGCTTCGATGAACGCGTAGACTGCCGCGGCATAGGTCAACTCGCTTCTTGCGATTACTCGGCGAATGCCGCGCAACGCAAGCACCAGATCCTTATTGGGACCGGTAGCCAGGTGTTTGGTGGACAATTCCAGATCGCTCGCCAGACGCTCCACGATGGCGTCGACCTGGGCGTGGCGCAGCGCTGAATTCTGTGTTTCCCTGGTCAATGCCATCGCCTCGGCGTGCAGTGCTGGCTGCATCGCCGCCATCACGCCGATGGTGCTGGTCTGGTACTTGTAGAACAGCGCCTGCCCACTGGCGAGCAGGAGTGCGACCACGGCAAAGGTCAAGCGGCCGCCACCCTCACGGCGCCCATTGGCGCTCCAGGCAATCCAGCCAAATAACAGCGAGATCAGAAACAGCACCAGAGTTGCGCCCGCCGCGTATCCGATCCGGTATGCGGTGGGATCGCCGACCGTCGCCAGCCCACCCGCAGCAAGGCCACAGAGCAGACCCCAGACGATGGCCAGAGGGCCCAGGGACATCGAGGGTGCGGTGGCCGACCTGTTCATGCTGATTGCTCCGTTTTCCCGATTCTGATCGACCGGGGTGGGTCAGGGCAATCACCGGCGATGTGGGGGTAAAACCCGACCCTACTCCGGCTGCGAGTAGGGTCGGAAAGGGCGACTAAAGCTTCAGCCCCGCATTGCGCAGTTCAATGACGCTCTGCGCCGATTGGTCGAGCAAGGTCAGTTCGCGCACCTCGAACGGAGCACGGACGCCGGCGGCTTTCATGGTTGCGGCGTCGTAGACCAGATCGAGCGATTGCGCACCGGCCGACAGCACGGCGGCAGAATGCGCAACTGCGGCCGGACGCAGCACGCCGGTCTTGGCGTCAATGCCATACAGGGTGCCGCGCAGCTCATAGCGACCCTGTGCAGCAACTTCGGTCTGCAGCTTCACGCTGATCGCGCCGGTGCGACTGCGCGAACTGGAGCCAGTGCCCGCCAATCGCGCCCGAGGTGCGGCCGAGGCGATGGCGGTCTTGGCATCGCGCTGCACGCTGCCATTGCGCCCGGAGGCGAATGCATGAATCTCCCAGAGGCCGGCGGCGACACCGCTGAGGCCGTCGTGAGTCGCCTCGGCTACATAACTGCCGTCGGGCTGCTGCTTGAAGCGGAGCTCGGCCTGGTGTCCGCCGGGCGAGGTGATCGAGCCTTCGATGGCGTCGGCCGTCTCGCCAT
Organism: Lysobacterales bacterium; assembly: GCA_038255435.1. Lineage (GTDB taxonomy): Bacteria > Pseudomonadota > Gammaproteobacteria > Xanthomonadales > Ahniellaceae > 0-14-3-00-62-12. The sequence goes on from JBBSLG010000009.1 coordinate 80,746, forward strand.
CGTTGAGTCGGGCAATAACGCGCAGTTTGCTGCCGTGCATCGCGATCAATCGATCCGTGGTCAGCGTGAGTACTTCACTACTCTCCGGCTCGAACACATGGACCAGATAATCCTGCTGAGCCTTGGGCAGAGCGACCGTGATCGCGCCGCTGCCGACTTCCGGGGTCAGCTTGAAGGCGACCGTGCCCTGCGGAAATGCCGCGCCGCTGGCATTGAGTTCGGCCACATTGGCCGCGTTGGCGAAGGCCTTGCCGCGCTCGAAGGTCTGACCCTGACTGCGAATCTCGACCGCAAACGGATCGAGCATGGCTTGCTTGGCGTTTCCGATTGGGCTAAGGCGAACGACGGCGCCAAGGCTGGTGGTGTGAATGACCAGCCCCTTGTCGAGCGTGGCAGCATTGGCGGTGGTCCAGTACTCGCGGCTCTCGCGCATGAAGGGTTGTTGCGCGGTGATCACGCTATCGGCCGGAAGTGCCCAGGACATCCGCACCGGAACCGTCTCCTGATGCACGCCAGGCAGCGCCACCGCCTTGCTGCGCACCAGGGTGCCCGGAACGAGATCGAGATCGGAAGACTCGAAGCGGAGCGCGGTGCCCGACGATCCGGCCTGCGCGGCAAAGCTCAGGCAGAGCGCCAGCGCCATTGCCAAGGTGTTGAATCGGTTCATGGTCTGCTCCTCAGATATCGTTGCGCAGGATGACGTCGAGACCGAAGCAATTGCGTCGGCTCTGGTTGTGATTGAGCGGTTCGGCGCCTGCCATACGCTGCTTGTCCTGGAACCAGACGCGGCCGGCGGCCGACTGGCTGGTGCAGTTGAGGAAGCCATCGGAGCAGGAGTTGAGCCAGAGTTGAGTGGTCTCAAGCCCCAGGGTCTGCGCATAGCCACCACAGTAGCTGTCACCGTCCCAGATTGCGGAGTCGACATCGGTGCCGACTACCGAATAGAAGGTCTTGGGCAAGGCGGGACGCCCGGACGTGCCATACAGATTGTTGGCGTTGTAGGTCGCCATCCAACTGGTCTGCTGCATGCGGACTGCATCGGATTTGTAGCCGAGCAGCCAACCCAGCACCGACTCGAAGACATTGCCGCTGATCACGGCATCGGCAAGCGGTGTGCCGGCGGACGAAGGCGCAAGGGCGTTGACCCAGCGGATCTTGCTGATGATGTTCGGGTAGCGACTGTCATAGGTCGGATTGGACATGATCCAGCGCATCACATTGCCGCCATTGGAATGGGTGATGACTACGAGATCGGTAATGCCCTTGCTGCTGATGAAGGTGCTCAGCTGACCAGCCAGGCAACCGGCGGCGCCTGAGGTCCACATGTATTTCTCGAAATCGCAGTTGATCACCGTGTAGTTGGCCTGGTTCGGCAGGCCTTGGCGAACCGAATTGACCATGGCGCTGGTCCAGTAGTCGGCCAGGGCATTGGTCTGCTTTCCGGTTCCGTGTACGAATGCCACGCCAGTATTGGCGGCAGCTCCCCAAGATGCAAAGGCCAGCAACAAGCCGGCAAAGAGATTGCGCACGTGATTCCCTCCCAAGAAATTCGTGGGATGCAGGTTGGCGCCGGCCGGTATCTTCCCTGTGGCGTGGTCGCGCCTGCATCGACTAGGCACCGGGTGCCGGCCCTCCCAGGAGGCGCGCGGTGCGGGACGGACTGTACACAAGTGTTTGCAATTTGGCAAACGGCTGTATGAAACCTTCGTTTGTATTCTTCCAAGTTGTTGATATAAAGCGCTTTGTTACTTTTTGGCCAGTAAAGTTCAGGGATGTCACAGAATCTTGCAATCGGTGTCATTGGGCCGACGAGTGGCCTGCCGTTCTCCGCCTTGAACGGGCACGATGACCGCGTCCGCAACCCGACTTGGACCCGCCATGACTCTGAGCTCAGCCAGCTTGCGCTTCTCACCGGATGTATCGCCCGATCACGGCGACGTGGTGCTGCTGCATGTGCTTGATTTCGTTACCGGGAAGGCGGAAACCTGCGAAGCGGAATGCCTCGACGAGGGTGAATGGCGCGCCATCCACTCGGGCCAAGTATTCGGCTTCGGCCGACGCGAGAAGGTGCTGATGGGCTGGACGCCGATCAATGCTCAGCAGAGCAGCAAGTACGCCGATCGCCTGGGCTGAGCTGCATCGCTGCGCAGGAGCGCCCAAGGGGCGCGACCGCGGTCCCAATCCACACCGCGGTCGGCCCGCTTCGGGCCTCCCACAATGCCTCGTGTCTCCTATGTAGGAGCGCCCAGGGGGCGCGACCGCGGTTCCAATCCACACCGCGGTCGGCCCGCATCGGGCCTCCCACAACGCATCCGGCCTCCTGCGGTTTGGTTGACCTGAGTCAATACCGCCTCGATCCCCACTTGGAACACTGGGCCACGAATGCTTTGGAGGCATCATGGCGCAGTCGCTTACCTACAACGACAGGATTGTCCGCCAGTTCGCGGTGATGACCGTGGTCTGGGGGATCGTCGGCATGGCCGTCGGCGTTCTGATCGCGGCGCAGTTGTACTGGCCGGCACTCAATTTTGATACCGCCTGGTTGAGCTACGGCCGCCTGCGGCCTCTGCACACCAATGCTGTGGTCTTCGCGTTCGGCGGCAGCGGAATCTTCGCGACCAGCTACTACATCGTGCAGCGTACCTGCCACGCGCGATTGTTCTCGGATCGACTGGCCGCATTCACCTTCTGGGGCTGGAACCTGGTGATCGTGCTGGCAGCGATCACCTTGCCGCTCGGCATGACCCAGGGTAAGGAATACGCCGAACTCGAGTGGCCGATCGACATCCTGATTACCCTGGTCTGGGTCGCCTACGGCATCGTGTTCTTCGGCACCATCGTCAAGCGCCAGATGCGCCACATCTTCGTGGCGAACTGGTTCTTCGGTGCCTACATCATCACCATCGCGATCCTGCACATCTTCAACAATCTGGCTTTGCCGGTCACGCTGGGCAAGTCCTACAGCGTGTATACCGGCGCCGTCGACGCGATGGTGCAGTGGTGGTACGGACACAATGCCGTCGGATTTTTCCTGACCGCGGCCTTCCTCGGAATGATGTACTACTTCATTCCCAAACAGGCCGAACGTCCGATCTATTCCTATCGGCTCTCGGTCGTGCATTTCTGGGCGCTGATCTCGATCTACATGTGGGCCGGCCCGCATCATCTGCAGTACACCGCCCTGCCGGATTGGGCGCAATCGCTCGGCATGGTGTTCTCGCTGATCCTGCTCGCACCGTCATGGGGCGGAATGATCAACGGCATGATGACCATGAACGGCGCCTGGGACAAACTGCGCACCGATCCCATCCTGAAATTCATGATCGTGTCGTTGTCGTTCTACGGCATGAGCACCTTCGAGGGGCCGATGATGTCGATCAAGACGGTCAACTCGCTCTCGCATTACACCGACTGGACTGTTGGTCATGTGCATTCGGGCGCGCTGGGCTGGGTTGCGATGATCACCATCGGTTGTATCTACAGCCTGTTGCCGCGGGTGCTGAATCTCAAGTCGATGTACTCGACACGTCTGATCGATACGCATTTCTGGCTGCACACGCTCGGCGTTGTTCTGTACATCGTCGCGATGTGGATCGCCGGCGTGATGCAAGGCCTGATGTGGCGTGCCACCAGCGAGGACGGCACCCTGACCTACACCTTCGTCGAGTCGTTGAAGGCGACCTACCCTTACTACCTCACACGGGTAGGTGGTGGCGTCGTGGTTCTCGTCGGCATGCTGATCATGGCCTGGAACGTCTACAAGACGCTGGCGATGGCCAAGGATGTCGCTCCGGTCGAAATTCCCTTGCGCAATGTCGCACACGCCTGATCCGGAGCCAACGTCATGAGCCATGAAAAAGTTGAAACCAATATCGGACTGATGGCTGTCCTGATCGCCATCGTGGTAGCGATCGGCGGACTCGTCGAAATCGTGCCGCTGATGTATCAGGCGCAGGTGGTAAAGCCACTGCCCGGCATCACGCCATATCCGGCCCTGCAACTGGCCGGGCGTGATGTCTATGTGCGCGAGGGCTGCTACAACTGCCACTCGCAGATGATCCGCACGCTGCGCTTCGAGACCGCGCGCTACGGGCACTACTCGCTGGCCGGGGAGTCGGTATATGACCGGCCCTTCCAGTGGGGCAGCAAGCGCACCGGTCCCGATCTCGCCCGCGTTGGCGGTCGTTACAGCGACGACTGGCAGCGCCTGCACCTGATCGATCCCCGTGCGCTGGTGCCCGAGTCGAACATGCCGGGCTTTCCCTGGCTTGCCAAAACCGCGGTCGACGGCGAATTGGTGCGCAAAAAAATCGAGCGGCTGCGCATGCTCGGCGATCCGTATTCGGAAGCCGACGTGCTCGGCGCCGAGGCTGCCGTGGCGGGAACGACCGAACTGGATGCCCTGGTCGCCTATCTACAGGGCTTGGGCAAATTCGGGCCCAAGCTTGATCCCACCGGCGCGAGCACGGTCAGTCATGAGGGAGTGAATCCATGAGCGGCGTACTTGCCGGCATCGCGACGGCGGTGTTGTTCATCAGCTTTCTGGGCGTGGTTGTCTGGGCGTGGAGCCGCAACCGCAAGGAAGATTTCGAACTTGCCGCACGACTGCCGCTCGAAGATGCTGCGCGCGACGTCGACCGGGAGCAGGCGTCGTGAGTACGGGCTGGTCGATCTATATCGCAGCCGTTTCGATCATCAACGTGGTTGCCTGCCTTTGGCTGCTCTGGTGGACCGCGCGCCAGCGAGTCGAAGAAAAGACTGCGAGCGGAGGCCAGACCACCGGGCATGAATGGGATGGTATCCAGGAATTCAATACGCCCTTGCCCAAGTGGTGGTTGAACCTGTTCTATCTCACCATCGCGTTCGGCTTCGTCTACTTCGCGCTCTATCCCGCGCTTGGAAATTATGCCGGCAGCCAGGGCTGGAGCTCGGCGCAGGAGCACGACCTGCAGGCAGCCGCGGCCGATGCAAAGATCCAGCCGCTGTTCCAGGCCTTTGCCGATCAATCGCTGGAGCAACTGAGTCATGACGAGGCAGCCCTTCGCTTGGGCCGTTCGGTTTTTGCCAACAATTGCGCCACCTGTCATGGATCCGACGCCCATGGCGCGAAGGGCTTTCCCAATCTGACCGATCGCGACTGGCTCTGGGGTGGTCAGCCGGAGACTGTACTGGCGAGCATTCTGGACGGGCGCAAAGGCACGATGCCGGCGCTCGAGGCTGTGATCGGTGCGGATATGGTGCCCGCAGTTGCTGTCTACGTGCAGAACCTCGCCGGCATGAAAGCCGACGCGCAACTGGCCGCCAAGGGCAGGCCGGTGTTCAACAGCCTGTGCGCCGCCTGTCACGGCGCCGACGGCAAGGGCAATCTGGCGCTGGGTGCGCCCAATCTGACCGACGACGTCTGGCTGTATGGCGCGGATTTCCAAAGCATCAGCCAGAGCATACGTGCCGGCCGCAGCGGAACGATGCCGGCGCATCGCGAACTCATCGGTGTTGATCGTGCGCGGCTCGCCGCGGCTTGGTTGTTGTCGCAACAGCCGCAGCCGGCTGCCGGCCAGAGTGGTCATTGAGATGGCAGGTGAACGAACAACAGTGTCGGCGAGTCGACAGACTCCGACTGTTGCGCCGTTGGCGCCAGTTGCATTTGCGCAACGACTGGGCGCGATCCTGTGGCCGTCCTTTTTCGCTGCCGGCGTGGCCACGGCAGTGTTCTTCGCCTATGTCGATCCGCTCGCGCTGGCCAACATCACGTTCCCGCGCGTGGGTATTGGACGCGAGCTTGGCTACACGCTCGGCTTCTTCATGTTCTGGCTGTGCACCGCCTCGAGCAGCCTGTTCACCTGGATCCTCCTGCTGCCCGCTGCCGGGGTCAACTCGCCCGACGGGCCGCCGTGAAGAGCCGACGTATCGACTTGAAGCTGGTTGAATCCTCCGCGATGTACGCCAGCGAAGCCAAGATCCATCCGCGCGAAACCGATGGGCCCTTGCAGCGTCTGCGCATCGCCGCCGTGTTCTGGCTGCTCGGCATGTTTTATGCGTTTCCCTGGTTCAACTGGGACGGCCGTCAGATGGTGTTGTTCGATCTGCCGGCACGCAAGTTTCATGTGTTTGGTCTGATCTTCTGGCCACAGGACTTTTTCTATCTGGCGATGCTGCTGATGATCGCCGCCTTCGCGCTGTTTTTCTTCACGGCACTGGCTGGTCGACTCTGGTGCGGCTACGCCTGTCCACAGACGGTGTGGACCGAAGTGTTTCTGTGGATGGAGCGCTGGACCGAGGGACCGCGCAATCGCCGGATCAAACTGGACGCGGCGCCATGGTCGCGCGAGAAGCTGGTGCGCAAGTCGGCCAAGCAATTCCTATGGATCAGCTTTGCGCTGTGGACGGGGTTTACCTTCGTCGGATTCTTCACTCCGATCCGCGCGCTTGCGGCCGACGTCGTGCACATCCAGGTCGGCGGCTGGGCGCTGTTCTGGATACTGTTCTACGCCCTCGCGACCTATGGCAATGCCGGTTTTCTGCGCGAGCAGGTATGCAAGTACATGTGTCCCTATGCGCGCTTCCAGGGTGCGATGTTCGATCGTGACACCCTGATCATCGCCTACGATGAGCAACGCGGCGAGGCGCGCGGCCCCCGGTCCAAAGCTGTGCCGAGTGTGCTCACCGCGGCAACTGCTGTGGCGAAGACGGTGACATCGAACCTGACCGCGATGACGGAACTGTCACCCACGCGGCCCGAGTTGGGTGACTGTGTCGATTGCACCATTTGCGTCCAGGTCTGTCCGACCGGTATCGATATCCGGGATGGGCTGCAATTCGAATGCATCGCCTGCGGTGCCTGTATCGACGCCTGCAATACCGTGATGGACAAGGTCGGCTATCCACAGGGGCTGATCCGCTACTCCACCCACAACGGAATGCATGGCAAGCCCACCCGCATCTTGCGACCGCGTATCGTTGTCTACGCTGCCATTCTCAGCCTGCTGATCGGCAGCTTCGCATGGGCGATGACCCATCGCGTTCCGTTGATCGTCGACGTGTTGCGCGATCGCAATGCGCTCTACCGGGTGGCGCCTGAAGGCGACATCGAGAATGCCTACACGCTCAAGATCATGAACAAGGACCATGTTTCGCATCGCTACATCGTCACGGTGGAGTCGGCGCTCGCTCTGGCGATTGGCGCTGACCAGGGAGAGATCGAGGTGGCCGCCGGCGCCGTGGTCGAGTCGCCGCTGACCTTGCGTGCAGCCGCGCAGGCCGCAGCAGGACTGCACGATATCCGCATTGAACTGCGCAGCAAATCCAATCCGGAAGTTCGTTACCTGCAGAAGGCCAGCTTCTTCGGGCCGGCGCCATGAACAGCGGACAGGCTCAGCGGAGCGAGGCCGCAACGCCCTGGTACCGATCACGGATGCTCTGGTTTGCGCTGTCCCTGCCTGCGCTGACGGTAGTGGCGGGGCTGGTGACCTATCAGCTTGCTGCGGCAGGCAGCAGCGACGCCGACGCGGATATCGTGCGGCGAGTTGCCCAGGTGCAGACGCGCGACCTGGGGCCGGATGAGCTGGCACGAGAATTGGACCTGCACGCTGAGCTCAGCCTCGATCCGGGTCGGCGTCATTACATCCTGCATATGCAAGCCGACCCCGCACCGGCGCGCCTGAGTCTGCAGTTTCGCCACGCCACGCTGGCGCGCAATGACCAGCACGTGATGCTTGGGCGTCAGCGCGATGGCAGCTGGAGTGGCTCGGTCGCAGTGCCGCAGTCCGGTGCGCGCAGCATCGTGCTGATGCCCGAGTCAGGTGCCTGGCGTCTGGTCGGTGTACTGGATCCGGACGCCGGTAGTGCGCGGCTGCGTCCGCTGCTCGGCGATCGTCATGACTAGCGAAACGCCAACGTGCTACCACTGCGCGAGCGCGCTTGATGCGCGTGCCGTGCGCGCGGAGCTGGCCGCCATTGAGCGGAGCTTTTGCTGCGCCGGTTGTCTCGCGGCCGCGCAATGGCTGCACGAGGGCGGTCTCGGTGATTTCTATCGCTTGCGTAGCGCGCCCTCGCTGGCACTGGCTGACGCAGCCGAACCCGACTATCGGGCCTGGGACAGCCCGGCCTTCCACGCCCTGTACGTGCGTGCGTCATCAATAACGGCCACGCCTGATGGCATCCGCGAGATCGACGTCGCACTGGATGGGCTGCGCTGCCCGGCTTGTGCCTGGCTGATTCCGCGCCTGGGCCAGGGCATTGACGGCGTGCTCGACCTGCAGTTGAACACTGCCACCGGCCGCGCCCGGCTGCGCTGGGATCCTTCCCGCGTGGCGCTGTCCGGCGTGCTGGGCAAGCTTGCACAGTATGGCTACTTCGCCCGTGTCGCCCTGCAGGGCAGCGACCAGCAGCGCGCCGATCGACGTAGTGCACTCAAGCGCATCGCCGTAGCGGGAATCGCCGCCATGCAGGCGATGATGATGAGCGAGGCATTGTATTTCGGCGGTGATGCACTCGAGCATGGAACGCGCGATTTTCTGCGCTGGATGGCTCTGCTGATGAGTACACCGGTCGTGTTCTGGGCGGCCGCGGGCTTTTTTCGTGGTGCCTGGCTCGAGCTTTGCCTGCGTCGTCCGGGCATGGACGTGCTGGTCGCCTTGTCGGTCGGGCTGGCCTATGGCACCAGTGTGGTCGAGACACTACGCGGCGGGCCCGTGGTCTACTTCGACGCCGCGGTAATGTTCGTCTTCTTCCTGCTGGTCGCCCGTTACATTGAATCCTCGGGCCGCATCCGCGCGCAGGCAGCGATCAGTCGCGCGCAGTCGCTGCCGGCGACCGTAACCCGCATATCAGCAGAAGGGCCTGTCGAAGTCAGTCTGCTCGAAGTCGGCGTTGGCGATCTGCTGCAGGTTGCGGTCGGGCAGAATGTTCCGGTGGATGGTCGGCTTGTGCACACCGCAGCCGAAGTCGATGAGCGCCTGCTCACTGGCGAACCGCGTCCGCAACTGCGTCGACCCGGTGATCAGCTTCTCGCCGGCAGCATTGTTCTTGGATCGGCACTGCACATCCGTGTCAGCGCAATCGGTGCGGCGACCTGGTTGGCGCAACTCGAAACGCTGGTCGGCCGCGCCCAGCAGGCGCGTCCGGCCTTGCAGCTGCGTGCACAGGTATGGGCGGCACGCTTCGTCATCGCAATGATCGCATTGGCCGCCGTGGCCGCTCTGATCTGGTGGCAGATTGACGCCTCCCGGGCATTGCCGGTGGCGTTGGCGGTATTGGCTGCGGCCTGTCCCTGTGCGTTCGCGCTGGCCATTCCGGCGGCGCAAGCGGCGGCACAGGCAGCCCTCGCACGCAGCGGCGTGCTGGTGGTGCATGCCGATGCCCTGGAGCGCGCGGCCCGCGTCCGGCGTGTCGTCTTCGACAAGACCGGGACGCTCAGCCGTGGCAAGCCACAGCTTGGCGTCATCGAAGTATTTGACCGCAGCAAGTCCACCGATGAATGCACCCGGATCGCCGCCGCACTGGAGCGCGGTCATCGGCATCCGCTGGCGGAGGCGTTTCGCCAGCACGATGACGGCGCGCCTGTCGAGCAGGTGCGTTCGCATGTCGGCGATGGCGTCTCCGGCGTGCTTGCCGGAGTTCACTACCGACTCGGGCGTCGCGGTTTTGTCGAAGGCGCGGGTCTGAACGATGACGGACGTGTCTGGTTGGCCAGTGCCGAACGCCTGCTCGCGGCATTCGAATTGCACGACGCGCTGCGGCCCGATGCCGCGGACAGTGTTGCGCAATTGATGGCAGATGGGATCGACAGTCTGGTTTTGTCGGGCGACGCCAGTGCCACGGTGCGTGGCGTGGCGGAGGAGCTGTCGATCCGCCGTGCCCGTGGTGACCTCAGACCCGAGCAGAAACTTGCCCTTCTGCAGGCCGAACAGCGCAGCGGATATTGCGTCGCGATGGTCGGCGACGGCATCAACGACGCGCCGGTCCTGGCCGCAGCCGATCTCGCCGTGGTGATGGGCGAGGGCGCCGCGCTCGCGCAGCGCAACGCCGATATCCTGCTCTTGCGTCCCAATTTGATCCTGGTGCCGCAGGCGCTGGCAATGGCGCGCCGAACGCAGCGCATTATCCGCCAGAATCTGGTCTGGTCGCTGGCCTACCATGTCCTGATGCTTCCTGCCGCATTGTCCGGGGTCATGCCGCCCTGGCTGGCCGCTGTCGGCATGTCGCTGTCGTCCCTGCTGGTCAGCCTCAACGCGGCACGCTTGCTGCGCGGTGGACCGGCCGATCCCCCAAAACGCTTGAGGGCCTCGGCCTCGGCCTCGGCCTCGGCCGTGGCGGTCAGGGCATGAATGCGCTCTTCATACTGATTCCAGCAACTGTGCTGCTCGTTGGCATCGCGCTCTGGGCGTTCTTCTGGGCCATTGACGCCGGCCAGTTCGATGATCTGGATACGCCCGCGCTGGAAATACTTGAAGCGGATGGGTCCGACACTCGCCCGGTGGACGAGGAGTCCCCACGGTGAGCGCCGTCCTCGCATCCATCGTTGCAGCCCTGCTTGTCGGTCTCGCTGGCGGCGCCCATTGCGCCCTGATGTGCGGCGGTATTTCCTCAGCCATGGTTGCCGGGCGCACTGGCGGGCAGCCGGTGCCGGTTGTCTTGCTGGCGCAACTGGGTCGAATCTCCAGCTACATGCTTGCAGGCATCATCGTCGCCGCGATCGGTGATCAGATCATCCCGCGATTGGCCGGTGCGAATACCGGTATCGTGGTCGGAGGTTTGTTGGGGCTGGCCTGGGTCGGCATCGCATTCCATCTGCTCGGCTGGCACATCGGCGCTCGGCCGCTGGCAAAAATCAGCAAGGTATTCTGGCGACTGCTGCAGCCGCTGACGCGACGCGTCTGGCCGATCGATCGACCGCTGCGGGCGTTTGCAGCAGGCGCCTTGTGGGGCTGGCTACCCTGTGGAATGTCTTACGCGATGCTGGCTGTCGCCGCGGCGACCGCCGCACCTCTGCATGCCGCCTTGCTGATGCTCGCCTTCGGTGTCGGCACGATGCCAGGAACTCTGTTGCCGGCGCTCGCCGCCTCTCGACTGCAGCGGATTGCCTCGCTCTCGCGCTATCGTCCTCTGGTTGCGCTGTTGACACTGGCAATGGGCGCCATGATCGCTCTGGCACCCTGGGCCTTGCAGCATCGACACGCGCACTCTGCCACGAGGGCGCAGCAGGCCGAGGCGGCTACTGACGACCATTCGCATCACTGATTGCCGCCGGCTGCCGCGCAAACTCCATGCAATGTCCGCATCGATGACAGGGTGCAATCCAGTCAGGGTCTTCGACTCGCGCGCTCAAGTTCCCAGCGTGGCGTCGGCAGACCATGCTGGCGTGCCAGTTCGTTGCAACGCGCACGCACGTCCGGATCGGGCAGTTGCTGCACCATGAACGGCATGTCGATCGGCATATCGATCCAGGGCTGCACCGCTGCCCGCATCAACAGTCGGGCTATTGGGTCGTGCTGTCCCGGGTCGCGCACCTGGTCCCTTGTCCCTGCGCGATAGAGTGCCTTTGTTCCAGCCGACGAGGCGAGCAGACCCGATAGGGCGCTGCTGTGACACAAGTCGTCGATATCGGGCGCGGCATCGACCATGTCGCCGCTGTGATTGGCCAGCAGGGCGAGTCGCGGATGCGGTGTCAGGGCAGTCATTGGCTCGACTGGCCCGCCAGTGCGATGGCTGCGTTGATTTCCGCCCGACTCTGCGCTGGCCGCCGTAGGCTCAAGCCTCGCGGCCTTGCTGCCGTGGCCGGCGCTGTAGTCGCGGATTCCACGCTGACAGCCTTCCTGGATTGCTGCCGCGATGATTCCTGCCTGCGTCCGCGCGGCCTCGCTGTCGTAGCGAAGTCCAAGCGCAGCAAGCGCATCGGCGATGCCAAGCATGCCGATATGCGCGCCTTGGCCGCGCCTGCGGTGGTCGTCATCAAGTCGAATGCTGTCGCGCAGGAAGCGCACCGCCAGGCTCGCCACTTCGATCAGACTTTCTCGATCGAGGCGCGCCGGCGCTCCGCGTGCCTCGATGATGAATGCGGCTGCATTGATGATCGCGGCGCGTGCTCCACCGATGTTCGGGTATCCGGTTCCAGCCTGGGCCAGGGTGCCTTCATCGGGCAGCATCTGCCACTGGCGCAGCGCCTGGCCGTAACGCAGCGACCATTCCGGCGCCTCCTCCTGCTCGGCCGTCGCCACCGCATTGGCGACGCGTGTCCAGGTATCGTCGATCGTCAGATCGCGCAATCCCTCGGGCGTGCGCCAACGAAACCAGGCGTCCCAGGCTTCGACGGCAAGTGGATGGGCAAAGTGCGTTGGGCGGGTCACGCCAGTGCCAGGGAAGCGATGGGTAGAGACGCGGTCATGTTGTGACTATCGCCAATTGCGCGGCCGCCGCCTTGATCGATGTCAATTCCGACGCCGGCCGTCGCAGCTGTTACACAGCGTTACCAAGCGTTGCCGTGATGACATTCGCTGGTTGCCGGCGATGTCTAGTCTGCCTGGGTGCGGCCAATCGAGGCTGAGTCATCCAGGAGTGCAGCAATGGCAGCAATACCGGTATTTGCCCATGAATCCAGCCTGCACCAGTCCGCGCCGGCAGCTCCGGCCCGACAGGGGCAGTTCGACATCGAGGCCTTGGGCACACGACTGCGGCTGTTTCGTCGGAGGGTCCGTGCCGGTGAGTCGTTGTTCCGACCGGGTCAGCCGATGCATGCCCTGTATTTCGTACACGCTGGATACTTCAAGCTTCGCGTCAGCAGCACCGATGGTCGTGAGAAAGTCACCGGGTTTCGCATGCGCGGTGACCTGCTCGGGCTGGACGCGCTCGGCGCCGACTTTTACGGTGCCGAAGCAGTGGCGCTCGACACCAGCGAAGTCTGGGTCTTGCCGACAGCGCAGCTGCCGGAAATCGCCGGGAAGTCACCGGGCTTCTCCGCACACATCACGGCGACACTTTCCGCGGAGATTCGTCGCGACTGGGCCTGGATGCTCAGCGTGGGCACGCTGTCCGCCGATCAACGGGTCACCGCATTTCTGCTCGAGCTTTCAGATCGGCAGCACGGGCTGGGTTTCAGCGCCAGCCAGTTGATCCTGCGCATGACCCGCGCCGAGCTCGGCAATTTCCTGTCGCTGCAGCTGGAGACGGTGACCCGTGCACTGTCGCGGCTGGCGTTGGCCGAACTGATTTCGGTCGACCGCCGCGAGGTTCGACTGCGCGATCCGGAAGCCTTGCGTCGCACGCTGTCGGCGCCCTGCTGAGTCACCAAGTTAGTGTGGTGTTGCACACTAAGAAACCTCTGAATAAGTCATCGTAACGTCTCCGCTACCCAGCTTAGTGTTTGCCAAACCCCAAAAAACCTGCGGATTTTTCGCCCCCTGACTCAGGGGGCTATCGCGGCTCCGGACTTATTCAGAGGTTCCCTAAGCGACACATGAAATCGCGTCTTCGACCCTGTGGCGTCGTTGCGCATCTTGCCAAGGCCACCAGCCTTGGCGGCGATACGCGCCTCGCCACATGACCGAATCCAACGATTTCATTTGTGCCGACAAGTGCGCTACACCACACTAGCATCCAGGGTCGCTTGAGCGGCTATCCGCCTCGTTGCCATCAAGATGTCGACGGACGCGGGCGGCGAGCTCTTCGATGCGATAGGGTTTGCGCAGCAACTCCAGGGTCGTGCCCTGATCCTGGCGATCGGCGGATACTTCGTGTTCGTAGCCGGAAGTCAGCAGGATCGGTAAACCAGGTCGCAATGTGCGTGCGGCGACGCCCAATTCGCGACCGCTCATGCCGGCGCCGAGTGCCACATCCGAGAACAGCAGAGCGATCCCCTGATCGCGTTCAAGTTGCTCCATCGCCGCAGCTGCATCGGGCACGGCCAGGACCTCATAGCCCAGGGTACGCAGAAAGGCGACAGCGATATCGCGCACTGCGGGTTCGTCTTCCACCACAAGAATCTTCTCGTGGCCGCGAAGGTTGGGCGAGCGCTTGGCGATCGGTTCGAGCGCTGCCTTGTCGTGCGGCGCGATCGGCAGATAGAGCTCGATCCGGGTTCCGTAGCCGAGCCGGCTTTCAGCGCGCACCTGACCACCGCTCTGGCGTGCAAACCCGTAGACCATGCTCAGGCCCAGGCCATTGCCCTTGCCTGCTGCCTTGGTGGTGAAGAACGGTTCGAATGCATGGCCCAGAACCTCGGGGGTCATGCCATGTCCGGTATCACTGATGGCGAACGCGACATAGCGGCCGGGCAGCAATTCCAGCTCGGCCGCGTGATCGGTCACAAAGACTTCCTGCGCGCTGATACCCAGATTGCCGCCGCGCGGCATGGCGTCGCGGGCATTGAGCGAGAGATTGAGCAGGGCAGATTCGAGCTGGGATACGTCGGCATAGATCGCTGCGGTATCGGTCGCGCAGTCGATCTCGAGCTTGACCAGATCGCCGAGCGTACGCCGCAGCATTGTCCCGAGTTCGCTCAGCAGCGGGCCGGGTTCGATCACGCTCGGGGTGAGCCGCTGGCGGCGGGCGAACGCCAGCAGCTTGGCGGTCAGTGCAGCGCCGCTGGTTACCGCGCGCTGTGCGCTGGCGATGAACTCCCTGCTGTCCGCGGCCTCACCATGATCGAGCTCAAGCAGCTGCAGATTTCCTGAGATCACGGTGAGCAGATTGTTGAAGTCGTGTGCAATGCCGCCGGTCAGCTGACCGATTGCCTCCAGTCGCTGCGCATGCGCAAGCTGCTCTTCGGTACGGCGACGCTGGATCTGCGAAGAAAGCAGATTGGCCACGGACTGCAGGCAATGCAGGGCATCATGATCAAAGCTGGCCGGTCGTGACGATAGCGCGAGCAGGGCGCCCATCGGAGCGTCGCGGTCCATCAGCGCAACCAGGATGCTGCTGCGGTACCCGATCTCGGTGCTGCCCGGCGCAGAGGCGTTGGCAGCACGAGGAGGGTGCTCGGTGATGACGGCTTCGGCGCTGGCGACGGCTTCGCTGAGGCTGCGGCCGTCCTCGGTCCAGGGTATATCCAGGTCCAGCGCAGCCTCAAGGCCGATCGCGGCACGTATGCCGAGTGCGCGTTTGCTGTGCTCGAGCGAAAGGATCGCGACCGCGTCGACGCCGAGCGCCTCGACCAGTTCTCCGGGCAGACTCGCGATCACCTCGTCCTCGGCCGTCGCCTCCAATCCGCGTTGCCCGACCCGAGCAACGAGCTTGTCGTAGCGTGCGCGCACCAGCACCTGGCGGGCGCGCTGGGTCTCAGAGATGTCGCGTACTGAAGCGAGGAAACGTTGACCCTCAGCTGTACGTATCGGCGCCAGCGCGATCTCGACAGGAAACTGGCCGCCATCCCGGCGTTGGCCGATCAGCGATTGTCCGCTGCTGCCCATCGGCCGCAGGCGTGGATTGGCCATATAGCTGGCGCGTTGTGCATCATGGCGGCCGCGCACGGCCTCGGGCATCAGGTCTTCGACGCGCAAACCCGCCAGGCCGGTTTCGGTGTAGCCGAAGAGTTGCTCGGCCTGGGGATTGGCAAGCACGATGCGGCCTTCGCCGTCGACCACCAGCATGGCATCGGGAACCAGATGGAACAGCTCGTCGAGGGTGGCGGTGCTCATCGTCGCTGCACCGGCGCGGAGAACAGATAGCCGACGCCGCGTACCGAGCGGATCAGCACCGGCTGGCTCGGATCGGGTTCAATCTTCTGGCGCAGGCGACCGACCTGGACATCGATGGCGCGATCGAATGGGCCCGCCTCGCGACCATGCAGCCTCTGCATCAGTTGCTCGCGGCTGAGAACGCGATTGGGTTGTTCGACGAGGGCGGCGAGCAGATCGAATTCGCCAGTCGTCAGCACGATTTCGCTGCCATCGGCAGCGACCAGGCAGCGCGCGTCGGGCTCGAGGCGCATGCCAGCGAAACTGAAACTGCGCAGCGACGTGGCCTCGGCGGTAACTGCTGGCGCAACGGGCTGGATACGGCGCAGCACACTGCGTGCACGGGCCAGCAATTCGCGCAGTTCGAAAGGCTTGGCGACGTAGTCGTCGGCGCCCACCTCCAGACCGATGATGCGCTCAACCGGCTCGCCGCGGCCACTGACAATAATGACCGCGCCATGCCAGTGTTCGCGCAGATAGCGCGTCAGCGTGAGTCCATCTTCGCCGGGCAGGCCCAGATCGAGCAGCACCAGGTCAACCGACTCGCGTTCCAGTACCGCTCTTGCTTCAATCGCATCGCCAGCCTCGCGGATCAAAAATCCATTGCGTTCGAAGTAGCGACGGACTATTTCGCGGATCGCTGCGTCGTCGTCAACAATCAGTACCCGCGATGGCTGCAGCGGATCGGTGCTGGTTGAAGTGGGCGGAGTCGGCATTGTGTTCCCGGGATTCGCAGAACCCCATCGTACCGCGAACCCAGGCATGTACCGCCCGCGCGGTCTTGCCCTGGTGGAATCAGTTCTTTGTGGACAGGTCCGGCATGGTCTTGGCGCCTGGCTTTGCCAGAGCCGCATGCACCTGATCCATGAATGCGGGGTCGGGTTTGCTTCCGAGTTGTTCGGTGCGCGCCAACACCCGGCCATCAGCATCCAGCAGGACCAGGGCGCTGGTGTGGTTGAACTCGCCGTCATTGAGTTCGCGATAGCGCACACCGAGCAAGGCAGCCACGCGTCGCACGCTGTCCTTGCCGGTTTGTGCCAGCGTCCAACGCTGGCTGTCGAGCTTGCGCTGGTCCGCGGTCGCTCTGAGCACGGCGGGTGTGTCCCGGACCGGGTCCATACTGATCAGCAGCATGCGCAATGCCGCGCGCTCGTCCGGCCCCAACTCATGATTGACCGCCTTGGCGCTGTCGATGATCAATGGGCAGACGTAACGACAGGAGGTGTAGAACATCGCCACCAGTTGCGGCGTACCGCGGCGCGAGGCCAGCACAAACTCGCGGCCATCCTGATCGGTGAAGTTGTCGCGCAGCTGGTATACCGAGTCCTCGGGTAGTGCATCGGCGGCGACTACGGTCTGGCCGAGCAGCAAGCCGAGCAGGAGCAGAATGATTCTCATGGTGTTGTCCCGGTTACATTCCGCGCGCAGCGGAAGCCGAGGTTGGAGGTCAGGTGCGCGCCCTCCATGCTCGACAACAGCGCCACGCGCATCAGCACGGCGTAGTTCTCGCGGTCATCCATGGCGATCGCTCCGGCGCCGCAGAATTGCAGGCGATCCTGTTCGTTCTGGGTGCGGTTGTCGGCGGACACCAGCATCGAGGCATAGTCCTCGGTCCATTCCCAGACCAGGCCATGCAGGTCCTGTACGCCATAGTAGTTCGCCGGGGATTGCCCGACCTGGGCCAGTGCCTGGTTCGATGGCCTGGAATACCAGGACAGTATCTGCGTTCGCCAGGCGGGGTCGGCGCGCGCATCACGACGGGTCTCGTCAGCGGCTGCGGCGTATTCCCATTCGTTCCAGGTCGGCAAGCGGGCAGCGTCGGCCTCGCAGTAAGCAGATGCGGCGAACCAGCTGACCTGCACGACCGGCTGGTCGGGCAGGGCAGTGCTGCCGAGTTCCATCGCTCCGGCCCAGTGTGAGAGATAGCGCGATTCGGCGAACACGCTGGGCACGTTCGGCCGCTGCCATTGGGGATGACGGCGGACGAATTCGAGGAACTCGGCATTGGTCACCGGTTGCCTCATCAGATCAAACGCTGCGAGCGGGATATTGCCGCCGGTATCCTCGTAAGCCAGCACGCTTTTGTAGATGCCGCCGGGCAATCCGACATAGCCGCCGCCGGCCGTGCCCAAGGCGGGCAGCATCAACAGGGCCAGCGGCAGCAGGCGCATCTTCATCCAGCTCAGTGTGCCGCGCCGTCGGGACGTGGTGTGTTGGCGCGGACCCGGGCCACATCGGCTGCCGAGACCTGGCCGCCTGCGTTGTCCCAACTGTTCAAAGTGTAAGTCAGGATATTGGCGATCGCGTCATCGTTGAGCTGGCTCATCGGCGGCATCACCGAGTTGTAGCTTGCGCCGTTGACGGTCACTGGGCCGCTCAGGCCATTGAGAATGATGGCGATTGCCCGATCCTTGTCAGCGTTGAGATAGTCCGATTTGGCCAGCGGCGGGAAGACATTGGCCAGCCCTGCGCCATTGCCCTGGTGGCAGGTAGAGCAGGTTCCGGCGAACAGTGCCTCGCCCGACTTGACCTGCTGTTCCAGCGTCAGCGTGCCGGACGCGGCGGCTTCTGCAGCTGCGGCCACGGGCGCGGCACTCGCTGCCTTGTCGCCAAGATAGACGCTGTCGATTTCCTTGCCTGAGTAGATTTCCAGATTCTCGGGTCCCTCGAACTTCATCATGCCGAGTGCACCCTTGTTGAAGGCGCGAAACAGGGCATGGTCGACGATGACACTGGTGCCGGGCACTTCGGCATGGAATTCGACGATCGCCGATCCGCCCGCGGGCACCATCGTGGTCTGCACGTTCTCCTGATAGCGGGTGCCACCCTCGAACCAGACCTTGTCGAAGATCTCGCCGATCACATGGAAACTGGAGCTGAGGTTGGGCCCGCCGTTGCCGACATAGAGTCGAATCGTTTCACCGACCTTCGCCGGCAACGCGTTGTCGCCAAGCAGGGCGCCTTCCGAGCCATTGAACAGCACGTAAGTCGCGTTCTCTTCGATGGCCTTCTGCATGTCGAACGGCTGCAGACCCTTCTCGCGATACTTGCCGACGGTGTAGAAGTCGCCCTGCATCACGTAGTACTCCTTGTCGACCGCAGGCAGCCCTTCGGGCGGCTCAACCAGGATCAGGCCATACATGCCGTTTGCCACATGCATACCGACCGGCGCAGTCGCGCAGTGATAGACATAAAGGCCGGCATTGAGTGCCTTGAAGGTGAATTGCGAGCTGTGTCCTGGTGCGGTGAAGCTCGATGCGGCGCCACCGCCTGGGCCGGTCACGGCATGCAGGTCGATATTGTGCGGCATCTTGGAGTCGGGATGATTGTTCAGATGGAACTCGACCGTATCGCCCTGGCGAATGCGGATGAAGCTGCCGGGTACGGTGCCGCCGAAGGTCCAGAAGGTGTATTTGACGCCTTCGCTGATCTCCTTCTCGATCTCACGCACTTCCAGATTCACCACAACTTTAGCTGGCTGTGTGCGTCCGGTCGGCGGTGGCACCGCAGGTGGACTGGTCAGGATGGCCTCGATCGGCGCGCCGACGGGTGGACCGAAGTCGCCCTTGGCCGAACCTCCGGTGTCTTCCGGCGCCGCGATGGTCGGCGCGTCCTGTTGACAGGCGCCGAGGGCAAGCAGCATGGCGAGCACCAGCAGTCTTTGCGATTGCGTTTTCATAAGGCCTCGTGGTTGGAGTAGGTTCATGACTCCACAATGCGCCTATGTAGCGGGACTCGCATTGATCTGGGTCAACTTAGCCCGATATTAGGCGGACCGCCGACGGATTCAGCGGAACAGGCCGAGTAGTGCCCCGAGCGGGTGATGCGCGCGGGCGACGCTGAGCATGAACAGATAGGTGACCATCGCCGCGAAGAAGCAGCGCCGCCGCAGCACCAGCGTGCTCCCGCGCTTGAGTGCGATCGAGCCGAGCACGACATAGCCAATCAGCAGGATGATCTTGAGCAGCAGCCAGCCATTGCTGAACATCGCGCCGGGCAGGATGGTCAGCAGCATCAAGGCGGCTGTCAGCAGAATCGTGTCGATGCTGTAGCTGAGATAGCGCAGGCCCGCTGCCATGCTCCAGCGCGAGCCGGCCAGCATCAACAAGCCGCGCAGGGTGAACAGTAGACCGCTTGCCACGACGGCGATCACATGTACCGTCTTGATCTCGGTGTAGTACTCAATCATCGACAAGTGTTTCGCAGTTGCCGGTCATCCCGGTTGCCCATCGCGACGTGGTGTCAGATAGATCCACGACGAGCGGACCACCCAGGGCAGGAAGGCGAGTAGCCAGAGACTGCCGCTGGCAATCTGCCAGATCAGCGCATCCTTGCGTAGTTCCGCGACAATGCGCACGACTGCCGCGACCTGGATGATCAGGAAAGCGAACTGCGCGATGCGTCCAAACTCGAGCAGTCGTCCCGAGTGCCCCTGGGTTACCCGGGTCACCATCGCGACCAGGATACTGCCGAAAAATCCGATGAACAGTGCATGCCCGGGTGCGCGGCCGAGTACAAAGGCGCCGTCCAGCGCGAACCAGGCGCTCTGCAGCACATGCAGGATCAACGCCAGCGGCAGCCAGGCATAGCCAAGAAACAACACCCGCAGCAGAATCGGAACGCCGCCAGTGCGAGATCGCGGCCAGTTTTTCCATAACCAGAGGCTGGTCAGCACCAGCAGGGGCAGATCGACGATCCACAGCCAGGCATAGCCATGGATCAGCTCAAGTCCCAGATGCGCGAGGCACAATGGCCAGAACACCGCCAGCCAGCTCAATGGTCGCCAGCCCTTGTGTCCGGGCACGGCGGCGCTGGCGAAAAATGGAAACATGCGGTGCGCCACCGTCACATAGATCGGAAGCAGCAGGCCGTATCCACCGAACTTGATCGCGGCAAACATCAGCCGTGCATCGTGCAGATGGAGATAGACGATCGCGAGCATCAGTCCGATTAGCCCGAGTGTCAGCGCGGCCGCGCAACTGATCGCATGCCAGGTTGATTCGCGCTCCTTGAACAGCAGGGTAATCAGAAAACCGAGCCCGGTGAGCCAGCCGGCAATTGTTGTGAATAGTCCGAGTTGAAGCAGAAGTGGATAGCCGCACAGCCCGATCAAGGTCAGCAACTGTCCGCCGAACAGTCCGATGCCGACCGGCAGATAGTGCCAGCGTGTCAGAGCCGGCAAGCCCATCCAGCGCGGAAACACGGTGAGCAGGAATCCGAACATGAAGGGCGGCAGCACCTGGTACTGCATCACGATCGCATGCGCCCATCCGGCCGGAATAGGCGGTTGCGGCATCCAGGCCAGGTGCAGTCGTGCAGTCAGCAACCACAGTGTCCACCACAGCATGGCGAGCAGGATATTTGCCGCGCCGATCAGAAACAGCAGCCGATGCGGCGCAGCTGCCAACTGACGCAGGGACGGTAGCGTGTCGATTTCGCTTGCTGGGGTATTCATCTCGCTCACTTGTGTTGCGCCAGGCCACTGCGCACAATGCATGCTCGCATCGCGCGCAGTCGTTGCTGCATCAGGTCACGCTGCTGGCGCCACCCGCTACCGTAATGGCTTCGGACCGTGGAGCGATCCACAGCCGCAGTACAAACCAGCCGAGTAGCAGGGCACCGATCGAGAAGATCGTATCGCCCGGCACCCGCATCCAGACCAGCACATCGACGATCGGACGGCCCATGAATTCGGCCGAACGGGCGTACCAGTAGCCGTGCTCCAACGCGGCGTTCAACTGCAGCAATCCAAGCGGCAGCAAGGTGAGCGCAGCCATCAGGGCGAGGCCGATATTGAACGACCAGAAACTCCGTCGCAGAGTCGTGGCACTCCAGATCGCCTGCGGCTTCAGTCCGCGCAGACAGAACAGCAGCAGCCCAATGCCGAGCATGCCGTAGACACCCATCAATGCCGTGTGGCCGTGCAGAGCGGTCAGATTCAGCCCCTGCATGTAATACAGCGCAAGCGGTGTATTGATCAGGAATCCGAACAGGCCGGCGCCGACCAGATTCCAGAACGAGACGGCGAGGAAGAACATGATCGGCCACTTGTAACGCGACATCCAGGGCGTCGCCTGGCTGTGGCTCCAGTTTTCATAGGCTTCGATGCCGATGAAGGCGAGCGGCACCACTTCCAGCGCCGAGAACGACGCACCGAGTGCGACCACGGCTGTGGTCGTGCCGGTGAAGTAGAGATGGTGGAAGGTACCGAGCACGCCGCCGGCCATGAAGATGATCGTGGCGAACAGCACGTTGACGGTAGCGCTGCGTGCCCGGACCAGGCCGAGTTTGACAAACAGGAAGCTCATCACTGCGACGGCAAAGACCTCGAAGAAGCCTTCTACCCACAGGTGCACGACCCACCAGCGCCAGTACTCGACCATCGACAGATGAGTGTGTTCGCCCCACATCAGTCCGGCTCCGTAGAAGAGACCAATGGCGATTGTGGACAGGAACAGCAGTCCGACGATTGAACTCATTTCGTCGCGGCGGCGCAGCGATGGCCACAGCGCCCGGCCCATCAGAACCAGCCATAGCATCAGCCCGACAAACAGGAAGATCTGCCAGAAGCGTCCGATATCGACGTACTCCCAACCCTGATGACCGAACCAGAAATTGCTGGCCAGGCCGAGCTTCTGCATCACCGCAAACCACTGGCCTGTGAACGCGCCGACCACGATCAGTACCAGACAGCCAAACAGGAAATTGACGCCAGCGCGTTGATATTTCGGCTCGTAACCGGAGATCGCCGGTGCGATGTACAGACCGGTACCCAGCCAGGCAGTCGCGATCCACAGCACAGCCAGCTGGGTATGCCAGCTGCGGGTCAGCGCATAGGGCAGGATGTCGGCAAGCTGGATACCGTAGAACTCGCGGCCCTCGACCTGGAAATGCGCTGTCGTTGCGCCGAGCAGAATCTGCACCAGAAAGAGTGCAATCACCAGCCAGAAATATTTTGCCGTTGCCTTCATCGATGGGGTGATCGTCAGCGCGCGCAATGGATCCTGCGCGGGTGGCGGAGGTGCCGGATCGCGACCATGATAGACGGCGTAGTGCCAGCCGAGCAGGCCAATGCCCGCGATCATGAAGAGCACGCTGAACACCGTCCACAGGAACGAACTCGGCGTTGCCGTATTGCCGACCAGGGGCTCGTAGGGCCAGTTGTTGGTATAGGTCGCGACACTACCGGGACGTTCGCTCGACGCGGCCCAGGCCGTCCAGAAAAAGAACGCAGTCAACTGCCGGCGGTGCTCCGGCGTATCGACCGTATTATTTTTCATCGCATAGGTTTCGCGCAGCGCATCGGTGTCTGCTTCGTCGCCGAACAGACTGATGTAATGCGCCGCTACGCCTGCAATCGCGTCAGCTCGTTCCTGATCGATGACCAGATTGCCGGTCGCCGTATCAAAGGTGTTGCGACGGATTGCTGGCTGCAACTCCGCCTGCAGCTTGGCTTGGTCGCCCTCGCTTAGCGCTGAATAGGACAGGCCATAGGCGCGTTGCGCACGCAGATCCAGTCTGGCCACGGTCTCGCGATGGAGCCAGTCCGCGCTCCAGTCTGGCGCGACCAGGGCACCATGTCCCCAGATAGATCCCAGCTGCTGCCCACCCGTGCTCTGCCAGACAGTGCGCCCGGTTTCGATATCGGCACGTGTGTAGACCACGCTGCCTTGATCGGTGAGCACTGATTCTGGCATCGGTGGTGATTCCCGATGGATTTCGCCGCCCATCCACAGCAACACCGCAAAGCTGGTGGCCAGTAAGGCTCCCAGCCAAACCCAAAGTTTCCGCGTTTGATCCATGACCTCAATCCTCTTGGTAGACCAGGTCATGCTGGCTGCTGGGTGGCCGCAATGTGCTGACCCAGATCAAGGGAAGTGCTGATTCGTTCCGATTGCGTCGGGGCTCGGCGTGGTCAAGGGCCTGACCGTGCACCGGCGTAGGCCGCTCGCTGCCCAAGCGCTGGAGCAACGTTGTCTGCCCCGCTGATTGATAACCAGCGCGCAGGCCGGCGAAAAACGACGTCGCGCGCTCGGAGTGGACTGCGAATCAGGAGACCAGAGTCAGTCGCGCAACACGCTGCGCGCGAGGGTCTGCAGACGCGGCAGATCATGGATCTCCAGCTCGCGGCGTTCGACGGTCAGCAGCCCATCGTCCTGGAATCGGCGCAGCACGCGACTGACAGTCTCGGCCGCCAGTCGCAGATAATTGGCCATGTCGGTGCGCGCCATGGTCAGGCGGAACCGCGTTGGGGAAAATCCACGCGCCGAATAGCGTAAGGAAAGCGATACCAGAAAGGCCGCCATGCGTTCGTCAGCCGAATAGTCGCCGGCCAGCAGAGCGGCTTTGCCGATATCCATCGACAGCAGACGAAACAACTGCGCCTGCAACCCCGGCATGCGGCTGGCGAGCACCGCCATCTTGGGAAACGAGAACCGGCACAGCACAACCGTATCCAGCGCCAGCGCATTGCAGGGATAACGCGCATGGTGGATGGCATTGAGCCCGATCACTTCGCCCGGCAGAAAGAAACCGAGCACCTGCTCGCGACCAGACTCATCCAGCACATAGGTTTTCACTGTGCCGGCGCGCACTGCTGCGATCGCGGTGAATGGGTCTCCTTCACGAAATACATGATCGCCCTCGTGGAACGGGCCGATATGTTCAACCAGCACATGCAGTTCGCCCAGCGCTGCCTTGTCATAGCCCTGCGACAGACAGGCTTCCGAGAACGCACAGGTGCTGCAGAAGTTCAGCTCATCGCCATCATCTGCGATTGCTGCCAGGCGTGGACGGCTTACAGCGCGGTTCATCGCATAGTCTCACTCGACACGGCTAGATAGCCTTCGAGTAGCTTAGCGTCTGCGCAGCAGGTTGGTGAAGATAGCGATCGAAGCAGGCCGCGACATTGCGAACAAGGAGGCGGCCGGCTGCTGTGACGCGCAACGTATCAGCGTCAATTTCAACCAGGCCGTCGGCGATCAGGGTGCCCAGACGAATGAGATCAGCGCGGAAGTAGCTGGCGAATCCAATGCCATGGCGCGCCTCCAGCGCGGCGATTTGAACCATGCCTTGGCACATGAGTTGCTGGATCACATCGGCGCGTACCAGGTCATCGGTAGACATGTTCATGCCGCGCCAGACCGGCATGTGGCCGCTATCGATGGCCTGCTCCCAGTGACGAAGGTCGCGCGGATTCTGGCTGTAGCTGTCGCCGATATGACTGATCGCGCTGACCCCGAGTCCAATCAAGTCGGACTCGGCATGGGTTGTATAGCCCATGAAGTTCCGATGCAGGGTGCCCCGTTGCTGGGCGATCGAGAGTTCGTCCTCGGGCAGGGCAAAGTGATCCATGCCGATGTAGCGATAGCCTGCCGCAGTCAGCTTTTCGATCGCCAGCTGTAACAGGCCGAGCTTGTGTTCGGCACCGGGCAGCAGGGCCTCGTCGATCTGGCGCTGCGCCTTGAACATCTGCGGCAGGTGCGCATAGCTGTATACAGCCAGCCGATCAGGCCGGTTCTCGATCACGATGTCGAGCGTGCGACTGAATCCGAGCCGGTTTTGTCCGGGTAGTCCATAGATCAGATCGATATTGATCGAGCGGAATCCCGACCGGCGACAGGCCGCCACGACAGCCAGGGTCTGTTCGACCGACTGCACGCGATTGACCGCCGATTGCACGGTCGGATCGAAATCCTGCACGCCGAGACTGGCCCGGTTGAACCCCAGGGCTCCCAGTGCGGAGATGTCCTCAGCACTGACAAAACGGGGATCGAGTTCGATCGAGATATCGCGATCGGCGCGCTCACTGAAGTGAAAGTGCTGGCGCAGACATTCGACCAATTCGCCGAGCTGGCCGGCGCTGAAAAAATTTGGCGTGCCGCCACCCAGATGCAGCTGCACCACGTCGCGGTCACGGTCGAACAGCGGTGCCACCAGGCTGACCTCGCGAACCAGGCGTGACAGATAAGCCTCCGCCCGAGCGGTATCGCGGGTGATGATCCGGTTGCAGCCACAGTAGAAGCACGGGCTCTGACAGAACGGCATGTGCGCATACAACGACAGTCGCCGTGGAATCGGATCATCATTGCTGCGCCGGGCGACATCGCGAAACGCCTGCTCATCGAACTCATCACGAAACTGCGGCGCCGTCGGATACGAGGTATAGCGCGGCCCTTGGCGGTCGTAGCGGCGCAGCAACTCAGCGTCAAAGCGGGCAGTAGTTTCCATACCCCCAGCCTACGCGCCTTGCCCGCGCAGGCAATTGATCAAGGTCAAGCAATCCATGATTGCCACACGTTTCTGTAGGGCATCTCTGTGAGATGCCGCGCTCTTCTGTAGGGCGCCTCTGTGAGGTGCCATCCCCAATCCGCCGCGGTGTTCGGACGGCATCTCGCAGAGATGCCCTACAGGAGAGCCGACGCGCTTTTTTGTAGGGCATCTCTGTGAGATGCCATCCCCAATTTTTCGCGGTGTTCACGCGGCATCTCACAGAAATGCCCTACAACAGATCGATTGCCCCTCGCCGCCGGCGATCCGCTGACGCGTCAGACCGACTCAAGGCCCGTGCTTCGCCACATGCGCCATGACCAAGGGGAGGGCGGCGACGGCGACTTCAGCGATGAGTTTGGCGAACACGAAGCCGATCGCCCAAGCGGATACCTCGCTGGTGATCAGCGCTCTGACCAATGCGAAGCTGGCTGCCGCTACGATCAGTATGGCGACAGCGGCCACTACGGATTGGGCAGGGGCGACGCGTGCCCTGCGCAGTACAAATTCGATGCCTTTGAAGCCGCCGATCACGGTGGCAAAAAACGGCATGGCAAACGGTATGCCACCCAGTAGCAGGGTGAGGTAACGCGCCATTGCGTCGTGGCTGACATTCGACAGAAACGGGCCGCCGTGGCGTTTGTAATGTCTGAAGTCGCCGCTGGCGTGTACCAGCGCGAGACCGAGGGTCGCGAGTAGCGACCAATACAGGCCCGTGGCCACCCAGGCCTGCGTGCCAGCAAACAGGGCGATGAAATCGCCATAGCCTTTGAGTACTGCCAGGGTGAGCGCATAGGCGCCGCCGATCCAGATCAGGACGAACCCGACCAGAGGCGCGGTCTCGCGCCAGGGCTTGGGCTGCTCGGACCAATCCGCCCTGGGCACCAGGCGCTGCAATAGCCAGGCAATGGCAATCAGCAGCACGGTCTCGAGCATGACCAGGGCGATCAGATGGGCGGCACGAAGGCGGCCACTGATCAGCAGCCACAACACGACCGAATTGCTGGCCAAGACCAGACTGATATTGATCGCCGCCGTCAGCCAGCCCTGCGCCGGAAAGCGGCGCAGATAGATCAAGGCATCTTCACGAGTCAGTGTGGAACTGTTATCGGTCATTGGAGCTCCGCTACCGGTTGATGGCAGACTTCGGCGGAACAGAACGCGGCGAACAATACACTGACCACCTTGCCCGGAACAGACGGCCGGGGCTCCTGCTGCGCGCAACGGCCGCTCGACGCAAGCGGCAAGGCAAGCGCTGGCTATCATTCGCACATGAGCAAACACCGTGTTCGAACCGATGTCACCGGCAGTCCTTTCCTCGTCGATATCGCGCTGGATGAGGATCGCGTGGACAACGGCAATGTGCATCCATTCAACGTGCGCTCGATCATGCGCGGCCTGCCGCTGCGCCTGACCACACCGGTAACCATGTTGGTCGGCGAAAATGGAACGGGGAAGTCGACCTTGCTCGAAGCGATCGCCTGGGCACTCGGATTCAATCAGATCGGCGGTGATCGCGATCGTTCATTCCAGGAAGGTGCAGACGGTCACGCCCTGGGTCGCGCCCTGCGACTGGGTTGGCGGCAGCGGGTGAGCGATGGCTATTTCCTGCGCGCGGAAACCTTTCATCAGTGGATTGATTACATGGAATCGATCGGCGCGAGCTTCTCGCAATACGAAGGAGAATCGCTGCACCGACGCTCGCATGGCGAGGCCTTCCTGGCTCTGTTCCAAGGCCGATTCGAGGATGGCGTCTATCTGCTCGATGAGCCCGAAGCGGCGCTATCGCCGGATCGGCAGCTGACCTTCCTGGCGCAGCTGCATCAGATGGATCGTTCGCGCTGCGCCCAGTTCATCATTGCGACGCATTCACCCATTCTGCTCTGCTATCCCGGCGCCACGGTGCTGAAGGTCGACGACAACGGCATCCATCAGGTCGACGCGCGCGAGACCGAACATGTGCGTCTCACCCGTGACTTCTTGAATGCACCGGAACGCTATTTTCGTCATCTGTTCAGTGCCGATGACGGCGATGAGTCGTGACGAATGGTCAGATCGGCGCACCGGGTGGGATCACCGGCAGCGCACGCAACTTGACCGTGCCCGGCTCGAGCAGATAGCGGGCGATCCGATCGGCCGCCTGATTGCGACTGTCGCGCGTCGTGCCGTGTCCTCGATTGTCGATCAACCATTGCTGCAGACCACGCAGGCTTGCGCGCACTTCGGCATCGACCTGGGCATGCAGTTGTGCGCCGTCGAGCGTCAGCAGGAGCCCATCCAGCACCACCCAGTTGGCGGTGTTCTGCACGGCCTCCAGCGCCGCATCCTCGCGTTTGCTCGCCACCCGCTGCCATGTCCTGGAGAAGACCGAACCCAGCAGATCGGCAATACCCGGCTGCTGCGGATCGCGGGCATGTTGCCAGGCCAGACGATTCAGCCGCTTTGGATCCAGCAGAAACTGCAGCGGCAAAGCCGTCGCCGCGCCAGCAGCGCTGAGCGGATCGAACAGGGGCGCCATCTGCGTGCTGAAGTATTCCGCGCTGCGCTGGTACTCGGCACTCGGTGGCGTCAGTAGCCTGAGCACCTTGTCGGGCAGCACGAGCTGCTTCGCATCCAGCAGTGCCACCAGTGCCTGCAAGGCCTCGTGTTGCGCGCGGGCCGGCACTGGAGTCGTGCCTGCTGCGGTGTCGCCAATACGACCGGATCGGTAACTTGCGCCGCCAAGCAGACGCGCCACCGCTTCGGCCTGATATCGATGCAGCAGATACACCGGCACCAGGCGCGCTTCCAACTCGCCCAGTTGGCGCTCCGGCGGTAGCACCGAAGTGTCGAAACCTGAGAGTGCCAGGGCGCGGGCGCGCAGCAGAAGCTCGAAGGTCTGCACCGAATCGACGCCATAATCCCAGAGCAGACCCTGTGGATGCGCCGAGCCCGGCGCCCGCGCATCACCGTCGCCAACATAGTCGAGGCCGGCTTCACGCGCGGCGCGCCGCAATGCCGCCAGTGCATCCAGCTCGGCGTCCGGATTGAATTGTGCGTAGGCATGCTGGACCAGAAACTCATCCCAGACACCAATGCCCACACCATAGGCATTGTGCAGACCGAGTACTGCTTCGTCATCGACGCTGAGCATCGGATGCGGGTAGTCCATCACCGAGCCGTTGCCGTTGCGGCTGGCGGCGAAATTGTGCGCGAATCCAAGCGCGTGGCCGACCTCATGGGCGGCAAGTTGTCGCAGCCTGGCCAGGGCCATGTCCTGCGCCTGTTTGGCGATTGTGTCGTCGCCGGGCCTGGCATACGGCGCCAACAGGCTCTCGGCAATCAGGATGTCCTGACGCACGCGCTGCGAGCCTAGCGTGACCGCGCCCTTGATGATTTCGCCGGTACGCGGATCGCTGAGCGCCGCGCCGTAGGACCAGCCGCGGGTGGATCGATGCACCCACAGGATCGTGTTGTAGCGGATATCCATCGGGTCGGCGTCGGCGGGGAGCAGCTCCACTCGAAAGGCGTCCAGAAATCCGGCCTTCTCGAACCCGACGCGCCACCAGTTGGCGCCTTCGAGCAATGCCGAGCGCACCGGCTCGGGTGTGCCTGGATCGAGATAGAACACGATGGGTTTTTTCACCGGACTCGCGGCGGCGCCGGGCTGCGTTTTCTCCAAGCGAAAGCGTGGCTGATAGCGCACATCCAGGCTCGCCGAAAGCGGCTGCGAAAAATCCATCATGCCCTGGCTGAATGCGCCCGAGCCCGGATGATAGACGCGCGGTTGATAACCCGGGCCGGGCAGGCGGACCAGGCTCAGGTGCTGACGCACGGTCAAGGCCTTGGGATTGCTGCTGATCGAGCGCACAAACTCTCCCTCGCCTGCACCCGCCAGAGTCAGCAAGCTCTCCAGTTCGGTATTGTCGGGGAAACTCCTGGCGTCTTCGAGCAGCGGCACACTGCGTTTGTCATCCACTGCGTAGTCGCCCTGCTTGCTGGCCTTAAGCGCATCGGCGATGCCGTGCAGATCGCTGGTGAGCAGGCTGGATATATCCACGCGCGCGATCTTGTCATCGCCAGCAAGCAGTTCGCCCGACCAGAGTACCGACTCGGCGAAGGCCTGTTCGACACTGGCGCGCTCGTGCGCATTGCTGCTGCTGGCGATAAAACGTGTATTGCGTTCGACCAGCAACACCCGCGGTCCAACCCGGCGAAACTCGACCATGCGCACATTGCCCGCTTGACCACGATCGAGCCCGACATCGTTCGAGCCCAGGCCATATGGCAGTGACGTCACCAGCAGAAATGGCTGCCGCCATTCGCGGATGCCGATGACGATGCGGCCCTTGTCGGCATCCGACCAGACATCGACAAAACCGGGAAGGCGACTGGCGTTTGCCAAATCGTCCTTGACGGCCGCTTCGGCGGATACCCAGGCGGGCGCGCACAGCAGACACAGCACAAGACCAGACCATCGAGACATCATCATCACTCTGCGCAACACGGCGCGGTAGGTTAGCCAATCCCTGCGAGTCTAGCGGCTGTCGACTTCGCCGAGATGGATGTCGATCGCGGCAGGCGTACCGATCTGCCCGGCGGCAAATGCTCATGCAGTGCACTCGCCGATGGCGACTGACGGTCAGGACTCAAGGACTGCGCGCGACGGCCCCGTATACACAATACCCCGGAATGCGCGACTATCGAGTGGGATATGCGTGGGTAGAATCATCTGGGGAGGGCGCATGTATTCGCGATCGAAAGCACGTTATTCGACGATCCTGCTGGCGGCCATTGCGATCGCGCAAGTGTCCGACCTCGGCGCAACGACGCCCGCGCCATCCTGCGCAAACAGTGCGGACTGCAAGCGAATCACTGCGATCGCGCCCGAGCGATGTCGCGTATTGGAGGCGCAGATCCGAAATCCGGGCGCCTTTGTTGCCAATGGCCAGATCCGGCTTGACCGCTATGAGCCCCTGGTCGCCGAGTGGATGCAAAACTTCTGCTATCGGCAGACCCATGGCGACGCCTATCTGTGGCCGCATGATGCCACTGCCCGTGACACCGGGCCGTACATCACGCAGTTCGACAATACGACGAAGGCCTTTCTCTCCAGACCAGTGGCTACCCACGCCGTTGCACGGGTCTGGTATTCGCCGGATATGCACGAGTGGATGCGGGTCAATCGTCCCGCCGACGAGACGGCAGCACCGAAGGATCCGCCACCCATTCCCGATGGCGCCATCATGGTCAAGGAGATGTGGGCGCCACCGCGCTCGCTGTACAACGGCGAATGCTTTGATTGCAAGTCGCCCGATGACACCGGCGCGGTGTTCTTCATCCGCGATTCCAGCAGTTTTGCCACCGGCTGGTTTACCGGCTGGTGGGGCGCGAAGGGGCGCATCGATTGGCCCGCAGCGGATAGCAATCCGCTGACCAGCATGGGCGATGGCGGACAGGGTTTCTGCCTGAACTGCCACGGCTCGACCACGCCGGGCAGCACATTCGCATCGATGAACAATATCGCTGGCGAGCCCGCCACCTTTGTAACCCAATTGCCACCAATGTCGACCATGGCGAAGCAGCGCGACGGGACCGATGGCGAGGGCGATCGTCATCGCGAGAACGCCACGCCTTCAGCGACAATTGATGCGCTTGACCAGGCCCTGGTCAGGCCCGATCCCGGTTTCATCGCGCAGTTTGGAGGTACGCCCGGGATTGATCCGCATCACCGGAAGGCTCCGCCGAACATGCCTTCGCAGACCTACGACAGTGTCATCGTATCTGGCACCGGTCCGCTCGCGCATTTCCTTACGTCCAGCCAGTGCGTGGGCTGTCATCAGGCCAATGCCACCGGCCTGCAACTGGACATGTTCGATTTCACCCCAGGCCCGCTCGGTATAGGCGGCGATGGCAAGCCGGTGAACATCGCGCCGTATTCGCAGTGGAGCAGCTCGCCGATGGGTCTGGCCGGTCGTGACCCGATCTTTTACGCGCAGCTCGAGAGCGAGCAGATCTTTCATGCTGATTTGAATGCCAAGGCAACGCCAGCGCAACGCACCGCGATGCGCGCGCTGATCCAGGACACCTGCCTGCAGTGCCATGGCAATATGGGCCAGCGTCAGAGTGCCATCGACCGTCATGCCGCGACCGGGGACTGCGGTCTGTTCTCGCGAGACGATGCAAGCAAGGTGCCATTTCCCAATCACGATGCGCATTGGCCACAAGAGGCGCAGGCAGCGACTTATGCGGCCTTGGCGCGCGATGGCATCTCCTGCAGCAGCTGCCATCAACTGGCGCTCAATGAAGAAGCGGAGAAATTCGCCGACGCGCCCTGGAACGCCTGCATCCGGCAGAAGCAGAAGAGCCTCAATCCCAGCTTTACCGGTCTGGCCGCGACGTTCAGCGGAAGCTTTCCGATTGGCGCCGCCGATACTTTGAATGGCCCCTTTCCGGATCCTTTGACCAAGCCGATGCAGAATTCACTGCGCGTTGTTCCCGAACACAGCGAAGGCATGCTGACTTCGGAAATCTGCGCGTCCTGCCACAGCATCCATTTGCCGGTGCTTGATCGCGAGCAGCCAGAAGACCGGTGCCTGCCGCAGACCGAGCCGGCCGATCCGTTCCGTTGCTTTCCCAAGCGCTACGAGCAGACCACCTACCCGGAGTGGGCATTCAGTGCCTACCGATCCGGCATGCTCGGCAAGCAGCCCTTGCCTGCTGGTCCTGGCCAATCGCCCAAGACCTGCCAGGAATGCCATATGCCGAGCAAGGATTCGGCCGGTCATCCGCTGAAGAGCAAGATCGCTTCGATCGAGGAATACAGCAACTACCCGCAAACCGACTATCGCCTGCCCGCAGAAGAAATCGACCTGCCATTGCGTGAAAACTACGCCCAGCATCAGCTGGTCGGCTTGAATGTTTTCCTGATCGAGATGGCGCAGCAGTTCCCACATATTCTCGGCATCCGCACCGACGATCCTGGGCTCAGCAACAAGAGCGTTCCGGCCCTGCAGGTCACCGAGAATGCGATGGTGCACCAGGCCAATACGCGGACGGCAATTCTCAAAGTCGATCCGATCTGGGACGCGCACACGCAGACGCTCAGCGCCGAGGTCAGCGTCAACAATCTCGCCGGTCACAAGTTTCCATCCGGCGTCAGCTTCCGCCGCGCCTACATCGAGTTCAGGGTCGAAGACGCTGACGGCAAACTGCTCTGGGCTTCGGGCCGCAGCAATGAGCAGGGCGTACTGACCGATCAGACCGGCAAGCCGATCAAGGGCGAGTTCTGGTGGCCAACTGACTGCAGCAAGCGCCTGCCCAATGCCTGGCAGGCGCACTACGAGGAAATCAGCGAGCAGGACCGCGCGCAGATCTACCAGGAACTGATCACCAATGCCGCCGGCGAGCTGACCACCAGCTTTCTCGGCATCAATCATCATCCCAAGGACAACCGCCTGCAACCACATGGTTTTCTCGATCAACGCGCGCGCGTGCTGATCGCCAAGGCCTTCGGCGACGATACGCCACTCAAGTCGGACGAGCGATTCGCGATGGATGAGAATCTCGGTGTCGCAGTCGGCCCCGAGGGCGAAGCCAAACTCGATAGGGATTACAACAACGGCAGCGGTATCGATCGTCTCAAATACATCGTGCGTGATCTCGGCCAGAAACCCGCGCAGGTCAGCGCCACCCTTTACTACCAGTCGATCCCGCCGTTCTACCAGCAGGATCGCTATTGCGCTGCCGCCCATGCCAAGGGCACACCGATCAGCGACACCCAACGCCTGCACTACCTCGCCGCCCACCTCGACCTCAAAGACAGCCGCGCCGAAGGCTGGAAACTCAAAGTCACCGAGACCGGAAAGGTGCTCGTGCCCTGATCCATGTGCAGAGCGCGACTCGCGAGATGCGCTCCCACATGGCGCATGCCAGAAGGCAATGCTTCGAATTCCTCGCCAGCGAAATCTGCGCGCGAGGGTCAGGTGGGAGGGGCTGTTGCCGTATTTGAACCGGGCTGGTAGGTGACACCTTGCGGCATTGCGCTCGTGCAAGAGATGCGTCGCCTTGCAATCAGGTGGACACTACGCAGTTGAGGAAGCGGATCCTCGACGCGTGGGCCTCGCAACCGTTTTCTGTCGGCGATCTGGCGAAGCAGCCCGAGATCAGCTGCAACTCCGGCACGCGCAAATTTGAGCCTGGACCACGCTCTCGGCGGCCGCAGAACTGAAGTGCAGCATCTCGACGATTCGACGAGGATTGGTCGAGACTGAGTGGCAACGGCCGGGTCAATCCAATTGGCGCGTCTGCGGAATTCGGCGAGCAAGGGCCCAAGGCCCCTCAATCTTCTCTCCACACTCGCAATTTGTTCCGTGCCCCGTGCCTTTGGTGCGCAGACCGTTTGGAGCCGACGGTCGCACACTCCGCGGTGGATATGCTCCGTTTTGCCCGGCTTGCGCGTTGCATTGCTGTAACATCTCGCAATACAAGCAAAAGGATTTTTTGTGCATTTCGCCCACCTAAGGTTGTGCCGCCACTCCGTGCTGTCCAGCTTGTTCCAAGCATTGGCTGGCCTCTGTGTGACTGTGGCCGCGACCAGCCATGCTTCCGAAGGTTGGGGCACGGGTGCCGCATCTCGGCCGACTCAGTTTCCCGGCGGCGCCATCGTGTTTCCCTCCGTACGTATCTCCAATCCCGACATCGAAGCCGGGAATGACGCTTTTGGCCAGTCTGTCGCCCTGGACCTAGACACCATGTTGGTCGGCGTCCCGCGCGACGACACCTTGTGGGGCAACAGCGCCGGGTCTGCGCGTATCTACGTGCGGCGTGAGGGTGAATGGGTGTTCGAGGCACAGTTGCTGCCGGATGATGGCGGTGCGAACGATTACTTTGGTGCTTCGGTGGCGGTCAGTGGCGATACTGCGGTGGTCGGCGCACCGTATTGGGAGGTTCCAGGCGCGACGCCAATGCAAATCAATTCTGGGGCAGTGTATGTATTCACGCGAAGTCAGGGCGTATGGCAGCAGCAGGCAAAGCTGGCGTGGCCGAACGGGGCTTTGGGTTACAGCAATTACATGGGCGGAGCAGTCGCCGTGGCGGGCGACTTCTTGCTCGCCGGCGCCGCAGGCGCCGCGCAGAACCAGGGTGCGGTATTCACTTATGAGAGGATTGGCACAAGTTGGGTCGCCGAGGGCGGCATGGAACGGCCGACGAATTTCAATGGTGCGGCTCTTGGCTCCGCAGTCGCAATGCAAGACCAGACGGCGGTTGTCACTTCGATTTACAGGCTCGGATCGACGGACTACGGCAGGGCGTATTTGTACACCCGAGACGCAGACGGGTGGGCATTTCGTTATTACTTTTATCCAGTGAACGGGACTGCCGAAGACGGATTTGGCAAGTCCGTCGCGATCTCAAATCATACGATTCTGGTGGGGGCATACCCTGCTGAATCGAGCGGTCTGCCGGGCGCGGGGTCGGTCTACTCATATTGGTCGCATGGCGGCGCGTGGCAGCAGCGAGCGCGCTTCACGGCTACCGACGCGACGGCGCAGGATCGCTTCGGTGCCTCGGTCGCAATTGTTGGGGACAATGCATTGATCGGCGCACCTGGAGCCGACGGCATCAGCATCGATCAAGGCGCCGCGTACGTCTTCAGCCGGAGCAATGGCGCGTGGCAGGAAGAGTTCAAGATCATCGACTCTGCGGACAGTGACGGAGATCTCCTCGGCGCAGCGGTATCGATGTCCGGCGCCCATTCGGTAATCGGTATACCCGGCGATGATGTCTCCGAAGGCGGAATCGACGCGGGATCGGTCATCGTGCACGTTGGCTTCCCGGCGATTTTTTCCGATGAGCTGGAGGACCGGCTGTGATGTGTGGTGGGCGGACTTGAGGGCAGCGAGCATAGGCTGGCGAAATCAGGAGCTTCGTAGTTCAATAATTTGGATTGCGTCCTGCAAGTCGCGATCAGATTCCATTCGTGCTGCACAGGCCAACCATGCGCGTCTATCGCCACCTGACTGCCAACGATGTTCATCTTGAACCGTTCCCGTTCAAGCGGGAGCTGTCGATGGAGGCGTACCTGATCGAGAACGAGAAGGTGCTTTGCCTCGATGATGCGGCGTTCTCGAGCGTTGAAATTGTCGAGGCGGAGTTGAGTCTGAAGGGTGGCAAAAAGAGTCGCGAGGGTGACGGCAGGATTGACATCCTGGCGACCTATTCGCAGGAGTACATCGCGGTTGTGGAGTTGAAGCTGGGCCAACTCGGGGCGCAGCATCTGCGCCAGCTTGAGGATTATCTGCTGGAGCGTGAGCAGATCCTCCAGCAGTATCCGAACATGCTCAACCCGGACTCCGCGCCAGTGCCGAAGTGGATTGGCGTCCTGGTGGGCCGAACGATTGAAGCCGACCTGGCGCAAAGGTTGCGCCTGGGCTACGTCACGCACCAGGGCATCGCCATTGCCGCGCTGACGATCGAGCGATTTCGTGGCTCGGATGGCATGGTGCTGGTTGCTACCGACGTGTACTTCAGCCCGCCCAACTCCAGCAAGGACAAGTCGCGATACCGGTTCGAAGGTAGGCTTTTCGGCAAGGGTCGGCTCGTGCTTGCGATCGTCAAGCGATTTGCCGAGGCGAATCCGACGATGACGTTTGCCGGGCTGGAGCAAGCGTTCCCCAAGGAATGCCAGGGCTCTTCGGGCGTTGTCGCAACGGCGGAACAGGCCAACCAGACCTACACCGCATCAGGGCGCAAGCGCCATTTCCTCGACCCCGAGGATCTTATCCAAGTTCGGGACAGTCTGTTCGCTGTCAGCAGTCAATGGGGGATTGGCAACATCGAGCGATTGATTCAGCAGGCTCGGAAACTGGGCTTCGCGGTTGAAGCCGTCGATGAGCGTAGCAATCAGGCAACGGATCAGTTTTGACGATGATGGTTCTTCGCAGGAACCGTCGGTCAAGATTGCCGGCCGTTTGTGGGCCAACGATTGATTGAACATCGCCACGTGCGACGTGCTGACTGCGGCTTTCTGGCGCAATCACAGCATGGAATAGTATCGCCCCTCTAGTACTATCCGTATCGCCTCACGGTAGCCAGGGCGGTGCCCTGGGCTCGGTTGATCATGTCGTTGGTGCGCACCGCCGCATTGTTCGGGCGCAGCCGTGCCTTGACTCCGCTGTGAGCGCCGCGTGCCCTGTCAGCTGCCATTGTTCGTTGGTCATGTGTCTTGCGACCTCGGTAGATTCGTGGCGGTCAGTTCAGTGGAATGCGGAAGGCGGCCACCCAGGTCTGACCTTCTTCGTAGGCGAGGATGACTTTCCTGTAAACAATGGCTCGAACGCCCCAGAGGGATTCCCGGTCAAAGTCGTTGATCGCGGAGTATTCAGCAGCGAGCACCAACTGGGGTGCGGCGTTCCACTGCAGACCAATCGCTGCTTTTGCGTCCCTGATCTTTCGGGCTGCCGGGTTGTCCGGGTTCCTTGCCGCCCAGCCGATCGAGCCGACGAGGTCGACGGCGCCCAATCCCTCACTGTCACCGCTGAGCAGCGTGCGCGATGCACCGAGCGAAATCTCCGACGTCTGTGCGCTGTCCTCGAGATCAGCGAATGAAGCCGTGATGTCCACGCTGGCGGTCTCGCCCTTCAACAGGCCGTAGGAATACTCCAGTTTGCGCGACGACAATGAGCCTTGCAGACCCTCGACGCCGAGACTGGAATCCTGCAGCGTAATAGTGTGTCGGTCGAACGAAGCGCGCAGCGATGCGCCCAAAACGTCGCCGCCATCGAACCTGACAAATGAAGGCGTCAACGACCAGCGCCAACCTGGCACAAGGGCTGCCCGTTTTTCGGGAGCGACAGCGAGGTCGGATCGGACCACGATGCGGCCGAAGGTGTCGACCGTGCTGGGGATGTCCTGCGCGTTGAGCGCCTTGCAAGGTGCTACTAGCAAGACTGCGGCGATCACGAAAAACTTGGCAGTGTTCATTTGGCTGTCTCCGGTGAAAGTGGGTCACATGGCGGATCTGATTGTCCGGGTGCGGCTCTGCCCTGCGTCGGCGCTTCATCGTCGGCCTGGAATACAGGTCGTGCAGAGCACACATCAACTTTGCGAGTTGGCGATCAGACCCGCATCGTTGGGCAGGGCTGAAATAATCACTGTGCGGCGATCCACGTATGGAAGGCAGCGACACTGGTGTACACGCCGTAATAGCCCATGCGCGCGCAACCAAATCCATAGCTTGTAATGCCGACGACCGCGTCGCCCGAGTACAGCGGCCCTCCGCTATCTCCCTGGCAGGTGTCGATACCACCTGTCTTGAATCCGGCGCAAAGCGTGTTCGCCGGCAGCGTCGGGTAGGCGGTGACGCATTGCGCTCGCGTGGCATAGGGCACCTCGGCCTTGAGCAGATCAAGGCTTGGCAGGCCACCCTCGGATGTCAGCCCCCATCCCGCGATGTTTGCATACAGCAAGGTGTTTTCGGGGATCGTCGGATCGACGTTCATCAGCGGCAGCGGCGTCGCCGAAGAATCCCCGGCGAGCGTGATGACTGCGACATCATTGCCCTTTTTGGGGCTCAGGTAGTTTGGGTGCGTCGTGACTTTGCTGACCGCGATCAGGCCCGCCAACGGTGGTGTGATGTCTGCCCGATTTACCGATACAAACATCGCCTTTTCTGGAACGACATAGCAATGCGCCGCGGTGAGCACCTTGTTCTTCGCGATCAAGGTGCCTCCGCAGAATTGAATCTGGGTGCCGTTCGACTTCCTGGCGATCAGCGCGACCATCCACGGCAACTCGCCCTGGGTGGCGCGTTCACCACCAACAAGGCGAGCTTCCGCCAGGTCGGATGCCAGACTGTCGATGATCTGGTCGGTGATCGCCACCTCGATCTTCCGGTACTGCGCCTTGCTGAAATTCGCCTCGTCGGTCAGCGTCCGCTCGAGGGCCTTCATGTCGCCGAAGGCAAAGTCGCCATCTGCGGAAACAGCACTACCAGCCAGAACGATCAGACTTGCGAAGCTAAGGAAATTCAGCGACTTCTTCATCGGGATGCTCCCATTCCTGACATTGACGATGGCATCGGCGCACTCAAATCCAGGAAGGCGATCACCTGTGAGATGTACCGCTGAGTTGCGCTGCCGTCGAACAAGGAGGTGGAAGCGTCGGCATTGTCTCAGCACGACGGGAAGTCAGGAATCAATGTGGCGTTCCGCAGAGCTGCCCACCGGAAAACGGGGTCGTGATCTTCTGTAGGGCATCTCTGCGAGATGCCGTCTTGAATCTGCCTCGGTGTTGTGATGGCATCTCACAGAGATGCCCTACAGGAAAGCGCTGTTCTGTAGGGCATCTCCGCGAGATGCCATTCCAAATTCCCCGCGGCGTACAGGCGGCATCTCACAGAGATGCTCTACAGGAAAGCGGGGCTGTGCCCTACAGGAACGTCACCGCCCTCGCGTCCGCCTTGATCAGGAACGTGGACGGGCCTGCTCAGGTGATTCGTCGATCTCCGCCATCGAGAGCTCCGCGTAGGGATAGATGCGGTTGAGCAGATCGATCGCGGATTCGCTGAGTACGCGACGCAGGTCGGCGTCGGCATATTCGGTATCCGTGGCCGTATGTGCGGTTTCCCAAAAGGCTTCGAATACGTCTCGGCGCGATGCAAATACCTGGGCGACTTCGTCCATCCAGAATGCCGGGGCTTCGCTTTCGGCGTAGGCGCCGCGACCGCGCCCAAAGTGCGCCACGGCGAGATAGCGCAACAGCGCCGAGCGCACCAATCCGTTGAGGAACTCCGGCGCCCAGGCGACGCTGCTGGCGTCGATGCCGCGAATGAGATTATGACCGCGGGCGAGGCCGGCGCCGCCAAGTGCGCCGACCAGGGCGCCGGCGATCACACCAGCACCGAGCGACAGTCCGCCGCTGGCAAGATCGGCGATCAATCCGCTTACCGCGCCCGAGAACACACCGCCGACGGCGGCGGCTTTGCCGGTGCTGACCGGCGCGGTCCACGCATAATGTTCGCGCAATCGATCCAACACCTTTGCGGCGGCCGAACCGTCCAGTCCATGCAACTGGATCAGCGCATCAGTGCTGGCCCGGATCTGCGCATCTGCGCGGTCGGCGAGGGCATTCATCGCGAGTTCGTTGGCGCCGTCCGACAACGTGCGCACCAGCCCCAGAGCACGCAGAGCGCTGCGGCCGCGACCTTCCGCCAGTGCCGACAGGGCTTCGCGGTCGCGTGCTGCAGTCATGATCTGAGTAGCCAGAACTGTCAGTGACTTGTCGAACCGCTGCAGGCTTCGTTGTCGCCAAGCCTTCATCAAGCGC
This sequence comes from Lysobacterales bacterium, assembly GCA_038255435.1. Classification (GTDB taxonomy): domain Bacteria; phylum Pseudomonadota; class Gammaproteobacteria; order Xanthomonadales; family Ahniellaceae; genus 0-14-3-00-62-12. The sequence goes on from JBBSLG010000009.1 coordinate 120,990, forward strand.
GCGAACGCATCGCGGCGATCGGCGGCGAGCACGGGAAGAATCCGCGCGAACAGCGCATCTTCCTGTACCCAGCAGCGCGCGAAGGCGTCGAGCGTCATCACCGCGCGGACCTTCGGGTAGACGGAGACGAAGTCGCGCCAGCGCTCTTCCTCGCCGCGTTCCTCGGCAGCGGGGCGTGGCGGGCCGGACTGGTTGAGCAGGAGGATGACCGGCTTGCCGATCCAGTCGAGGATCTGCAATTCCGGTGCGACGTAGGCGGCGTCGCGCGGATTTTCCGCGGCGTTCACCACGTACAGCACGATATCGGCCGAGTTGCGCGCGGCCTGTACCGCCTGTTGACTGCACCAGAGTGGCCGGTTGCGATGACGGTCCCAGACTTCACGGAGTAGCCAGCCGATCGGGTTGTCGGCCTGTCGCAGCCGCTTGGCCAGGCGTATCGAGTCACCAAATCCGGGCGTATCGCAGAGCCGAAGTTCATCACCTTGTGGCGTGCGCAGCAGGACATGCGTCTCGGCGATTTCGGTGACATGCGGCGCGTCGCGCACTTCGCCGATATCACGCTGCAACAGGGTTCTGGCCAGCGTGGTCTTGCCGGCATTGGTATGCGAAACCAGGGTCAACTCAATGTGCATGGGCGGGCTCATCGGGCGCGCTGGTTTGTCCGTGCAGGTATTGCTCAAACACCGCGGCATCACTGGCCTGCAGATCGATGCACTGAAGCTTCAACTGGCGTGCCGCAGCGAATGCGGTCCAGGCCTGCCGGCGTTCCTGCAATCGTTGCCCGCTGCCCGACTGCGCGCCGAGTCGACTGCGATAGGCGGATTCGTCGACCAGGATCGCCATGCCGGAATTCGCCTTGGCCTGCAATTGATCGAGCAGGACACCATGATGTTCGGACTCGGGCGTCGAGGCGAGATTGAACAGGACGATATCGAGATCGGTCTTGCGTGCTCCGCTCGAAGTTTTCAGCTCGGCTGATTCTTCCTCGCCCAGCGCTACGCTCGGAAATATGTGTACCTGTGCGTCTTCACCGAACTGCATGCGGGCCAGGCGACGCAGCCCTTCGGCGGTCTGCTCGTCGATCGTGTACGCGTAGGGCAGCACCCGAAGATAGGCAGGCACACTGCGCCAACTGCTCAGAATGCGGCGGAAATAGGCTTCATCCAGCCCGAGCGGAAAGCGCCGCGTCAGCTGGCGTTCGCGTATCCATGCGATGCTGGCCAGGCCCAGTCGCGGCAGGATCACCGCAATCGAGACGGCACTGGTATACAGATATATCCACGGTGCGGCGTTCTCGCCGTCGCCACGATCCCAGCGCAGAGCGGCGATCTGTTCAACGTTTGGAAACGGCTGACCGATGAGCGTGGCAATCGGCTGCAGCAGGCTCGACAGCAGGGCGTGCACCATCGCCGCGTCGAGGAAGGTGCTTTCCCAGCCGGCGCGATACTCGAACATCAGGCCACGCAGATAGAGTCCGGCCACCGCACCGATTGCCAGCATCGCGGCGGAAAGGTGCAGGATGCGGGCAAGACGCGCCGAGTTCAGCGGTGCAGAGCGGGCGATCCAGTCGCGGACAAAATCTTCATGCCATTGCGCCGCCCGTGATGGGGTTCGGCGCCGGAACGGATTGACCAGGCCGGACAGTGCGCGCTGCCAGAATCTCCCGTTGCTGGCCGCATCAGTTCGCGGGCGACGTAGCAGGCGCAGCAGCAGCCAGAGGTAGATAGCCAGGTTCCAGACGATCAGGCCGAGCAGGGGGAACGCGAGTATGCTCAGCCGATGGCGGTCGACGACGTGTTCAACGATGATGCCAATCAGTAAGGCCAGTAGCGGAATCACCTGGCCAATCCAGGGACGCCAGCGCAGGCGTTCGAATATTCGTGCGATTTCCGCCGAACGCTCACCGATACGCGTGCCGAGCAATCTGGCGCGTTGCACGATGAAGGCCTCGGCACTGGGTGCGACGCCTTGACCCGCGCTCTGCCATCGCATCAACTCGGCCGCCGTGCGATCGAGCTGGATACGATCCTCCGCCGTAATCAGTTTCCCGGCCACATCGCTGCGCTCGATCGCCCGCACCCATACCACCGCGCGCGCGTCCGCCTCATTCACGGTCGTTCTCGACTTGCAAGGGGCTTGGGCATGCCCCGATTATGGCGAACTTTGCCGTGCAGGTGCGGCTTACCTGCTGGGGCGCGTTCCTGTAGGGCATCTCTGTGAGATGCCATCTCAACGCCGCGTTGCCATCAAGACGGCAAGTGACAGACTTGCCCTACAGGAAGGCGTTTCCTGTAGGGCATCTCTGTGAGATGCCATCCTAAAATCCCCGCGGCGTCAGGACGGCATCTCACAGAGATGCCCTACAAGGGCACGCTCTTCTGTAGGGCATCTCTGCGAGATGCCATCCAAACACCGCCGCGGCGTGACGACGGCATCTCACAGAGATGCCCTACAACAAGGCGCCCTCTGTAGGGCATCTCTGCGATATGCCATCTCAACAGGGCGTTGCCATCAAGACGGCAAGTCACAGACTTGCCCTACAGCAAGGCGTTTCCTGTAGGGCATCTCTGTGAGATGCCATCCTAAAATCCCCGCGGCGTGACGACGGCATCTCGCAGAGATGCCCTACAGGAATGCTGTGGCCGATGAGAAAACCGCGCGCAACTATTCGAAACCATTGGCGAACAATGCGCCCGCGGCGGCGGTTACGGTGATATTGCCGATCACCACTCGACCCGAAGCATCGCGCGTAGCGCTCTGCAGGACGATGGCGGGCCGACCGTTGGCGAGGGCGGGGAGGCTGGCGCGTAGCGAGTAGCTGCCGGCAGCAATTGTCGGCGGCAGCATGAAATTTTCGCTCATCAGCAAGGCCGACGTCGGCGTTGCGCCACGCAGGTCCTGGCTGAAGTCGCCGCTCCATTGCACGACCCCGCCACCGTCGACCAGTTGCAGGCGTAGTGCATGATCGTGATAGACCGGTGCGCTGCCGGAATTGGCCACCGTGGCCTCGGCTGCGAATAGGGTTCCAATCGGTAACGGATTGGGCAGGGCGAGTCGATCCAGGTGCAGGTTGTAGCCGAGCGTGCGCGCGATCGGTGCGAGTGTGGCGGCGAAGCCGGCTTCCTCGTGCTTGCCGGCGGGACCCAGAAAGCTGAAGTGATAGAGCCGGATCAGTGATTCGATATCAGCGCGACGGCTGACCCAGACATTCTTCTGCGCGGCAAGCGGGCTTTCACCCGAAACGGGATTGAGCAACCAGTTGTCGCGCGCCGTCGGAGATTGATTGGCAAACGCCCATTCCATGTTCCAGTCGCCGCCATCGTCGCAGAGCGGCAACGCCGGCACGAACAGATTGCAGTTGGCCGTAAACGACGGGAAATAGTCCTCATGAAATCCGAAATCCGTCCCGCCCACATCGGACGCGCGCGGATAGCGTGTCTGCAGCGGCGTATTGACGAAGACCTGCTGATAGCGATCGCGTAGCGCCTGCTTGGTCGCGGAATTGGGTGCCAGCGCCTCGCAACCGCTCTGATGCCATTCGCCCCAGAGCCCGAGCAATCCGACCTGCACCGCGGTGATTCGTGCATCGCCGTCGTAACGCGCGGCGAAAGCATCGATCAGTTGTTGCATCTGGGCCAGCATGTTGGCGTTGTTCCAGGCCGGTGTGCGACCGGGGCCATCGCCATTGCAACTGCTGTAGTCGGTGCCCGGAATATTGAGCGGTGCCTGCTCCAGAAACAGTGGGTAGTCACGATTGGGCTGGCCGCCGGTGTAGTACGCGTCGATGCCGCTGCCCGGTCCATCAGGATAATCGGCAACCAGGCGCAGCACGAAACTGGCGCCGGCATAGGCGTTGCTGATCGGCGTGAGATGGCGTTGCTCGAATCCGGTCCAATCGAAGACCTGATCAGCCGTTTCGACCTCACGCCAGGGCACATAGACATGAAACACCCGCGCCGCGTAGAAGTTATCGACACCACCATCGGCAGCGAAGGTCGTGCCCCAGAGCATGTAACCCTTGTGCGGATTGACCAGATCATCGGCCGTGCGCGGCGGTAAAAATTCCGCGGCCATGCCCACGATCGACACGAGCGAGAGCAACACGGCAAGAATCGGGCGCGAACTTGTCATTTGCGCAGCTTAGCGGTGATCGGGTTGCCGCGCTGTGAAGCGCCGCGCAATGGCTGGATTGCGCGGCGCTGGAGTCGGCCCCTCGGTCGTGGCGTCCAACCCGTGCCGCCAACGCGCCTGGATACCATCCGGGACGCAATCAGCCGGCAATCGGCTCGATCTCGCCGCGAAGGCGCAGCCTGCTAGCGCTCAGCAGGCACTGAGACTTTGCCGCGCACATCGCGCGACCGGATGTCGCCGCTGGTGTCGCGGTCCACAGTGAAATCCTTGCCGACGACATGCGCAACGATATCGCCGGAGGTGTCGCGCAGCACATGGGCGTTGCCACCGATCTGATCGAAGACGATATCGCCCGAACTATCGTTCTGCACAATGGCATCGCCGCGTACCTCGCTGATCCGCATGTCGCCGCTGCTGTCATTGATCACGGTGAGCTTGCCGCCCACGCCGCGCACGTAAATATCCCCCGAGCTGTCGCGCAGACTGACATCGCCGCTGATGTCATCGACATTGAGATCACCTGAACTGTCGGTCGCATCAAGCGAGGCGATGTTGCGAACGCGCACATCACCCGAACTGTCCTGCAGTTGCAGATGCAGGCGAGCCGGCATGCGAACGACCAGGTCCATCGTGGCGCGCTCGCCCCAGCCAGCGGTCTCCGGCATCAGCGTGGTCACCACTTGCTGATCACCCGCGCGACTCTGGCCAAACTGGATCTGCTGCAGCAAAGCGTCCGAACTCGCGCAGGCCTTGCCGCGCAGTTCGATCTTGCCGAGGCTGGCATCGCCCTCGACCACGAGATCGCCAGCGCGGACTTGCAGCTCGACCGCGGCAAGCCCCGCCGCATCAAGATCCAGCGTTCGGTCCGCGCGAAACCCACAGCCATCGCCCCAGGCGAAGGCCGAACCAGATATCAACATCAGGGCGGCGGTGACGGCGGTAGTGCGCTGCATGGCGTGCTCCATTTGCGGTGAGAACCGTGTTGGATGCAGGAAGGCGGGTGAGGGTTTGAATTGATTTACCAAGCCAGTTGGAGCGATTCGTTATCCCGAGATCGCTACAACAGACGTGGCGCAACAGCGTGCGACTGATCGGCTCGAAAAATCGCTGGCCGAATCGGCGGATTTTGTCAGGGCCGCTGTTCCGAGGTTGACCGCGCCGCAATTGCGGGCGCCACGGTGGATACGTCCAGATCAGTCCAATGCACCAGTGCCGCCCAGTGCGACGGGTGTCGAAACATCCTGCTGGCGCGCAGGCGTAGTGCTGCGTGACGCACCGCATCAGCAATCTCATAGGACGTGGGTTGCGGGGTCTCAAATTTTTGGTAGAACGCGCTAACCCATTGTGTGGATGCGGTGTCGCTGACCGGCCAGAGCGCGGCGACTACATCCTGTGCGCCAGCCCGAACAACGGCTTCAGCAAATCCTACTGACGCGGAAATCGATGATCTCGACGAAGCTGCCAACGCACAGGCATTCAGCACGACCAGGTCAGCTCGCACACCATGCTCCACGATTTCGAGCCAACTGAGTATTTCGGGCAACTGCCCAGCGTCAGGCGACGACAGCCAGATCCCGGAACGACCAATATAGCCGGGGTGATTTGCACCGTGCGCAGCAATATGTACCCATGCGTCGCTTTCGCCGAGTGCTTCCAGCACGCTACCGCGCGTAGGATTTGCGATGAGCGTTGAGCTCCGACCCGATCTGTGCGCGCCTTGCTGCACCATGGACGGTTCGATGGCTGCGCCTGCAAGTACGGGTAGCGCTGCAATCCCCGTAGCCTGGGCGTCAGCAGCAACGATATGGATTGTGCCCGGACCCGTCTGGTTGAGACCTTGTGCCGCACCACGTCTCAACAGAACGAGAGAGACCGCGGTCGACTCGATCAATGGCGTCCGTGTGCTCGGCCATTGCAGCAGCGACCAGGGTAGCCCGTTGAAGGGTTCTGGCGCGTAGATCAGCAAGTGTCTGGGTGGGCCGGACGAGCCGGCGATCGGACCCAGCAGCGCGTTCGATAGCAGCGCGGCATCGGCATCAATGCTCTGCTGCGATGTTCTGACATCTGCGACACCGCGCTTCAATCGCTTCACTATGAGGTTCAGCTCGTCAGCCTGCAGTGAAGACTGCTTCACCACGCTACTGTCGTGCGAGATAGCCAGAATCTGAATGGAGGGCGCGGTATCCAGTAGCACCAACAACATGGTGTCCGCTGGCAGAATTTCCTGCGTGCGAAGCAATGACTGGTCGCCTGCAGCGGGAGGAGGCAACCCGGGCAAGTCCGGCGCATCGGCAGCGACTACGGCCAGTAGGCGGCGCTCCAGCCCGGTGTCGGTATAGCGCGCCTTTTCAGCATTCAGCCGCGCGGGTGGCAGCATCGACTGCGCCAACGCGCGGTCGAATTCGCTCGCGCTGCTGTCGTGCCGCTCAATAGTCCGCGTCGGCAGCGCAGTATCGGCGCGCATTGTCCAACGCCAGACTGTGTCTGGACTGAGTGTTGTTGTCAAAGGGGAGATTTCGTTCAGAAGCGCTGCAGCGCGCAGGACACGTCGTTTGCGCTCGAGCGCGAGACGCAATACGGGACTGCGGGAACGCCAAGCCAGCTCCGTTAGGTGGTCCGCTGCGGACTCGAGCGTCTGTCGAGCCCCGACATGATCAGCAAGGCGCCCCAGACCTCGGGCAGCCGCGATCTGCGCGCGCAGCCACTCGGAGAGTGGCCGAGGTTCACCGGCCAGGTCCAGGTACCACTGTCGCGCGCGCAAGGGCTGCGTGTCGTCCGTGACCTCACTTTCTATCAGCGCCGCCCGCTGCGCATACGCAGACGGTAGCGCGTCCATGGTTTCCAGCATCGAGCGAACTTGCTGAGATTGGCCGAGGTGACTCGTCGCTTCCGCTTCGAGTAGTTTTGCCGCCAGTGCATCCGTATCCATTCGCAAGGCCATGAACTCGGACGCTGCCTGTCGCGACCTGAGCCTCGCCTGCTCGGCGTTGCCATCGGCAAGATTTACTTCGGCCAGCGTGGCGAGTGCCGCGGCGATGCGCGCCGGTGCATCCCTGCGATTGAAGCGTTCAAACGACGCAGTAATGGCTTCGTATGCATCATCGTAGGCACCCACTTCGCGGTAGATCGCCGCGATGCGCAGCATGGTATTTCCCTGCCATCGTGGATTCGCGGCCAGGGTGAACATGTCGAGAGATCGCTGTGCCTGACGCAGCCCTTCGCCGACATCCCCTCTGCGCATGGCCAGGTCTCCGAGCAACCGGTGCACGCGGCCACGCACAATCGGGACGTCCGGTCCCGGTAGCGTGTCCCATTGAGGCAATAAAATCATTGCCAAGGACTGCTGAGCCAGTTCAGCCGCGCGCGACAGATCACCGCGATCACGCTCCAGCTGGGCGTAATCCTGAAGTGTGCTTATCAGCTCCAGCGACTCGCCGAGCTCGTCCAGTCGGGCAATCGTCCACTGGTAGCAGATCGACGACTCTTCGAGGCGTCCAAGGTAGTGCAGGGCCAAGCACCGCGAATTTTCCAAGCGCACGCTGAAGTAGCGCCCTGGGTCCGGTCTATCTGCGAGAAGGTGCGTTGCCTGCAGGACCTGCGCGTAGGCTGCCGTGCGGTGTAAATCCTCTGCTCGAGCCACCAGGGCAGCGAGTGCGCGATCACTGTCCGCCACTGCCAACCAGGCGTGCAAGGCGACATCAAAGGCCGAGCTCGCATCGCTACTTCGACCCGCGATGAGATAAGCCTGTGCCCGGAGGTGAGCGGCTAGCGCAACGTCCTGTGGGGATGCCGCCTCGGCACCGACCTCAGCGATTCTCAGAACCAGAGCATCCAACTTCTCCGCGTCCAGCGGAGCCAGAAACGCCGTCTCGACCTGCGCAACCCGCGCCATCCATTGCAGACGAGCACGTTCGCCAATCGTGGGCGCACAGGTCAGCCGTATCCTGACTGCGCCAGGCGCCGAACCCGGCCGAGCACGGCTCAGCAATATCCTGCCAGCGCCTTTCATATCGATCTGCGCCTGACCGAAGCGCGGTGGCGTCGAGACCTCGACAACCGCGCCGTCGAACGAGGCAACAACGATTTCCTGGCCGAGTTCTTCGACGAATACGATGCCCGCGTCGCCGACTCGCACTTCTAGCGGTGCGCTTCCATCGGGCAGGGTCAGCTCAGCGCTGGCCGAGCCGGCGCAGTCCAGTAGACTTTCCGACGATACTGCAGACAGCTCGATTGCACAGGCCAAATGGGCGAGCGCGAGCATGCTCAGGCCCGCGCCGATTCCTGGCCACTTACTGAAGCGAGACCGACTGCACATCCCGCCGGGCTCCAATTATTTCTGCTCACCGCCGCCGCCGACCCCGGTCTCGACCGTGCCGCCGGAAACTGACACCAGCGACGCCTCGGCGATCTCCTCGCAGGCTTTGCTCGTCTCCACGCGCACAATGTTTCCGTCGACCTCAGGGGAATTCAGCCAGCAGGTGCCGTCATTGAAATCGATGACGATCGCATTGATGAATTTGGGGAATTTATTGCTTGTATCAGTGGGGTCTTCATCGCGCAAGAACAGGTAATAGCGCAGATTCTTGTCGGTCGGATGCTGTCCCGACAGCCACAGCTTCTTCCCGGGGGGGCCACCTTCCGTCATCTGGATATCCACCGGGTCTGGTGGCGTGTACCCCGCCGGCGGCGTGAATCGGACCACATATCCGCTGCCGCTCACCGTAACGCGCATCTTATGCTTCAGCAGCAGTCCGTCCCGCTTTACACACTGGCCCTTCGGAATACCAGTTCCGAGCGCGAGGGTATCGAGTTCGATATCGTTGTACTTGTGTTGAGTATCCTTGAGCGTCTCCCACAGGTTCGGTTGACGTTCGACGGTGAGCACCTCACGGACGGGCATGGCATCAGGGGCATAGCAATAGTGCTCCCCGAGCTGCGTGTTCTCCAGTTCGCGGCAGTCCACGCTGCCGCCTCCCGTCACGCTGCAATTGGCTGCATGTAGCGATGACGAATTGCCTGCCAGCATGAGTGCTGCGACAAGCGTTGCGAAGGCGTACTCAGTTTTCATTGGTTAACTCCTGGGTCGAGGTGATGAGACGGCAACTCAGACTCTCGAATTGCCTTTTTCGCAAGGTGATCTGGATAGCACTGTGATAGAACGGTTGGAGAAGCAGGCGCGTCTCATGGGATGGTGAAGCCTGGAGATGTTGCGGAGATGTGGGTTCCTTCACATCGCGCAATCAACTGCACGCGCCCGGAAGCACCAATCGGCACGTCAACTGCCAGCTGTTCATCCAGCCAATCGACCTTGGTCTTCAGCACGATGGGTGGTGATGTTTCATCGACGAAAGCGAGTTCGAAATCAGCATATGGGCACGCGCTACTGGAGAAAAGTGACCTCCATTTGAGACGGCCGATCTGGCCCTCTGACCAGGGCTGGCCCATTGCTTCCAGAGCAAGAATGGGCGCTGCAGTTGCCCGATCCAGATTCAGGCGAGCTCCGGTTCGTGACATTTTCGCCAGGGCCGCTGGGTGATCCGCCGAATCAATTACGTAGGATTTGAGCTGTTTGTAATCCCATGTGGGCGCCAATGACTTCACCAGCGCAAAGGCCCCGCTCACATGCGGCGCCGACATCGATGTTCCGTTGACTTTTGTGTAGTCATTGCCGAGGCGCGCGGCGTAAATTTTCTCGCCAGGCGCTGCGATATCAACCGACTCATCGCCATAATTGCTCGATGACCAGAGCTTGTCCCGCTTGGTGTTCGCCTGGACCGAAATGACATTGTCGCAGCCGTAGTCGCAGTCGCACTTGCAACTGGCCGGATAGAACCGATTCCCTGGAAGGTCGATGTCTGTTCCGTCGTTCCCTGCTGCGGCGATGACCAGAATTCCCCTCGCTTTAGCCCTCGCTATTGCCGCGCAGACATGCTGGCTAGGTGCATAGCCACCCCAACTGAGGTTGATGATGTCCGCCTGCATACGGACCGAATAGTCAATGGCTTTGGCGCCATCCACAGAGGATCCGCAGAGTACGCCGCTACAATCTGGGACGTCGTAGTTGTTGGTGCTGATAAACTTTACGGCCATGATCTTGGCGCCCGGCGCTATTCCCGCTATGCCCTTGTGATTTCCAGTGGCGGCGGATGCGATGCTGGCTACGCTGGTGCCGTGGCCCACATTGTCGCAAGGGTGCCCGGCCAATACACCGGCGTAGTCATGACACTTTCCAAGCTTCGCCTGGGAATAGTTGGCACCGTGAAGATCGTCGATCACGCCATTTCGTGGTGGGCCGTCGATCCGGTCAGGGTGACCTGTCGACTCAGCCGGGCTCGTCCACAGTTGGCCGGCAAGGTCTTCGTGCGTGAGATCGACTCCGGTGTCGACTACGGCAATGATGATTTCCCTGCCGGTTGCGCTGACCCCTTTGGTTCGTCCGTGCGCCTGGTCGACTCCGATGTTGGGTAAAGCCCACTGCAGCGCGTGATTGGGATCTGTCGACGCCGCCGCAAACCAAAGATAGTTCGGCTCAACATACACAGTGGTAATTTTTTGGCCAGCGAGAAAGGCGCACAGGCGCAATGCCGCGGCTGCCGTATCCTCGCATTGGACAAGCAGCCTGCGCGCTGCCTCGCCGGACTCGTTTGCTGCAGGATGATTCTTCAGTCCGATCAGGATCGCGTTGGAACCCAATACCAGGTAAGTAAGTTGCTCGTCGTCCAGTGGTTTCAAATTCGCAGCAAGCAGTCCCTTCTCGCGCAATCCTTCGCGCTGTGAATTCGAGAGCGGGCGCTTGAGACGGACGATGTACTGGTCGGGCAGGGCGGACGCTGACTCTGCCCGCGTCAGGACGCTGGGTTCTTCTGCTGCCAGCGAACGTGGCCAGGCCATTGGTGCAATGGCCAATCCTATCGTCATCGCGATCCGAACCAGTAAGTTTTCCATATGTTCCCCAGTGGTTTACTCGAACACTCTGCGCAACGGAAATGCGAGATCTGCCGATGACGCGCCTGTCCGCCTACCGGAACGATTTGAGTGCGTCCCGCCTGCAGCTAACCTATGAGTCGCGCCAGCGCAGGCTGTCTCATCGGCTGCGTTCGCGTACAACTGACGCCCTTCGATGCGTCGCTCTGGCCGCGCTCCGTCCATCCCGGCCAGCAAGGTGGACAGACAGATACAAAGTGATCGATAGCGGGAGACAGGCTGAACCGACGAGGACGTCTGGTCAGCATCTTGAGCCATACAGGAAGTGTAATCTGACTTCACCGGGGCACACTCCAGACACTGCGGCAGATGGCCGCAGAAATTCAATAGTGTTGGAAAGCGGCGAAGATCAATTTTCGCCAGGCCTCGCGTGCGATGGTATGCGACGCGTACCCGTCCCCCGGGACAGACAGCGCGAGACTACGCCCGGGCAATGCGGTCGTCAACCGGCTGCTGACTGAGCGCATGGCGCTGCCGATGACTCGCCCCTTCGAATGCTACTCAACCGATTTCCCGCGCAAGAACGGCGAGCGTCCGAGCGGTCTGGGTACATCGCCTACGCTGAGTTGGCGCGGGTTGGCGTCGAGATCGTTGAAGAACGCTGAGCCATGTGCATAGCGCGACTTGCACTGCCTGCAGCGCATTCCGGCTGACTGACTTCTGGCCGAACCACCGCCGGTAATGAGCATGCCGACCACGAGTATCGCCGCCGCGGTCAGGACCGTCCACGGCGCGCAGCCCGTCATACCCAGGCTCAACGCCACGTACACCGCCACCATGGGTACGGCGATGATGGCCAAGGTTCCCAGCCATTGAGGATACGCGCGCACAGCTGCGTCGCCATCGGGTATCCAGTTCTCGAGATCGAACGAGCCGCAGCCATCGCAATACAGATAGTGCCGGACATAGCGCTCCGCTTCGATCTCCGGGTCGTTGTCGCCGGTGGTGTAGACATCAGCGACACTACCCATCTGCGCCACTCCCGAACTTGTTAAAGTCATCGCTCCGCAGCCAGTCATCACCTGCCGCGAACATAGCAGCAGCGATCCGAATTGCTCGGATCATCCTACCGCCGCCGACATCCGCGTACACGAGTTCTGTCCCAATGGGATTCCCAGTTGCGCCGTTGAATGCCCTTCGGTCATGGAGCGGTGCTTGCCCCAGTGCGTCTAGTCATGGGCTGATTTTCTGATGAGCTTGTGCGGGTCCCAGTCTCACGCCGATCTCGCCACCACCAACGTCGCTAGACTATTGCGCCATGACCATCACCCTCGCACAACTGCGCCGGCACGCCATCGCGCGCAGCCTGTTCACACCCACGACGCTCGAACGCGCGATCCATAAGCTCGGCTTCGTCCAGGCCGACCCGATCCGCGCTCCGGCGCGTGCGCAGGATCTGACGCTGAGGCAGCGCGTCAACGGTTACCGCAGCGGTGACCTGGAACTTCGCTACGCCGCACTACCAATTGAGGAAGACTACTTCGTCAATTACGGCTTTCTGCCGCAGGGCACCCATGCACTGATGCACCCGCGCACCGCGCGCGATGTGTGGACGCCGTCGAAATCCAGACAGGCCCAGGCGGTGCAGGATTGGGTAGCCGCGCGCGGCGTAGCGCACCCGCGCGAGGTCAATGCGCACTTTGCGCAGGGCAGGGTGACCAACTGGTTCGGCGGCTCATCGAACGCGACCACACGCCTGCTCGACGACATGCACTATCGCGGCATGTTGCGGGTAGCGCGGCGCGAAGGCGGAATCCGGATGTATGCCGCACGCGAAGCCACGCCGGCACCCGCCGATCCGCAGGCCGCGTTCGACACCCTGGTCGATGTGATCGTCGCAAAGTACGCGCCGCTGCCAGCTGCCTCACTCGGTCAGTTGCTCCGTCACCTCTGCGTCGGCGCGCCGCAATGGCGCAGTGAGCGCAGCGCCGCCGTGCAACGCGCCAAACAACGTCTTGCGCATGCTCGAGTCGATGGCATCGACTGGTACTGGCCGAGCGCAGAACGACTGCGCCGCGGCGATCCCGATGACAGCGTCCGGCTGCTCGCACCTTTCGATCCCGTAGTCTGGGACCGCCGCCGCTTCGAACTATTCTGGGGCTGGGCCTATCGCTTCGAAGCCTACACACCGGCGCCCAAGCGTAAACTCGGCTACTACGCCTTGCCGCTGCTGTGGCGTCATCAGGTGATCGGATGGGCCAATGCTGCGCTGGAAGCCGGCAGGCTCAATGTCCAACTCGGCTACGTATCCGGTCGCGCGCCACGTGACGCCTCATTCAAATCCGAACTCGCCGCCGAACTCGCGCGACTCGAAGCGTTCTTGCAACCGCGCGTCACCAAAGGCAACCAGAAGCGGGGCTCAGCACCGTAGGACCGTAGAATGCACCGTAGGATGCGCTGAGCGTAGCGATGCGCATCGTCGGCGGGGAATCCTGCAATTGCCGGAATCTCGGTCCACGAAGATGATGCGGTTCGCTGCGCTCACCACATCCTACGACGGCCGCGCGTGACGCACGAGCCGGGACCGTAGGATGCGCTGAGCGTAGCGATGCGCATCGTCGGCGGGGAATCCTGCAATTGCCGGAATCTCGGCCCACGAAGATGATGCGGTTCGCTGCGCTCACCACATCCTACGACGGCCGCGCGTGACGCTCGAGCCGGGACCGTAGGATTCGCTGGGCAAAGCGATGCGCATCGTCGGCGGGGACTCCCGCAATTGCCGGAATCTCGGCCCACGAAGATGATGCGGTTCGCTGCGCTCACCACATCCTACGATTTCCCGAATCTGCGCGCACGAGGATAATGCGGTTCGCTGCGCTCACCACATCCTACGATTGCCGCGCGTGACGCTCGAGCCGGGACCGTAGGATGCGCTGAGCAACGCGATGCGCATCGTCTTTGGCAATGCACCGTCTACTCGCGTCGTGGTTTACAAGAATGATGCGCAATGTTCGGGCTAGGGTTCGTAGCGTTTCGACGTCGTGCAGTCGGTGCTGATCGGCCAGCACTGGTCGATCCAATCGTCGTTGCGCTTCATCACGTAGCAGTTGTCGATCACCGCACCGCCGCCACCGGTCGACGCCATCGCGGTGCCGCTCAGCACGACAACACCCGTCGGCACTTCGGTATTGGCTGCGGCCAAGGTCACCCGCGCTTCGCCGATCACTTCGCCATATTCATTGAGGCTGGTGGTGGCCGGATCGGGGCACTGGCTGCGCATGCGTTCGACCGATTTCTTTGCGCCGGGATGTGCCGCCAATACTGAGGCCACCGGCGCCGAAAAGCCCAGGGAATGCAATGCAGTGGCGGGGTGCGCATCGTGTAGCCGCGCATAGGCGGCGCGCCAGGTTTCCAGCATGTCGACAGCGTCGTCCCGACCGGTGCCGCCCGCGGCAGTGGCGACACCCGGCGAGGCACCGCCGATCTCGACATCGGTGTTCAGCGCTGCGGCAACTTGTTCCGGATGCAGCAGTGGCAACGCGAAGTGGCCATCGCCGGGGTGATCCAGTTGCACATCGCCGCGCGCGCAACCCTCGCTGTCGATCTTGACCGCACCGATGTCGGCACCGCTCCAGCCCGATGAGGTTCCGGTGCCGAGGGTGAAATGCTGGCGGTATTTTCCATCCGGTCCGAACTCGTAACCGACCAGCAGCACCTGCAGCATGCGCGCTGCCATCGGTGCCTCGCGCCCCGGATCAGGGCTGGCGCGCAGGGCCTCGCCGAGCAGCGGGTCATCAGTGAACAGCACCTTGTAGCCTATCGCGTCGTCGCCCCAGAACAGACCATGGGCGAATTTCAGCGTGCCGCTGTTGATCTCGCTGTAGCTACCGCGCACGCTGCCTGCACCGCTGCAGTCCATGCCGGCGCTGGTCCCACCGCAGCCGCAGATGAGCAAGCTCGGCAGCAGCATGCGGAGCGCCGACCAGGGCTTGCTGAGAAAGCTGCGACCGTACTGCGCCGGCTGTGCCATTCCGACCCTCCGAAGAAAGGATGTTGGAGCCGAGTCTATTGCGAACGGGTGTTGGCTGCGCGGACAGCGGGCGGGCGCAGGCTCCATGCGTTCCGCGCAGGGATCCCTTGTCCGTGGCGCAGAACGCGTTCGATATCGGCAGCCCACTGGCGACCGCCACGTTGCCGGGATCGGCTAAACAGGCAACCCCGTGCTGATCAGTCGGTTGGATTCAAGGTATAGGCCAGACGCAGTCGACCCACGTTGTCGTGATAAGCGCCCGGGGCACCGGTAAACCCGGAGGCATCGGCAAAGCCCAGATACAGGCGGCTTGCACCGGCAGGCTTGACGAAAACCTGGAGCGCCCCGTCCGCGGTCCGACCGTCGCCGATCAGAAACACCTGGTTGGCCCTGGGCTCGATAAGCAAGGCGGTGTCCGATTCCGGCGCCAACCCGGCCTCGACCTCGACCGCAGAATCGGGCATGACCGGAAACACACCGACGAGGAACAGCGAACGGTTCGTCGATGTGCTGGCCGAAAACCCATTGCTGGCATCGACACGCGTTTCTGCGGAGACGCAGTCACCTCCGTCCGGACCATTGGACAATGATCCAGCGCAGCCCACGCGCCCTTCGACGAGATCGAAGCGGATGCTGCCCGCATCGCTCATATCGATGGCCGGCGGTGCCAGTCCGATCGCGGGATCACTGGCCGCAGCGTCTTCCGCCTGTCCGGCCAGATAGATGTTGGCACGCCCGTCAACCTGGGTCGCATGGTCCGGCAAGGTCCACGCAAAATCCGCCATGAGATCGGCAATCGGCTCCGGCGCAGTTGACTCGCTCGGCATGGCTTGGGCGACGGGCGTTTGCGTTTCGGCAGAGGGGCCGGTCCCAGGGTCGGTCGCCGGCTGGCAGGCGGCGCAGACAAGCGCCGCAATCGCAATCCCCACACCTCGGTGCAATTTCATCACGAGTCTCCCGAGACGGCACGGCCGCCTGCACCGCGCGATGCTAAGGCTGGCATGCCCGCAGGCGCAACCCTGTGCCGGATTTCGCTGCGCGTGCGCGAGCATCCAGCACCGTAGGATGCGCTGAGCGCGGCGATGCGCATCGTCTTCGGCAATGCACCGATCTGCCGGCATCGGAGATCGCAAGAATGATGCGCTTCGCTGCGCTCAGCACATCCTACGAAAGCCGCCTACGACAGCCGTGCGTGCAGGCAGCCTCGACGCCCCCGTAGGAGCGCCGAAGCGGCGCGACCGCGGACGCAATCCACACCGCACGCTGCGCGAGCGAAGCACCGTAGGATGCGCTGAGCAAAGCGATGCGCATCGTCTTCGCAATGCACCGATCTGCTGGCACCGTGGATCGCAATAATGAGCGGGGCTTGCCCAGCGGCCTTTGCTTTTCTTTTTCTTTTTCCGTTGCCCACGCCGTCACCTTCTCCCACCCGCGACATTGGCCAAATCAGGCGAACGGAACTAAAGTACCGCGCATCTTCGAAGAGGATTTCGCCATGATGAATCGTCGCGTGAGCTTGCACTTTGGACGGCTGCTCATGGGCGTCGTCGTATTCTGCGTGGCGACCTGCGTGTTCGCCGCGGCTGGCGGATCAACCGGCAGCGGCAGCATGCCCTCGGTCAGTTCACCGCAGTACGACCCCGCTGAGGAATACGACATCGGTGTCGCCGCGCTCGAAGCGGGCGACTTCAAGGAGGCGGAGAGCGCATTTCGCAAGGTCATCAAGGCCGCGCCAAAAAATGCGGAGAGTCACTACATGCTTGGCCTCGCACGGCTCGGCCGGGAAAATCTGCGCGGTGCGCGAGACGCCTTTCGAACTGCGCTGAAGCGCAAGCCGAGGATGATCCAGGCACGCGCCCACCTCGGCGCCACGCTGGCACGAATGGGCGACAAGGAAGAGGCGCAGAGTGAACTCGACGTGCTGCTGGCCCGGCAGACCGCCTGCGCGGAAAAATGCCGCGATGTGGACATCCTGTCGCAGGCCATTGAAATCATCCAGACCGCGATGACGGCCGATGGCGCGGAAGCCTACAATCCCGTGCGCGCGTTCCCGCTTATAAGCGGCGAACTCGGCGATGGCGCCTATCTGAGTGCCATCGGCCTGATCAACGAGGCGCGCTACGTTGAAGCAATCGAGACCCTGCAGGATGCCGAACTGGCGTTTGGGCCGCATCCCGATGTGCTGACCTATCTTGGCTTCGCGTATCGCAAACTGCGCCAGTACGAGCGTGCGGAGGCTTACTACCATGCCGCGTTGGCGATCGCGCCCGAGCATCGTGGCGCGACCGAATATCTGGGCGAACTGCGCGTCGAGCAGGGCGATCTTAGCGCAGCAGATCGATTGTTGACGCGGCTGGAAAGTCTTTGCACCTTCGGATGCGCCGAAGCCGACGAGTTGCGCCGCTGGATTGAAGCCGCACGCTCCTGATCAGGGAAATCCGATGCCACTGTCATCGGCATGGGCGGCCGCGTTGCTTGCGCTGATTGCGAGTGCTGGAACGGAGATGGCTGCGCGTAGGCCGGCGCATTCGGCGCTCGCGCCGCAACTGCGCGCGATTCCCGAATTGCGCTGGCTGGCAGGCGATGCTGACATGGTGGCCGCCCTGACGCTGACACCGGTGGAGTGCCTCGCACCGGTGATCGACGAAGCCTCGCGGCTGGAGGTGGAGATCGGGCGCGCGGCGTTCCGGGCGCCCGGTCTGCTCGGCGGCCAGGCGGCACGCGCGGGTCTGTCCTGCTCGGGCTGTCATCGAAATGGCCGGTCGGATCAGCAGTTTTATTTCCCCGGGGTTTCTGGTGCGCCTGGTAGCGCCGACGTCACCTCGTCGTTGTTCAGTAGTCATCGCGGAGACGGCAAGGACAACCCCGTGCCGATCCCGGATCTTGCCGCGCCGACATCGGAACTCAGGGTCGAGCGTCATCGTCCGGGCGAGCTGGAAGCCTTTATCCGTGGCCTGGTGATCGAAGAATTCGATGGCCCGGAGCCGACAGCCGACGTGCTCCGTGGATTGGCCAGCTATGTGCGCGCCCTGCGTCCCGATGCCTGCGGCCAAGCGATCCATACTGAGCAGACCGTCGAAGCCGCGGCAGGGGCCGCGCGCCACGCCGTACGCGCCGCGCGATTCGCCCCGGATGTGGCTACCCGATTGTTCCTGTTGTCGGCCGCGCGAGTCGAATTGGAGCGCCTGCATCAGCGCTTCACGAGTCCCGTGTTGGCTGCCACCAGAGCGAGCCTGTCGCAGAGCAGTCGTGCGCTGGGCCAGTTGCAGTCCTCGCTGCGCGAGGGACGCGAAATTCTGCAGGATCTTCATCAGTTCGAATTTGCCTTCGACAAACTGGAACGCGAACTCGACGACGCGAAGCACAAGTCGCTGTTCGACCCCGATGTCGTGCGCGCTGCCGTCGCGGAGTCCATGACAGGCCGCAGCACGCGTTGAGCGAAGCACCTTGGGATATCCCGAGTACCGGTCGCTCCGCCTCGCACCTCCCCCGTAGGAGCGCCGAAGCGGCGCGACCGTACACGCGATCCACACCGCACGATGCGCAGACCAAAACACCGTAGGATGCGCTGAGCGCAGCGATGCGCATCGTCTTCGGCAATGCGCCGATCTACCCACGTCGTGGATCGAAAGAATGATGCGCTTCGCTGCGCTCAGCACATCCTACGAAAGCCGTCTACGACAGCCGTGTGTGCAAGAAGCCTCGACGCCCGCGTAGGAGCGCCGAATCGGCGCGACCGTAGACGCGATCCACACCGCACGATACGCGAGCGAAGCCCCGTAGGATGCGCTGAGCGCAGCGATGCGCATCGTCTTCGGCAATGCACCGATCTACCGGCGTCGTGGATTGCAAAGATGATGAGCTTCGCTGCGCTCAGCACATTCTACGACAGCATCCTACGACCGCCGCGTGTGCACGCAGCCTCGAACCTCCGCCGCCGTTTGCCCATGCACGGCGTAGTGCATCTTGTTCTGGACCGCGGCAAAAAAACGCTTTGTGGCGCTTGCGGATGGATCGTAATCCAGCGAGGTCGCGTAGATGTCCGTGATTTTTTGGTAAAACTTGCGCTCGGAAAGCCGGATTTCCCGAATCTTTTCGAGTTGGCGCTCGAAGAACGCGTCGGTCAGGGTGCCGCCGTGCTTGAGGCGTTCGGCATCCATGGTCCAGCCCTGGATCGTGTAGTCCTTGACGATCTGGTTGGCCCACTTGCGGAACTGGACAGCGCGCTCGTTCTCGATCTTGAAGCCGACGGCGATGATTGCTTGCAGGCCGTAGTGTTTCGTCTGGTAGCCCTTGCCGTCGGCGGCAGTGGTTAAGTATTGCTTAACCACTGAAGATTCTTCCAATTCGTTGTCGCCAAAAATACGCTTCAGGTGCTGGTTGATGGCGGGAATCGAGACATCATAAAGCGCGGCCATCATCTTCTGCGTCAGCCAGATGTTTTCATCTACGTAACGCATTTCGATACTGGATTCCGAGTTTCCGCCGGCCGCCACAAAGGTGAGGTACTCCGCTGCCGACGAGCGAACCAGGGAGACACCGGTCTTCGCTTTGCCGCGGCCGGCGCGTGTTGGCTTCTTTGTGCTCATCGGCTTGGTCACCTCTCAATCGTACTATTCGGTTCGGCGGAATAGTTGCCCGCCTGTCTGGGCGCGTCGGACGGGCGTGGGTTGTGCGTGTTTTGCGACGAAGTGTGGGTGTCCCGAATTCGCCTCCCGAATTCGCCACTGCAGAAAAAAAGGGTAGCAGGATGTACGAGTCGCACTTCACCCTACCAAATGATCACCCATTTCGGCCCGAAAGGCGAATACATGCATCCGCCTGAGGCGATCTCGCCCAGCGCAATAAGTTCGCGACCGCGCGCGGATGGCGTGCCAAAAACAAATGGAACCACTCGCGGTGGGCCCGGTGCGTTTTTCAGACTGAGCTCCAACGGCGACATCGAAACCGCACACCAGATGACCACCCACATCGTCATTCGCCCGCGCAGTCTAGACAGCCCCCAGGCGCCGACGATCAACACGCCCAGAAGGGACGAGAACGGGCGGAAGGATATCGGCAGCCAGACAACAAAAAGCGTCAGCAGGCCGAAGAGTGCCACGAGGGCGCGCAACCACTTGAGAGCGCCGGGCAAAAAAGCTGTGTGCATTGAGCCAGAGCTCACTTCGATGGCCAGATCAGCTAGGACCGCTTGTGCCCGAATCAGTTCCGGAGAAATCCTGGACGCCCAAGCCTGCGATTTTTCGCAGCGCTGGTGAGGTTACGTCGCAGACATTCTTGCGTGATCTCCCAGGTTTTCCGCACGCGGCAAGCTCCTGAGATTGTGGGTGTCCCGATTCCGCCCCATTCGGCTAAAGTGACGGAGAAATCTCACGCTCTGATCCATAGTTCTCTCCGCCTAAACGAGCATTCGGGGAATGAAGCTTGAATCACCAGTTCGTTCTGAGCGATTTTGAAAACGTGCCGTTCACCGATATCGGCGTGCTGAAGCCGGGACAGTGCCGAATCAAGGTGTTTCTGAGTCAGACCCAGACGAAGGTGCCGCTGAAACTCGCGCAGTCCCTGCAGCCTTTCGGTGCGGATGTCGAGTACATCCAGATCGCGGGCAGCGGTCCGAATGCTCTGGATTTTCACATCGCGTACTACATCGGCAAACTCTCCACCGAGTTCCCTGGGTCAGACTTCACCATCATCTCCGGAGATACCGGCTTCGATCCGCTGATCCAGCACTTGAAACAGCGAGGCATCGGCTGCAAGCGCATCGCCAAGATTCCGACCGCCAACCAAGCCGCGATCGCACCTGTGTCCAAGCAGAAGATTGCAGCGCCCGCGCCAAAGGCGGCCGCAGATAGCAAGCCAACAGCCGGCAACGGCACAGCCACTGCATTGCCCCCAATCACCACCACAACCCGGTCTCGTGCGGCGCTGATATTGAAGCGACTGCGCGCGTCGAATGCAGCCGCGAATCGACCCAAGAGCCTGGACGCGCTGCGGTCGTACATCAAGGCATGCATACAGCCGCCTGTGAACGAAAAGCAGCTGAACTCGGTCGTCCAGAGCCTAGCGGACAGCAAGAAGATTGTGGTCAAGGACAAGAAGGTGACCTACGCGGTCTGATTCCCATCGGTCATCCCGAGCAAAAGCCTAGTTCAAGATTATGGGCATCCATGACCGCGAATTTTTCGCGGTGTTGACCAACGTCAGTTCAGAGGCAGGCCTGCTCGACCCCTTAGGCTGTCCACATGTGGCACGCAAGCGAACGTGTGGGTGTCCCGGGTGCGCACGCGCTGGCTAAGACGCTGCAAGCCACCCGGGGTACGAAATCACCAATGGATAGTCGATACTAGTAGTGTCCGATCGGACTGACGGGAACAGTTGCACCCATAAATCTACGAGGCTCGACGGTTATGAAAGACTCTCTCCGAGACATCACCGAGCATCTCGATCGGTTTGCCAGGGCGCGCGACTGGCAGCAGTTCCACTCACCGAAGAATCTTGCTTCCGCGCTTTCCGTTGAAGCAGGAGAGTTGCTGGAGCACTTCCAGTGGCTCACAGAGGAGCAGAGTCGTTCTCTTCCATCCGAAAAGCGCGATGTCGTTGGCGCCGAAATTGCAGATGTATTGCTGTATTTGATCCAGCTCGCAAGTTCGCTGGGTATCGACCCGATCGCCGTGGCTCAGGCCAAACTGAAGGTCAACGATCTGAAGTATCCGGTCGACCGGGCGCGCGGCAACAGCAAGAAATACAACGAACTGTGAGCTCGCATCCGAAGTGATCATTTACCAAGCCAGCAAGAGCCAGTTCCTGCACCACGCGCTGCGCGACGACATCGAAGACATCGTGTCGCGGCAGTTCCGCAGTGTTATGGGCCAAGGCGTCGGCTCGGCCGAGGTGCGGTCCTGGAAGCACTCTCTGCTCGAAATGGCGAAGGTACTGGGCGACGAGGAAATTCCCGACGATGCGGGGGTCGCCATCGAATACCAGCTCCCGCAAAGCTCCAAACGTATCGACTTCGTGATTACTGGTGAGGACGCGACTGCGCGCACCAAGGTCATCATCGTCGAGCTAAAGCAATGGTCGGAGTCCCGGCGCAGCGAGAAGGACGCCATCGTGTGGGCACGCCGTGGTGGTCGCTCAGGTGAACATGAAGGCACGCATCCGTCTTACCAGGCATGGTCCTACGCTGCCTACCTGCAAGACTTCAATGCCGCAGTGCAAGACGGTGCCATGGCGCTGCAGCCATGCGCCTATCTGCACAACCACGCGCGCGACGGCGAGATCGACCACCCGCACTATCGCGAGCATATCGAACGTGCGCCATTGTTCCTGGCCCGCGAACGCTCGAAGCTGCAGGCCTTCATCCGCGAACACGTGCGGCACGGGGACCGTAAGGGCGCGTTGTACGCGATCGAGAACGGTCGCGTCAGGCCTTCGAAGATGTTGATCGACAGCGTAGTCGGGTTGCTACAGGGAAAGCCGGAGTTCGTGCTAATCGACGACCAGAAAGTGGCGCATGAGGCCATCGTGCAGGCCGACGCGCGCGCAGCAAAGAAGAAGCAGGTCGTCATCATTCAAGGCGGGCCGGGTACTGGCAAATCTGTGATCGCGGTCAATCTGCTGGGTGCGCTCATTGCCCGCAAACGCAACGTGCGCTACGTCTCCAAGAATGCCGCGCCACGGGCGGTCTATGAGGCAAAGCTGGCCGGAACTTTCAAGAAGTCGCGCATAAGCAACCTGTTCAGCGGCTCAGGTGCGTTCGTCAACGTGGAGGCCGACACCTACGACACCTTGATCGTAGACGAGGCACATCGCCTCAACGAGAAGAGCGGGCTATACGGCAACCTTGGCGACAATCAGGTTAAGGAGCTGATCCGTTCCGCGCGCTGCACCGTGTTCTTCGTCGATGACGACCAGCGGGTAACTTTGCGCGACGTAGGGCACACAGCAGAGCTGAGACGCCATGCCCGTGATTTTGGTGCCGAGGTGACAGAACTGGAGCTCTCCTCGCAGTTCAGATGCAATGGCTCGGACGGCTACCTGGCTTGGCTGGACCACACACTGGACATTCGTGAAACTGCCAACCCGACTCTGAGTACTAGCGAGTACGACTTTCGCGTCTTCGACAACCCGGCCGAATTGCATGCGCTGGTTGAACTCAAGAATCGCGCGAACAATCGCTCGCGGGTCGTCGCAGGCTACTGCTGGAAATGGCCGAGCAAGAAGGACGCGCAAGCCTGGGATATCGAACTCCCGCAGTTCAACTATCAGCGCCGCTGGAACCTGGATAAGGACGGCAGCCTTTGGATTGTGACACCGGGGTCGGTGGAACAAGTCGGATGCATACACACCTGCCAGGGCCTGGAACTCGACTACATCGGTGTCATGGTCGGGGATGACTTTGTGGTGCGCGATGGCAAGGTACAGACGCGACCTGAAAAACGCGCAAAATCGGATAAATCCATCCGCGGCTGGAAAGCGCTGTTCAAACGTGACCCGGAAGCCGCACGCGCCAAGACCGACGCCATCATCAAGAACACTTACCGCACCTTGATGACCCGTGGCATGAAAGGCTGCTACGTCTACTTTACCGATCGCGAAACCGCAGATTATTTCCGCAGCAAAATATTTGGAACTGCATCGCAAATCTCTACGAACACGTCCGCAGTCGGAAGTCCAAGCACCATTCCAGAATCCGAAGTCCTCCCCTTCAAACGCATACCGCGCGGTGAAGTTAAGCCTTACGTCAACGCGGTCCCCGTCATCCCGATCAAAATCGCCGCCGGTGTATTCTCCGAATCCCAGGCGCTGGATGAAGACTCAATCGAATGGGCCGAACCTGAAGGCCTGCCCGTCGGCCCGGGAATGTTCATCGCCCAAGTGCTCGGCGAGTCCATGAACAAGCGCATCCGCAACGGCGCCTGGTGCCTGTTCCGCGCCAAACCAAAAGGTACACGCCAGGGAAAAATCGTCCTGGCCCAACATCGCAGCATCGCCGACCCGGAAACCGGCGGCAGCTACACGATCAAGGTGTACAGCAGCCAGAAGCGCGAGGATGAACTTGGTGGCTTGGTCAGTTTGAGCATAGTGCTTTCGCCGGATTCAACGGATCGGGGTTTCTTGCCGATTGTGATCGATGCGGATCATGCTGAGTCGGTGATGATTTTGGCGGAGTTGGTGGCGGTTTTGGTATAGCTGCGACGTGAATTAGGCGCCTCGCCGAACGCATCTGTTTCTTGTTTGTTGTTGTTCACTGACCTCTGCATAACGTCATCCATTGATTTGGGTTGCGATATTGGTGATATTCGGACACCGCAGTCCTGCAGCCCCATGCGATGCGGCTCGGTAGCGGTCTCGAAACAGGGAATTCAGATGACCAACGCGTTGACGGGCGCGATTCCGGCGCAGACTTCGGCTATTCCTCGTGTATTTCGCTATGTCGTGCGCTACGACGCCGGAACCGCGCCCAGGCCATTCGATGGCGTGTGTTCGCTGGCCATCTGCAAGCCGAAGATTCGTGCTTCTGCCGAGCGCGGCGACTGGGTGATCGGGTTTCGCAGCCGCAAGGCCGGCGAGGTCACCTATGTCATGCAGGTGACGGAGGTGCTGAAACTGGGCGAATACTGGGAGGACAAGCGCTTTCGCAATCGGCGGCCAGGCGCATCGCAATTCCCGGACAATATCTATCGGCCGGATGGCAAGGGAGAGCTGGCCTATGTACTAAATCATGTCCATCCTGAGACCTCAAAGGGCCAGGACACCAGCGGCCGAAACGTCCTGCTGAGTGATCGATTCTGGTACTTCGGTGCCAACAGCGTGCCGATCCCCAACGAGCTGATTCATCTTGTCCACAGCGGTGTGGGTTTCGCCGTCAACAAGGACCACGGGCCAAGAAACGCTGTGCTGATCGAACAATGGCTGAGGTCCTGGCCGCCGGGTGTGCATGGCGCGCCTGTGGATCAGGCGCTGACGATCGCGTCAGCAGAACAATGGGCGAAGTCGAACAAGGCCGGGAAGGGGTGCGCTTGATGGCTGCGACCGATGATCGGGATTGGCGTTTGATTTTGTCGCGCAAGGGCTTTGATTCATCGTATGGCGGTATGGCCAGTCCGATACTTCCGGATGGGCGGCTGTTGCATCTGCCGATCCCGACGGATCACGACAAGTTCCGCATGTCTGATATGGACGTTGATGGTGTTGATTTTGGGCAGATGCTGATCGACCTCAGTGGCAGCAGCAGGAACCCGGATCATCGGCATACTTTGGACTCCATCGTGCATCTGGACCCGGATCTTGATCGAGCCCCACGTCATCGAAAGCCAGGTTGGCGTCCTGCGCTGGGTCAGACCGGTACGGCACAGAGGCATCTCGCTAGGCAGAATGTGGCTGAAGGAGATGTGTTTCTGTTCTTCGGATGGTTTCGCGAAGCCCAACAACACAATGGAATGTGGCGCTTCGCGCCCGGCGCACCGAATCAGCATGTGCTGTTTGGATGGATCGAAATCGACAAACTTCTGCAAATCGCAAGTGAGCGCGAAGTATGTCTCCGAGAATATCCGTGGATCGCAGATCATCCCCATGTCTCACAGCCCGGGCACTACGACAACGTCCTGAACACCCTGTACGTCGCTACCGACAGGTTCAGAAGCCATACCAGCATTCCTGGCGGCGGCAGGTTTTCCCACTACTCGCCCGACCTGAATCTCACCGCGGCCGACGCGAGCCGCAGCATTTGGGATCTGCCCGGCTGGCTGATGCCCCGCGACGGCCGAAAGCCCCTGTCGTACCACGGCGACCTGAAGCGCTGGACACAGATGGACGAACGCTGCCGATTGCGGTCTGCGGCGAAGGGTCAGGAGTTTGTGTTGCAGGCTTCGGACTATCCCGAGGCTTCTCCGTGGCTGGATGATTTGCTGCAGAGAAACGCCCGGCCTGTCGAAGTTGTTTAGCGGTGCTCGGTTGATTGGGTGTCGAGCCGCAGGAATCGGACATCCATCGCTGCGCCCCGTTGTCTGCGTCGTATGGGGTGCAGGTCAGCGTGACGCGATAGCAGGCGGGGTGCGTGGCGTGGGTGGGATGACGCTGCAATCACCTCGCGCTGTCCGGATCAGAGTTCGAAACCATCCATGAACAGCTCCGCGTCATCGAAGGTGAAATCAATGCCGGAAACGACGCCCGTGCCGCTGATGACGATGGGTGTGGCGGTGGCGGGGTTGATTGGATTGGGCGAGGCGCAGGGCAGGCCGAAGAAGACCTGGCACTTTTGGATTGCGCCTGATTGCCGATACGCATAGGCGAAATAGGTGCCGGGTGGCAATCCGGGGCTGGAGTACGTCGGCGACGACGACGTATGGCTGATGACGTTGCTGATGGTGCCGGATTCGTTCCGGAAGACGATGGTGGCATCCAGCGACTGCGCGCTGGTTTGCTCGAGGACCGTTCCGCTGAACGATGCGCCGGCTGTCAGCTGGAAGTCGATTCCATTGCGGACTTCATCGCGCGCGATGGACAGCGAGCTGCCATCGAAGCAGTTGGCACCAAAGCAGGGGATGTTCGGCCAGGACTGATTGATGTGCGTGGAGACACCGCGGGTGCCGAGTCGGTACTGCTGATTGGTGGGCCCAGGCGGAATATGCGCCAGCGTGTAGCTGCCATCGATCGCGGTGGTGGTTTGCGCCACCTGGCCCCAGCCGAAAAGGAAGAATTCGTTCCCTGCAATAACCGGTACGTTGGCGAGGCCGGTTCCTGTTCCGGCTTCGGTGACACGGCCGGTGACTACCGAGCCGGGGTGCAGCGAAAAGTCGATACCGGTAACGGACTCATCGCCGGCGACGGTGATTGCTGTGCCCTGCGTGACCGTGCAGCCCGAGGCGCAGTCGATATCCGGAAACACGCGCGGCGAATAGTAGTTGTTGCCCGTGCCAGACGCCTGCAGAAAAAACGTGCCGCGTGCCAGACCGCGAAGCGTGTAGATGCCCTGGGCATTAGTGTTGAGCTGTGCCTGTTCGAGCTGCACACCGTTCACATCGAACATATTGAACGAGATGGACTGCGCAATCGGTGTGCCCAGGTAGCGGTTGGTCAGCGTGCCACTCACGCTGGCACCGACGGCGTCCAGATCCAGGGTCAGCGCGAGATTCTGGCCGCCGTTGAGCGGGAACGGTGTCATCCCCTGGATGGCATTGCCCAGGGGCAGATATTGGTTGTCATGGCATTCGTTCCGGTAGGCGTCCCGTGAGTCGATCACGCATGCCAGGTAGCCGCCGCCCCGGATGCCGGAATGGATGGCGATGCCGCTGGCGTCGGTCGCCGCAGCGCCGGCGCTGCTTCCGTTGCTGTAGAAGTTCACGGTTGCGCCCTGGATCGGCTGCAGGGTCACTGCATCACGAACGGTGATGGTGATGGTCGAGGGCAGGGACAGTGCAAAATTGTAGGTCAGCGGGCTGGCCGAACCCGGGAAGGTCCGCCCTTCGGTAACGCGACCGGCCAACGTGACTCCCAGTTGAAATTGGCCACCATCGGACCCGGTTAGCACGTACTCGCCAGAAGCGCCGATCACGTCCTCATCGACCAGCACCTGGCTAAACGGCGAGGTGTGCTGGTACAGCGCGACGTGGGCGCCGACCGCGGGTTGCCCATCCTCCAATAAGGTGACGGCACCGTTGATGGTTCCGGCGCGTGCCGCGCTGCAAGCGAGCAGGGCCAGGACGAACAGACAAAATCCAGATATGCGCAAGGTATTACTCCATTCCAGCAGGAATTATTGCTTTGCGGAATGCGAATTTCAAGGGAATATTGCGCGCGTGGGTTTTTGGGTATGGAGAGAGTATGGATCGGAAGCAGCGAAAGCGGCGGGGCAAGCCAAAGCAACGGCGAGGGCAACAGCAAGTGCAGCGGGGTAAGCCCGCGCTCTAGAAGGAAGCGCTCTGTTGTAGGGCATCTCTGTGAGATGCCACCTTGACCCCGCCGCGGTGTTGGGATGGCATCTCACAGAGATGCCCTACAGGATCAGAGACGAGCAACGCCTTTCTGTAGGGCATCTCTGCGAGATGCCATCTTGAATGCGCGGCGGTGTTGGGATGGCATCTCACAGAGATGCCCAGCAGAATCAGAGACACAGCAGCGGGGCAAGCCGCGCTACAAAATCAACCGCACGGGCACGATCAAAGGCACGAGCAAGATCAACGGCACGAACAAGATCTGTGTTGGTTTTGGACATCCATTGTTGCGAAGGTTCGCAGGGCGGATCGGGTGTGAGTCGGAGACGATTTGTGCGGTTGTGGCAATGCGGTTGTCCCAAGGGAGTCCCGATGGGACAACGGCAACGGCAACGGCGAGGGCAACAGCAACGGCAACGGCAACGGCGAAAGCAGCGGGGCAAGCCCGCGCTCTATGCAATCCCCGGCGACGACCGAAGGGAGTCACCAGGGGGCCAACGGCAAGGGCAGGGGCAGGGAACCGAGGCGCTTCGTCAGTCGGCTTGCAGAATCGGTCACCAGTTTTTTCCGCAGTTCTTGTACGGCGCCGTGCTGCTGTACAACCACCAACTGCCCGCAATCGGGCCAATGCGCGTGGCACAGGTCGGCTGGCCGAGGTCTTGTTCGATGAGCAGGTGGTTGCAGGGTTTGCCTCCGGTCGCCCAGTCGAGTTGTGCGCCATCCTTTTCCCATCTATCCGGGACGATTTTCCGCCAGTGGGGGTACACGAATAGGTCGGCGCCGCAGACGCCCTCGTAGGGGATGTGAATGGCGCCACCCAGTTTTTCTTCCAGTGTGCTGCCGTCGAACCATTTTTCCTCGGGC
This sequence comes from Lysobacterales bacterium, assembly GCA_038255435.1. GTDB lineage: Bacteria > Pseudomonadota > Gammaproteobacteria > Xanthomonadales > Ahniellaceae > 0-14-3-00-62-12. The sequence goes on from JBBSLG010000009.1 coordinate 149,874, forward strand.
ACGTCTTCAAGCCCGGGGTGAAACTTGGCGATGCCGGGGATGCCGCTGTCGGGGCCGCTCAGGTAGAACGCTTCCTCTGGCGATTTGCCGGTTTGACCCGCGCGCTTGACCTGTTCGCGCAGCAAGCCTTCCCACAGTCTGGGATCGTAGAACTGGCAGGACACCGAGTGCACATCATCGCGCCGTGCCATGGCGAGGATGAGGTCGTAGAGTTCATCGAGTGGCCCGGGGTGATTCATGGTTCGCTCTCCTCTCGTTAGGGAGTGGCGATTAGAGCCGGAGGATGTCGCAGTGGTCGCGACGGTGGTGGTGGGGCAAGTGCCGCTCCATGGCGCTCAACAGCGGAGCCGGTCAATCTCCTTGGTACAACCGCAACGGCAACGGCAGCGAGGCAAGCCCGCGCTCTACGCAATCCACGGGGACGACCGAAGGAAGTCGCCAGGGGGACAACGGCAACAGCAGCCGCTGCGGTGCAAGCCCCGCTATGCACGAGCACGGAAGACCCGGCACCATTGCGGTGCCGGGCAGGGCGATCAGGGCAGCAGATCGCCGACGTAGACGTCACGGGTGGGGCCGGCGCTGTCCCATGCGGCAATCACGCGACGCGCGCCTGGTGACCATACGGCGCCCGCGCTCAGTGCGGCGCCGTGACTGGCGTTCGAGATGGCAGCGAGATATGGCGTGACCGCGGTGGCGCTGGTGGAGTCGATCGCATAGGCGCCCAGCACAGCAGGGCCGTCGCCGAGCAGCGGGTTCATTGCCGCCACGACATACACCCGGCGCGTACCCGGTGCGTTAACCAGAGCCGGCCGCGCCGAAGTCGTCGGCGTCAGGAAAAAGCAGAACGGCGGCGTGGTGCAGGGTGCCGCGGTCGGGATGGCGAAACTGCTGCTCACGGTGCCGGTGATGTCGGGTGGCAGAAAGGCGGCGCGCAAACCATTGCCGAGACGCCAGGCGACCACATAGGTATCCAGACCTTCGGAGTGCACCAGGGTCGGTGTGCCACGAGGCAGTTCGGTGCTGCGTTCGCCGTGTCCGGTGCGTTCGGCAATGGTACGGCTGCGCACCGAGCCACCGGTGTATGCGGCTATGCTGCTGGTGGCCACCCAGCGGCGCGCGCTGGTATCCACCATATCGAAGACGAAGGTGAAGCGATCACGGCTGAGCTCATAGACAGCGGCCACGTTGGCGATGCGGTCGGCGCCGGTTGGCGCCAGCTCGGCGATGGCGCCCTGTGGCAGCAGGTCGGCATTCATGCGCTGCACGTAGAACTTGTGCGCATAGGCCTCGTCTTCCCAGGCCACCGCGATGCAGCAGGCGTCGCTCAGTTCGTCGGCCACAACAACCGGGCGCTTTTCATTGCGCGCAGCCGAAGCGATCGGCGTGCGCAGAAAGCGATTGCCCGCGCGCGAGCCATCGTTATTGAACGCGGTGACCGCGATGCCCGACGGGAAGGTCAGGGCGAGCGGGCCGTCGGGCAAGTTGATGATGCGGGTTTCGGTTTCTTCGGCGGCGATCACGAAGCGGTTCTGGCCGCGCTTGAAGGTGACGCTGGGTTTGGAATAGCTGCGGTCTCTGGTCGGATGTAGCACCGGAAAAATACCAAACACCGGCGCAGCGGTAGGCCGACCCGCGCTATCGACATAGCGGCCATAGACGTACCCGTTCTGAACAAAAACCACCAGACCGCGTTGGCCATCCGGATCGAAGGCAATGGCGGATTCCTTCTCGATCGCCAGTGAATTGGCCACAGGCAGCGGCGCGGCCGCGGCTGTTTGCAGCAATGCCCATGTCAGGCACAGGCCCATCAGTATTCTCGACATCATGCGTACTCTCCCAAGCGGACCCAACGGTCCGTGATGTGCGCCGATCTGTCGCCGGCGCACGGTGATCCCCCTGCACAGACCAAGTTCGGCAAATGCCCACGAGACCGGACAATGCAAGTGATGATCTGGGGTAGAGCGGGGGCGATCAGACCGGAGCCTTGTGGCGCAAGCGTTCTGGCCGTTGGGTTGCCATTGCTTATGCCGCTGTCCCCACGGGGGCTTCATAGCGCGGGGCTTGCGCCTCTGCATGAAATTCCCATGGGGACAAAGGCGTGGGCGGGCTCGGCTGTTTCAGCCCTGCCGCCACCATCTGCAAACAAGTACGCCACCCGAAGGTGGCGTCTTGTTTTAATGGTGGAGGCGGCGGCTATTGAATCGCGACTGGAAACAGCATATTTGGCAGGTTTGGTGTGACGATCAGCCATACGGTTACCCCCAAAGTTACCCCCTGCCAGATGTGGCTGGAAGTTGCGGTAGAGCAGATGACTGCGTTCGTGTGCCGAGGACCACGGTCCTCGCGCCTCCGGCCGCAGCAGGTCCTCATCCTCGACATGACCGATGCACGGGTTCAAGCGGCAACGGCATCTCCAAGCAGATCGCGCGATCCGGTCGGCAACGAAGCACGGGACTGGGTCATCCTTCATCCCAGTTACCCGTTACCCGGCCCCGCGTCGGATCGGGATCGCACTGTCAGCTGCAATCCCGTTTCCAGCGCTTAGGAACTACTTGCCCGCCTTGCCCTTCGTTGGTGCGCTCTCGGCTAGCGGCCTAAAATTCGCGATTTCCTTGCGCACGGGCAGTCGCTCAGCGTCAGGCCACGTTGCCTTGATGTACTGCCAATCGCAGTCCCATCGATCCTCGACGATCGCCCCATTGTTCGACTCCTCGTCAATGGACAGCTCGCCGAGATAGACCACTTCATTGGGTCGAACGATGAGATCCGACGTCCCGGGAGCATAGGTCTTCCGGTTGATCGAATGGGCTGCAATTGCTCCAACCAACGGCAACGGACCGCTTGAAACAAACCAGGGGCCGAACTGGTATTCGCCTGGCGCCACGCGCATCAGCCAAACAGACCCGAGGCGTCCGCAAGGAAGCTCATAGAACCCATTCGGCCAGCGCACTTCACGACCAACGCCGATGCCCTTGTCCTCCCCGCTTGGCCTGAACGCAAATTCCCAGAGATGATCGCCCTTGCTCGCCTTCACCTGCGAAAAAACCACGTAGCCATCGGTCATCGACGGCATCGGTGCCGCGTCCACAAGACGTGGAAATGGCGTTGTCGCGCAACCGCCGGCTAGCAAGCACAACTGAAAAAATACTGCCAAAGTCACCAAACTCTTCATCTTCAAAGTCTCCTATTTTTGGTCCCTGCTGCAGAGTCATGGCGCAGCATTTCACGAACGCGCATCGGCCTTCATCGACTTTTGGTCTCGCTCTTTGCCACGACCTCGTTCTTCTCAATCCACTCGCGACATCGTGCTCGAAGCTTGCTGCGGTTGCCCGGATTCTGGACCCACTCGAAGTGCGCGAACACCCCTCGCTGCGGAAGAACGCCCAGAACTTCTTCAGGCATCACTGCATCAAACGAAACAAACTCGAAGTCAGACAGCAGAAAGAACGCAAGATCCACCACCACGAAACCGTAGACTTTTGACGGTTCCGAGCGCGGGTCTGTCATCAAGGTTTCGCTAGTTATCCGATCGAGCAAACATTCCTTATCCCGGAACGCGTCAATAGCTTTGAGACAGCCAGTTCAAAAGATTAGTGTAGTTTTTCGACCTCGCTGGTCGGGTGACGTGAAGTTCGTTGGAATTGGACGCGCGCGACGGACTGCGATCGTGGCGTTGACCTGGCATCGCT